>NZ_JNWJ01000027.1:0-181109 GCF_000716805.1 Streptomyces yerevanensis | reverse complement strand
ACCCAGGGGCGCGGGGAACGGCGCGAGCAACCACACTCAACCCGCAGCCGCCCAACCGCCGGAGGCACCCCGCGGGGAACGGCGCGACCAGCCACAACGCACCCGCACCCAACAACGAACCCACCCGCCCAACCGCCGGAGGCTAGACGCGGGCCAGCACCTGCGTCAGCAACGCCCCCATATGCGTAGCCGAATCGCGCCCCGCCTGCAGAACCTCCTCGTGGTTGAGGGGCTCCCCCGTCATGCCGGCGGCGAGGTTCGTCACGAGGGAGATGCCCAGGACCTCGGCGCCCGCCTCGCGCGCGGCGATGGCCTCCAGGACCGTCGACATCCCGACCAGGTCCGCCCCGATGACGCGGGCCATGCGGATCTCGGCCGGAGTCTCGTAGTGCGGGCCGGTGAACTGGGCGTAGACGCCCTCCTGGAGGGTGGGGTCGATCTCCTTGCAGAGGGCCCGGAGGCGGGGGGAGTAGAGGTCGGTGAGGTCGACGAAGTTGGCGCCGATGATCGGGGACGTCGCCGTGAGGTTGATGTGGTCGCTGATCAGGACCGGCTGGCCGGGGCGCATGTCGGCGCGCAGGCCGCCGCAGCCGTTGGTCAGGACGACGGTCTTGCTGCCCGCGGCCACGGCGGTGCGGACGCCGTGCACGACGGCGGCGACGCCATGGCCCTCGTAGTAGTGGGTGCGGCCCAGGAAGACGAGCACGCGTTTGTCGCCGATGCGGTACGAGCGGACCCTGCCGCCATGGCCCTTGACCGCAGGGGGCGGAAAGCTGGGCAGGTCAGTGACCTCGAACTCGGTCTCGGGGGCGCCGAGCGCCTCCACGGCCGGGGCCCAGCCGGAGCCCATCACGAGGGCGACGTCGTGGGTCTCGGCACCCGTGAGCTCGCGCAGGCGCGCGGCGGCGTCGTCGGCGGCGGCGTAGGGGTCACCCGGGAGGTCGTCCGGAAGGAGAGATGCGTTCACGCGATGAGGGTAGCTGGTCTTGGCCTACGCGCGTAGATGGCTCGGGCCACCGGTTGACGATCGTTGCCTTGTCGTTTCCGATGAAGGCTCCGCCGGGACCGCACGCCAACGCGCCGCCGAGGCCGTATGCTCGCGGCGGCCGTGAAGGGTCAACAGGGCCGCTTCCGCAGCTCCATCACATAGTCGTGCGGCGCCCCCGCCGACTCCGCCGCGTCCGCGATCTCCCCCAGGTAGCGCGCCGAAGGCAGTCCGCCCTCATAGCCGTTCAGCACGTACACCCACGCCGGCTCCTCGCCCTCCAGCGTGTGCACACGGACCCGCATCCGCCGGTATATGTCGAGGCCGACGCCTTCCCAGCGGTCCAGGGAGTCCTCGTCGAGCGGAGCGACTTCGTACAGCGCGACGAACACCTGCGAGCGCGGTGCCTCGACGATGGTCGCGAGCGCGCCCTCCCAGCCCATGTGCTCGCCGCCGAAGGTCAGCCGCCAGCCGTTGAGCCACCCCGTGGCGCGCAGCGGCGAATGCGGGGCGCGGCGCGTCATGAGCCGCGGGTCGAGATTGCCGGCGTACGCGGCGTAGAGCGACATGGGGTTGAGAGTACGGCAGCAATGCCTGCACCTCTCCTGCAACAGAGGCACCCGGAGGACGCCCCCGGGCGCGAAGCACCGTGGGGCGTGCGGGACAATGGAGTACGTGACTCGGATCGTGATCATCGGTGGCGGACCCGGCGGATACGAGGCGGCCCTGGTGGCCGCCCAACTCGGCGCGGAGGTAACCGTCGTCGACTGCGACGGCCTGGGCGGCGCGTCGGTGCTCACCGACTGCGTGCCGTCCAAGACCCTGATCGCGACCGCCGAGGTGATGACCACCTTCGACTCCTCGTACGAGGAACTCGGCATCATCGTCGCCGATGACACTCCTCACATCGATACACCCGCCCGGGTGGTCGGAGTCGATCTCGGCAAGGTCAACCGGCGGGTGAAGCGGCTCGCGCTCGCCCAGTCGCACGACATCACGGCTTCTGTGACGCGCGCCGGTGCGCGGGTCATGCGCGGACGCGGGCGGCTCGACGGGCAGCAGGCCCTGGACGGGTCCCGGAAGGTCGTCGTGCGGGCCGCGGACGGTAGCGAGGAGACGCTCGTCGCCGATGCCGTACTCATCGCCACCGGCGGGCATCCCCGTGAGCTGCCCGACGCGCAGCCGGACGGGGAGCGGATCCTGAACTGGACCCAGGTGTACGACCTCGACGAGCTGCCCGACGAGCTCATCGTGGTCGGGTCCGGCGTCACCGGCGCCGAGTTCGCCGGCGCCTACCAGGCGCTCGGCTCCCGCGTCACCCTCGTGTCCAGTCGTGACCGTGTGCTGCCGGGCGAGGACTCGGACGCCGCGGGCGTCCTGGAGGACGTGTTCCGGCGGCGCGGCATGAACGTCCTGGCGCGCTCCCGTGCCCAGTCCGCCAAGCGCGTGGGCGACCGGGTCGAGGTGACGCTGTCCGACGGACGTGTCATCACCGGCTCGCACTGTCTGATGGCCGTCGGCGCCATCCCCAACAGCCATGGCATGGGCCTCGAAGGGGCCGGCGTCAAGGTGAAGGACTCCGGGCACATCTGGACCGACAAGGTGTCCAGGACGTCGGCTCCGGGCGTGTACGCGGCCGGTGACGTCACCGGAGTCTTCGCGCTCGCCTCCGTGGCGGCGATGCAGGGCCGTATCGCCATGTACCACTTCCTCGGTGACGCGGTCGCCCCGCTGAACCTGAAGGCCGTGTCGTCGAACGTCTTCACCGACCCCGAGATCGCGACCGTCGGCTACTCACAGGCGGACGTCGACGGCGGCGTCATCGACGCCCGGGTCGTGAAGCTGCCACTGCTGCGCAACCCGCGCGCCAAGATGCAGGGCATCCGAGACGGCTTCGTGAAGATCTTCTGCCGGCCGGGCACCGGGATCGTCGTCGGCGGTGTGGTCGTCTCGCCGCGCGCCTCGGAACTGATCCATCCGATCTCGATCGCGGTCGACAACAACCTGACAGTCGAACAGATCGCGAACGCGTTCACCGTGTACCCGTCCCTTTCGGGCTCGATCGCCGAGGTGGCCAGGCAGCTCCACACCCGGAAGACCGAGAGCGAGACCTGACGGCCGGAAGCAACTCCCCGCTGGTCACAGGGAGTTGCCGCACCTTCGTACGGCGTGGACAGCGGGAGTGGGCGCGTATACCACTTTCCGTGCTGCCGTGCGAACAACTTCTGTTATTCGGCGCAAACTGCTGAAAGCAGACGGTCGTTGGGGTTACTGTCAGTTTCGTGTTCGCTGCAGAACGTCGCCAATTGATCCTCGAAATGGTGCGAGCGAACGGGGCCGTGTCGCTCCGTGAGCTCGCCCGCGTCGTCCAGACCTCTGAAGTGACCGTACGGCGGGACGTGCGCGCACTGGAGGCAGAAGGACTCCTCGACCGCCGGCACGGCGGTGCGGTATTGCCGGGCGGGTTCACGCGGGAGTCCGGCTTTCCGCAGAAGTCACATCTCGCGACCGCCGAGAAGACGGCCATCGCCGATCTCGCCGCGAGTCTCGTCGAAGAAGGCGAGGCCATCGTGGTCGGGGCGGGCACCACCACACAGGAGCTGGCCCGCCGGCTCGCGCGGGTGCCCGGGCTGACCGTCGTCACCAACTCCCTTCTGGTGGCTCAGGCGTTGGCCCATGCCAACCGTGTCGAGGTCGTGATGACCGGCGGCACCCTGCGCGGTTCCAACTACGCCCTCGTCGGCAGCGGGGCCGAGCAGTCCCTCCAGGGGCTGCGGGTCTCCCGGGCCTTCCTGTCCGGGAGCGGACTGACCGCCGAGCGCGGCCTGTCCACCTCCAACATGCTGTCGGCCAGCGTGGACAGGGCCCTGGTACAGGCCGCCGCGGAGGTCGTCGTCCTAGCCGATCACACCAAGCTCGGTACGGACACGATGTTCCAGACGGTGCCGACGGATGTGATCACACGCCTGGTCACGGACGAGCCGCCCGCGCATGACGACCGTGCGGCCACCGAGTTGCAGGCCTTGGCCGACCAGGGGGTACAGATCGCTGTTGCCGGATCGTCCGGCGACGCGAGCCCGGCGGGGCGGCAGTCGCCCCGCCGGGATGTGCCGCTTCCCGGCCCGCGGCGGGGCCAAGTCCCCGGTGGGGGGCCGCAGTTGCGGAGCACTGCTGGGGTTCTGGGGGAACAGCCCCAGAGTGAGCGGGCGCGGGTTGCGGATATGCGTCGGCGCTGAGCGCTGGCTTGAACGGGTTTGGCTGCGGGCCCGGCTGTGGCTGGTCGCGCCGTTCCCCGCGGGGTGCCTCCGGCGGTTGGGCGGCTGCGGGTGCGTTGTGGTTGCTCGCGCCGTTCCCCGCGCCCCTTGGGTGGGTGCGTGGGTCGGGGTCGTGGGCCGGTGCGTCAGCCCGTCGCAGGCCGGGCATACGGCCCTGGGCTGGTACAAGGCCCTGGTTCTCCGAGACAGAACCTAAGCGACGGGCATACGACGCACCGGCCCACGCCCCCTCCCGCCGGAGGGAAACTGCGGGAGCGTTGTGGCTGGGGTGAGTGGAGCCGCAGGCTTTTGCTTTTAGGGGCGCGGGGCTGTATCCGATTTGCGGCTCCGCCGCGCGGGCGCGACCAGCCACAATGCACCCGCAGCCGCGACACGACTGTCGCCCCCCACCCCCTTGGCGGGGGGCCTGGGGGCGCAGCCCCCAGTTTCGGGAAGGGGCGGGGCTGGGGAAGAGAACCCTCCCACCCGGTAGGCCCCCCGCTAACCGCCGGAGGCCTCAGTCCTTGATCTCGCAGATCACCGCGCCCGACGTGACCGACGCGCCGATCTCCGCAGCCAGGCCCTTGATGGTGCCGGAGCGGTGGGCGTTCAGGGGCTGTTCCATCTTCATGGCCTCCAGGACGACGACCAGGTCGCCCTCCTTGACCTCCTGGCCCTCCTCGACGGCGACCTTGACGATGGTGCCCTGCATCGGGGAGGCCAGGGTGTCGCCGGAGGCGACCGGGCCGGACTTCTTAGCCGCGCGGCGCTTGGGCTTGGCGCCCGCCGCAAGTCCCGTACGGGCCAGGGACATGCCCAGCGAGGACGGCAGGGAGACCTCCAGGCGCTTGCCGCCGACCTCGACGACGACCGTCTCGCGGTCCGGCTCTTCGTCTGCCTCTGTGGCCATCGGAGCGGCGAAGGGCTTGATCTCGTTGACGAACTCGGTCTCGATCCAGCGGGTGTGCACCCGGAACGGGTTGCTGGTGAACGCCGGGTCCGCGACGACCGCGCGGTGGAACGGGATGGCCGTGGCCATGCCCTCGACCTGGAACTCGGCCAGCGCACGGGCGGCCCGCTGCAGGGCCTGCTCACGGCTCGCGCCGGTGACGATCAGCTTGGCGAGCAGTGAGTCCCAGGCCGGGCCGATCACCGCGCCGGACTCCACACCCGCGTCCAGGCGCACGCCCGGACCCGACGGTGGCGCGAAGGTCGTGACCGTGCCGGGGGCGGGCAGGAAGTTGCGGCCCGGGTCCTCGCCGTTGATGCGGAACTCGAAGGAATGGCCGCGGATCGCCGGGTCGTCGTAGCCCAGTTCCTCGCCGTCGGCGATGCGGAACATCTCGCGGACCAGGTCGATGCCGGTGACCTCCTCGGTGACCGGGTGCTCCACCTGGAGGCGGGTGTTGACCTCCAGGAAGGAGATCGTGCCGTCCACGCCGACCAGGAACTCCACGGTGCCGGCACCGACGTACCCGGCCTCCTTGAGGATCGCCTTCGAGGCCGCGTACAACTGCTTGTTCTGCTCCTCCGTGAGGAACGGCGCCGGGGCCTCCTCGACCAGCTTCTGGTGGCGGCGCTGGAGGGAGCAGTCACGGGTCGAGACGACCACGACATTGCCGTGCTGGTCGGCCAGGCACTGGGTCTCCACATGCCGCGGCTTGTCCAGGTAGCGCTCCACGAAGCACTCGCCGCGCCCGAAGGCCGCCACCGCCTCGCGCACCGCAGAGTCGTACAGCTCGGGGACCTCTTCGAGGGTGCGGGCCACCTTCAGACCGCGACCGCCGCCTCCGAAGGCCGCCTTGATCGCGATCGGCAGGCCGTGCTCCTCGGCGAAGGCCACGACCTCCTCGGCGCCGTTCACCGGGTCCGGGGTGCCCGCCACCAGCGGAGCACCCGCGCGCTGCGCGATGTGCCGGGCGGCGACCTTGTCGCCCAGGTCGCGGATCGCCTGCGGGGGCGGGCCGATCCAGATCAGGTCGGCGTCCAGCACCGCCTGCGCGAAGTCCGCGTTCTCCGAAAGGAAGCCGTAGCCGGGGTGGATCGCGTCCGCCCCGGAGTCCTTGGCCGCCTGGAGCACCTTGGTGATGTCCAGGTAGCTGGTGGCCGGAGTGTCACCGCCCAGGGCGAATGCCTCGTCCGCGGCCCGCACATGCAGTGCGTCCCGGTCCGGCTCGGCGTACACCGCCACGCTCGCGATACCGGCGTCTCGGCACGCCCGGGCGACACGGACAGCGATTTCGCCACGATTGGCGATCAACACCTTGCGCACGTTGGCTCCCTCTCCTTGAAACAAGCCGAGTTTAGGGACTGCCGACACGTCGTTTCGACCCGTCCCCGATGGTGAGCTTGCCCACACGGAGCGTGATCCGAGGCCCGCTCGCCCGCGAAATCCCTTGTCGCACCGCGGTACGCAGGGGGCTTCCCAAGAACCCTAGCCCCCTGATGTGGCCAAGGTCTCTGTGAGAGCGTGCTGCGGCCCACACCGTTTCTTTGTGGAGTTCCTACGAATGGCCCAGTGAATCTTTGCCTTCGCCGGATCTCTTGTCCCGACGTTTACCCTCCCCCACTCTCGGCTTCGCTCGAGCGGGGGCCCCATGTAGCGTTCGGGATGTATCGAACGCTACATGGGGTAACGCAAGCCCCGGTCGAACGGCAGTCGAAAGTGGGTGGGGGCCGGTGGTACGCAGACCGGTGGCGTGGGTGGCCGCGATCGTGCTCTTCGCGGAAGCGTTCGGCATCGCACTTGTCAACTGGTTCATGGGAATCGTCGTCGACCGGCAGGAGATGTCCCTCGCAGGGCTCGACGCGGGCATGATGTCCGTCTCGTCGAAGGTCGCGGGCCTGGTCTTCGGCCTCTACTTCGCCTTCTGCGGCTTCGTCGCGCTGCGCGTCGCCCTGCGCGACCGCGCCCCCGCCGGCCTCGGCCGCATCGTGCTCATCAGTGCGGCGGTGGTGCACGGCCTGCTCGGTGCGTTCACGGTCGGGCTGGTGGGCTGGGGCGCGTTCGCCTTCATGATGGTGGTGTTCGGGCTGATCGTGCTGATCTTCATGGCGTACGACCGTGAGAGCGGGACCGACGCCTCCGATACCGTGCCGGGCGAGGGCGCCGGACCGGGCTCCACGGTCACGCCGACGGCACCCACGGCCTCCTGATCGGCATCAGCTTTCCCGGGGCGTCCACAACTCCGTGATCCCGACGCCCAGTTGGGCCAACAGACGGCGCAGCATCGGCAGCGAGATCCCGATGACGTTGCCGTGGTCCCCGTCGATGCCCTCGATGAACGGGGCCGAGCGGCCGTCCAGCGTGAACGCCCCGGCCACGTAAAGGGGTTCACCCGAGGCGACGTATGCGGCGATCTCGGCGTCCGTCGGCTCGCCGAACCGGACCACCGTGGACGCGGTCGCCGAGGCGTACCGCCCCGTCACCGTGTCGTACACGCAGTGCCCCGTCTGCAGCGTTCCCGCACGCCCGCGCATCGACTTCCAGCGCGCGGTGGCCTCCTCTGCGTCCGCGGGCTTGCCGAGCGCCTCGCCGTCCAGATCGAGCACCGAGTCGCAGCCGACCACCAGGGCGCCCTTGACCTCGGGTTTCGCCGCCACCACCGAGGCCTTCGCCTCGGCGAGCGCGCATGCCAGCTCGGCGGGGGTGGGAGCGGTCACGGCCTCCTCGTCGACCCCGCTGACGATGACCTCGGGGTCGAAGCCGGTCTGCCTCAGCAGTGCGAGCCGGGCGGGGGACTGGGAGGCGAGGACGAGTCGACGGCGCGGCTGATCAGTCATGCGGCCAGGGTAGCGACGCGGCGGGAGGGGTGTCGGAGGCGGGCGTCGGGGTGGTCACCGGCCCGGTGACCGGCGGCGGATCACCTGACGCCGAGCACGATCATCGCCAGCACCATCGCCAAGGCCATGAGAATCCCCAACCGCCGCAACATGTCCTGCATGTCGCGCATTTCCTTGGGCGGCTCGTTCTCGGGGTCGGACCACAACATTCCGCAATCGTGACTCCGCGCCGGGCCCGGCCGCCTGAGTACGCGTACTCATCTTGCGTAGGACGGCCGCCCCGAGTCCGCCTAGCCCGGCCAGTACGTACGCCCCCACGCCCTGGGACCGGGCACCGGCAGGCGGCTCATCGCCACCCGCGCCGGGTCCGCCCAGGCGTCCGGCTCGCGGGGCGCGCCGGACGGGGCGGCAGCCACCGCCGCGGCGCGCGCCTGGACCACCGCCAGTGCGGCGGCCAGCTCCTCCGGGGTCGGATTGCCCCGTACGACCTTGATCATGACCGCTCCCAACTGGTGCCTTACAGGGGGATGTTGCCGTGCTTCTTCGGGGGCAGGGATTCCCGCTTCGTACGCAGCTGACGCAGGCCCCGTACGACATGGGAGCGGGTCTCGGACGGCATGATCACGCCGTCGATGTAGCCGCGCTCGGCCGCCGCGTAGGGGTTGAGGAGCCGGTCCTCGTACTCCTGAATCAGGCGCTGGCGGACCTCCTCGCGCTCCTCCTCGGGCGCGGCGGCGATGGTGCGGCGGTGCAGGATGTTGACCGCGCCCTGCGCGCCCATCACGGCGATCTGGGCCGTCGGCCAGGCGAGGTTGAGGTCGGCGCCCAGGTGCTTGGAGCCCATGACGTCGTACGCGCCGCCGAACGCCTTGCGGGTGATGACCGTGATCAGCGGGACGGTCGCCTCGGCGTACGCGTAGATCAGCTTGGCGCCGCGGCGGATGATGCCGTCGTGCTCCTGGTCCACGCCCGGCAGGAAGCCCGGTACGTCGACGAAGGTGATCACCGGGACGTTGAAGGCGTCGCAGGTGCGCACGAAGCGTGCCGCCTTCTCGCTCGCCTTGATGTCCAGGCAGCCCGCGAACTGCATCGGCTGGTTGGCCACGATGCCCACCGGGTGGCCCTCGACACGGCCGAAGCCGGTGAGGATGTTCGGCGCGTACAGCGGCTGCGTCTCGAAGAACTCGGCGTCGTCCAGGACGTGTTCGATCACCGTGTGCATGTCGTACGGCTGGTTCGCGCTGTCCGGGACGAGCGTGTCCAGCTCGCGGTCCTCGTCCGTGAGCGCCAGGTCCGCCTCCTCGGGGAAGGCAGGCGGCTCGCTGAGGTTGTTCGACGGCAGGTACGACAGCAGCGACTTGACGTACTCGATCGCGTCCTTCTCGTCGCCCGCCATGTGGTGGGCCACGCCGGAGGTGGCGTTGTGGGTGCGGGCGCCGCCGAGCTCCTCGAAGCCGACGTCCTCACCGGTGACGGTCTTGATGACGTCGGGCCCGGTGATGAACATGTGCGAGGTCTGGTCGACCATCACCGTGAAGTCGGTGATCGCGGGGGAGTAGACCGCGCCGCCCGCGCACGGGCCGACGACCAGACTGATCTGCGGGATCACACCGGAGGCGTGGGTGTTGCGGCGGAAGATCTCCCCGTACATGCCGAGCGCCGAGACGCCCTCCTGGATGCGGGCGCCGCCGGAGTCGTTGATGCCGATGACCGGGCAGCCCGTCTTCAGCGCGAAGTCCATCACCTTCATGATCTTCTGCCCGAAGACCTCGCCCAGGGCACCGCCGAACACCGTGAAGTCCTGCGAGAACACGGCGATCGGGCGGCCGTCCACCATGCCGTAGCCGGTGACCACACCGTCGCCGTACGGGCGGTTCTTCTCCAGGCCGAAGTCGGTCGAGCGGTGCTGCGCGAACTCGTCGAACTCGACGAAGGAGCCCTCGTCCATCAGCAGCTCGATCCGCTCACGAGCCGTCAACTTGCCCTTGGCGTGCTGCTTTTCGACGGCACGCGCCGAGCCGGCGTGCGTCGCCTCCTCGATGCGGCGCCGCAGATCCGCGAGCTTGCCCGCGGTGGTGTGGATGTCGATCTCGTGCAGCTGTTCCGGCTCGGACATCGGGATGGGGCTCCCTGCCTGCTCAGTGGGGACGTGGCGAGTGAGGTGCTCAGAAGGGGGGCTGGCTACTCATCCGTAGCGTAGTGCGGTGCCTACCGTTCGGCAGTGCGGCGTTTACCACACCCCTCCTCCCTTGTCAGTGGAGGAATGAGATCTCCAGATCACGCGATGTGGCGGCCACAGCCAGCTGTACGACCTATGCGTCGCGGCGGGACACGCCGGAGGGGTGACGTCACGAGAGTGATCGAGCGCCCGTGAACCTCAGCCCGTCAGGGCTGGAATCCGCCCCTTATGCGGGGCGGAGGATGTCAAACCTAGTGTGGGTTGCATGACGACACCACCAGGTGCAGAAGGAAACCCGTCCAACGAGCCGGGTGAGCCGAGGTCGGGCCGCTGGTCCGACCTCGGCCGGCCACCGCTCAACGCCACCGCGCTGCGCCGCGCGCTCGTACGGGACGGGGGGTTCTGGACCGACGTCGAGTTGGTGTCCCGTACCGGGTCCACCAACACCGACCTCGTCGCCCTCGCCGCCGACGGCAAGGCCGAGGAGGGCGCCGTGCTCGTGGCCGAGGAGCAGGACGCCGGGCGCGGGCGCCTGGAACGCCAGTGGACGGCCCCGGCGCGCTCGGGCCTCTTCTTCTCCGTCCTGCTGAAGCCCGCCGAGATCCCCGTCGAGCGCTGGGGCTGGCTGCCGCTGCTCGCCGGGGTCGCCACGGCCACCGCGCTGTCCCGCACGGCCGGCGTCGACACGGCTCTGAAGTGGCCGAACGACCTGCTGCTCACCGTGGGCGGCGAGGAGCGCAAGGTCGGCGGCATCCTCGCCGAGCGCGCCGGGAACGACGGCGTCGTCATCGGCATCGGCATCAACGTCACGCTCCGCGAGGACGAACTGCCCGTCCCCACGGCGACCTCACTCGCGCTCGCCGGATCTCCGGTCACCGACCGTGACCCGCTGCTGCGGACCGTGCTGCGCTCGCTGGAGCGCTGGTACGTCGACTGGCGCGCCGCCGGCGGCGATCCCGCCGCCTCCCGGCTCCAGGAGACGTACGCCGCGGGGTGCGCGACGCTCGGGCGGACGGTGCGGGCCGAGCTGCCCGGGGACCGCTCGCTGGTGGGGGAGGCGGTCGCGGTCGACGGGGACGGACGGCTGGTGCTGGCCACGGAGGACGGGGTGCAGCAGCCGATCGGGGCGGGGGACATCGTGCATCTGCGGGCGGAGTGAGAAGCGAGCGCGGAACTGCGGTTCGGAGAGGCCATGAAGTGAGCGATGCGACTGGTGGGGTACCCGAGCCCGGCTGTTGAAACGGGGGTTTGACCATGTCGTACGACTCTGGAGTGGGCCAAGGCGTACTGGGGCCCGCCCGCGCAGGAGTGAGACACAGCACACCTGTCGTGCTGTGTCTTCCCGGGGGATAACCCCCGGACCCCCAGCCGGGAACAGCAGGCGGGCCCGCAGCACAGGAGTGAGCCACAGCACACCTGTCGTAGAGTTGAGGCCGGTCGAAAGTGGCCGTGGCAGATCGGAAGGGCAGCAGGCGTGACCGTCGACGACACGGGCTCCGACACGGGTGCACACCCCGCCTCCGACGGCGAGCCGGGGCGCAGCGCCGACTCCGTCGCCGACACGTCGGCCGCGCGGGTCGGCCGGGCCGAGGCCCACGCCCGGATGGACGCGGACGACTCCGACGACGACCACGACCCCCTCGCCCTCCGCCTGGAACAGCTCATCCTCGGTGCCGAGCGGCGCTACACCCCGTTCCAGGCGGCCCGCAGCGCGGGTGTCTCCATGGACCTGGCGTCCCGTTTCTGGCGGGCCATGGGCTTCGCCGACATCGGCCAGGCCAGGGCGCTCACGGAGGCCGACGTACTGGCGCTGCGGCGACTGGCCGGTCTGGTGGAGGCGGGGCTGCTCAGCGAGGCCATGGCGATCCAGGTCGCGCGCTCCACCGGCCAGACCACCGCCCGCCTGGCCGAGTGGCAGATCGACTCCTTCCTGGAGGGCCTGACCGAGCCGCCCGAGCCGGGCATGACGCGCACGGAAGTGACGTACCCCCTGGTCGAGTTGCTGCTGCCCGAGCTGGAGGAGTTCCTCGTCTACGTCTGGCGGCGCCAGCTCGCCGCCGCGACCGGCAGGGTCGTCCAGGCCGCGGACGACGAGGAGATGGTCGACCGCCGCCTCGCCGTCGCCTTCGCGGACCTCGTCGGCTTCACGCGCCTGACGCGCCGCATGGAGGAGGAGGAACTCGGCGAACTCGTCGAGGCCTTCGAGACCACGTGCGCGGACCTGGTGGCCGCGCACGGAGGACGTCTGATCAAGACGCTGGGCGATGAGGTGCTGTACGCCGCCGACGACCCGGGCATCGCCGCCGAGATCGCCCTGCGCCTCATCGAGACCATGGCCAACGACGAGACGATGCCCGAACTGCGCGTCGGCATAGCCTTCGGCACGGTGACGACTCGCATGGGTGACGTCTTCGGCGCGACCGTGAACCTTGCCTCGCGACTCACCTCGATAGCCCCTCGGGACGCCGTCCTGGTGGACAGCGCCCTCGCCGAGGAACTGACGCGCACAGGTGACGCGCCCGCCTCCGAGGCAGAGGCCGCGGAAGCGGCTGCCGCGGCGGAGAAGGAGGGCGAGGAGCCCCCGACGTACCGCTTCGCGCTCCAGCCGATGTGGCAGCGGCCGGTGCGAGGGCTCGGCGTGGTCGAGCCGTGGCTGCTGAACCGCAGGGGCGGCTGAGCCTCAGCCGGGGGCGTCCAGGCAGAGGCTCACGATCGGTACGCACAACTGTGGGCGGTCGGGGTGAGGGGCCGGGAGCGGCGGCTGGGGTGTGGGGTTCGACGGTTTCTCAGGGGTGGGCGGCTTCGCGGCTTCGGGGGCTGCGGTCGGCTGGTCGGACGCGGCGGTGCGGGATGGCATGGGTGGCGTCGCTGTGGGCGTGACAGCCGGATCCGAGGCCAGCTCGCGCTCGTTGCTCGGGGCAGAGGGGGAGTCACGAGGTGCCGGGGTGCCCTCAGCCACGGCCGACCCGGTGTCCGAGATCGGGAGGGGAGCTTCCGTGGTCCCGACCGCAGTCGGCTCGATGTCGGCGGGTTCGATGTCGGCGGTCTCGATGTCCGTGGCAGTGACGCCCCCGCCGCCCCCGTCGGCTCCGCCAGGCGGCTCCGGCGCGAGCCGCATCAGACTCAGCGCCCCCGCCGCCAACGCCAGCCCTCCCACGGCGACCAGCACCCGCCGGGGCCGCGGCTTGCGATGACGCCCCCGAGATCGCTCCACCGGGACCGAGGCCGCTTCGTGCACCGGCGCCCGCCCATCCGCCACCGGTTTGGTCCCCGCGTCCCGCATGTGCTCTCCCCGAAGTGAACGCGCCTCCGGGCGCGCTGTCGCAGTGCGCAGGCTATGCGCGCCGCGGGGCGGGCCAGCGGGGTTCGCCCACGTATCACTCGAAAGTGGGGGTTCTTTCCCCAGCCCCGTCCCTTCCCGGCTGTATCAATTTGCGGCTCCGCCGCGTGGGGGGCTGTGCCCCAGACCCCCGCCAGGGGGTGGGGGTGACAGGTCGTGTCGCGGCTGCGGGTGCGTCGTGGCTGGTCGCGCCCACGCGGCGGAGCCGCATATCGAAACAGCCCCGCGCCCCTGAAAGGCAAAAGCCTGCGGCTGCCCGCGCCCCAAGCAACCCCGGTGCCCCGGGGAAGCCCGCACCCCCAACTTCCCGCAGTTTCCCTCCGGCGGGAGGGGTCGTGGGCCGGTGCGTCGTATGCCCGTCGCTTAGGTCCGGTCTCGGAGGACCAGGGCCTTGTACCAGTCCAGGGCCGTATGCCCGGCCTGCGACGGGCTGACGCACCGGCCCACGACCCCGCACCTCCCACCCACCCCAGGGGCGCGGGGAACGGCGCGACCAGCCACCCACCAACCCGCACCCAACAACGAACCCCACCGCCCTTCCCCCGGAGGGACCCCGCTGGGATGATCAGAGCCAGAAGTTAACCCACGTTAACCAAGGAGGACGCCATGGCCGAGCGAAGCCCAGAGCAGCGCTACGGGGAGTTCGTGGCCGTACGACGCCACGCGACGCACGTCGCGGAGCTCGCGCTCGACCGCCCCAAGGCCATGAACGCCGTGTCGACCGAAATGGCGCGCTCGCTGGCCGCCGCCTGCGAGGCGCTGGCCGCCGACCGGGACGCGCGGGTCGTCGTGGTGACCTCGACCCACGAGCGAGCCTTCTGCGTCGGCGCCGACCTGAAGGAGCGGAACTCGCTCACGGACGCCGAGCTGGTGCGGCAGCGACCGGTGGCACGGGCCGCGTACACCGGCGTACTGGAGCTGCCGATGCCCACCATCGCGGCCGTGCACGGCTACGCGCTCGGCGGCGGCTTCGAGCTCGCGTTGGCCTGCGACCTGATCGTGGCGGACCGTACGGCCGTGGTGGGGCTGCCCGAGGTGTCCGTCGGGGTGATTCCGGGCGGTGGCGGTACACAGCTGCTGCCGCGCCGGGTCGGCGCGGCCCGCGCGGCCGAGCTGATCTTCTCGGCGCGCCGGGTGGAGGCCACCGAGGCGCGGGAGCTGGGGCTCGTGGACGACCTCGTCGAGGCGGGCCACGACCGCGAGGAGGCGCTCGCGCTGGGCGCACGGATCGCCGCGAACTCCCCCGTCGGCCTGCGCGCCGCCAAGCGCGCCCTCCGCCTCGGGCACGGCCTCGATCTGCGTACGGGCCTGGAGGTCGAGGACGCGGCATGGCGGTCGGTCGCCTTTTCGGGGGACCGCGCGGAGGGAGTCGCGGCGTTCAACGAGAAGCGCGAACCGGAGTGGCCGGGCGAGTAGCGAGTAGAGGGCGACCTTGCAGTCCCCATAAAACCCCTGTTCGGTGCCCTTATGTCACAAATCATCGCAAATATCCTTAACCTGGAGTAATGGGCGGTGACGATGTGCGGTTGAGGGCCGTGGTGGCGCTGGCGCAGGGGATGGCTGCCGCGCACACCCCGCAGGAGTCGTGGCATGCGGCCGCGGCGGGGGCCTGTCACGCGCTGGCCGGGAGTTTCGCCGCGGTGTCCGTGTGGGAGCGGGAACTCGGCCGACTGCGGGTGCTCGTGAACGTGGGGGAGCGGGCGGCGGACGAGGAGGAGTACCCCGACGACGAGGCGTACCCCGTGCATCAGTTCCCCGAGATCACGGAGTTCCTGCACGAGCGGTGGGCCGCCGGCGGCGGGGCCAACGCCTGGGTGGAGACGGCCGAGGGGCCGGCCGGGGACCGCGCCGGGTACTGCCATCAGAGGGTCATCGCGCTGCGCAGGCGCGGGCGCGGCTGCTGTGTCGTCGCGCCGATAGTGCTGCACGGCAGGGCCTGGGGCGAGCTGTACGTGGCCCGCCGGGCGGGAGCCCCCGTCTTCGCGCGCGCCGACGCCGACTTCGCCACCGTCCTCGCCTCGGTCGCCGCCGCCGGGATCGCCCAGACCGAACGCCTGGAGGAGGTCCGCCGGCTCGCCTTCACGGACGCGCTGACCGGCCTCGCGAACCGCCGCGCCGTGGACGTACGCCTGGACGAAGCCCTCGAGGGGCATCGTGCCGACGGCGTGGTCGTCAGCCTCGTGGTCTGCGACATCAACGGCCTGAAACGCGTCAACGACACCCGGGGCCATGCCGCGGGCGACCGGCTCCTGGAGCGGTTCGGCTCGGTCCTCTCGCTGTGCGGCGCGATGCTCCCCGGCACGCTCGCCGCCCGCCTCGGCGGTGACGAGTTCTGCCTGCTCGCGGTGGGCCCGGCCGCCGACGAGGTCGTACGTGTCGCCGATGAACTGTGCCGCCGGGCAGCAGAGTTGGAACTCGGCGAGGGCGTCGCATGCGGCGTCGCCTCCACCGGCGACCCCATCGGCACCGTCCACTCGGCCCGCCGCCTCTTCCGCCTCGCGGACGCCGCTCAGTACCGGGCGAAGGCGGCCCGCGCCCCCAAGCCGGTCGTCGCGGGCCGCGAGGGCGGCACCGAGGGCACCGAAGACCAGGTCGTCCGCCTCGCCGACCGGCCGCCGCCCGAGCTGCCGGGGGACCGGCGCCGGTTCAGGGGGCGGAAGCCCTAGCCCGCCCGGGCCCCTCCCGGTCGCCTATGGCGAGGGTGAGGGATAGAGCCACAGTCGCAGCAGGCGGCTCAGGCGCGGCATCAGTACGTACGTCAGCGTGGGCAGCAGCACCGCCGGGAAGACCACCGCGCGCAGCGGCAGCGGCCAGCCGGTCGTGTGGGGCACCAGCAGCCACTGGACCAGCAGGACGAGTGGATAGGCCGCGAGGAACGTGGTCAGCACCATCTTCCAGCGGGGCGGGGACTGCGCCGTCGTGCCGGGCAGACTGAACCAGGTCTCCATCCCGGTGGTCGACTGACGCTCGCCGCTGATCTCGGTGGCGATGCCCTCGATCCGCGCGTGCCAGTCGGCCCGCTCCCGCGATGTCAGCCACTGCGACAGTCGCTCCGGATCGGCGAAGTGCACCACCGCGTGGAAGCGGTGCCCTTCCTCGGGGCGCAGCCAGGCGACCCCCTGGTTCCCGGGGAACCGCGACGCGCTGCGGGTGATGCCATGGGTCCACCGCTCGAACTCGGCTTCTCTTCCGGGGCGTACCTTCCAGGTGAAGACGGCCGTGACCGGTTCGGTGCAGTGGGTGCTGTGGTCCGTACGGAGGGCGCTGTGGTTCATACGGACCCGCGTGCCACGGACCGCGCGCCTCATGCCCCGCGCAGGGCACCGTAGGGCTCCCGCAGGGCCCTGTAAGGACCCCGACCCGGCAGCGGTCGTGACAATTGGCGATTCACTCTCTAGGCTCCTGAATATGGATATGCATACTGTGGTGGTGGGGACGACCGGTGTCACCGCGGCCGACGTGCTCGCCGTGGCGCGGGACGGGGTGCGCGTCGAGCTCTCCGATGGCGCCGTGACGGCGCTCGGCGTCGCGCGCGAGATCGTGGACGCGCTGGCGGCCAAGCCGGAACCCGTGTACGGGGTGTCCACCGGCTTCGGCGCCCTGGCGACCCGGCACATCAGCCAGGAGCTGCGTGCCCAGCTCCAGCGCAACATCGTGCGCTCGCATGCCGCCGGGATGGGTCCGCGGGTCGAGCGGGAAGTCGTACGCGCCCTGATGTTCCTGCGGCTCAAGACCCTCTGCTCGGGACGGACCGGCGTACGCCCGGCCGTCGCGCAGACCATGGCCGACATCCTGAACGCCGGCATCACCCCGGTCGTGCACGAGTACGGCTCCCTCGGCTGCTCCGGCGACCTTGCACCGCTCTCCCACTGCGCTCTGACGCTGATGGGCGAGGGGGACGCGGAGGGCCCGGACGGCGTCGTACGACCCGCCGGAGAGCTGCTCGCCGCCCACGGCATCGAGCCCGTCGAGCTGCGCGAGAAGGAAGGCCTCGCCCTCCTCAACGGCACCGACGGCATGCTCGGCATGCTGATCATGGCCCTGGCCGACCTCGACACCCTCTACAAGTCCGCCGACATCACCGCAGCTCTCTCCCTCGAGGCGCTGCTCGGCACCGACAAGGTCCTAGCCCCCGAGTTGCACGACATCCGCCCGCACCCCGGCCAGGGCGCCAGTGCCGCCAACATGCTCGCCGTGCTGAAGGGTTCCGGCCTCACCGGTCACCACCAGGGCGACGCCCCGCGCGTCCAGGACGCGTACTCCGTGCGCTGCGCCCCCCAGGTCGCCGGCGCGGGCCGCGACACCATGGCGCATGCCCGCCTGGTGGCCGACCGCGAGCTCGCCTCCGCCGTCGACAACCCCGTCGTCCTGCCCGACGGCCGTGTGGAGTCGAACGGCAACTTCCACGGCGCCCCCGTCGCGTACGTACTGGACTTCCTGGCGATCGCCGCCGCCGATCTCGGCTCGATCGCCGAGCGCCGCACCGACCGCCTCCTCGACAAGAACCGCTCGCACGGACTGCCGCCCTTCCTCGCGGACGACCCGGGCGTGGACAGCGGGCTGATGATCGCCCAGTACACACAGGCCGCCCTGGTCAGCGAGATGAAGCGGCTCGCCGTCCCGGCCTCGGCCGACTCGATCCCGTCCTCCGCCATGCAGGAGGACCATGTGTCGATGGGCTGGTCGGCCGCCCGCAAGCTGCGTACGGCCATTGACGACCTCACTCGCATCGTCGCCATCGAGCTGTACGCCGCCACCCGCGCCATCGAACTCCGCGAGGGGCTCACCCCGGCCCCCGCCTCCCGCGCGGTCATCGACGCGGTCCGCGCGGCGGGCGTCCAGGGTCCGGGCCCGGACCGTTTCCTCGCGCCGGACCTGGAGGCCGCCGACGCCTTCGTACGCGGGGGGCATCTGGTCGCGGCGGTCGAGCCCGTGACGGGCCCGCTGGCGTAGGGGCTCCAGGGGTCCCACGAACGGTGTGAGCGGGGGCACATCGGCAGGCAGCGCCCCCGCCAGGATCTGTGCTAGGGTTCGTAACGAAACGTTTTTGGTACCCATTAACTTTGTGCGCCTGAAAGGAATCCTCTCTCAGGCGCGTTTTGTTTTACCGGTCATTTCCGGATGGGGCCCACCTATCAGGAGAAATGACACATGGCAACTGGCACCGTGAAGTGGTTCAACTCGGAAAAGGGCTTCGGCTTCATCGAGCAGGAGGGTGGCGGCCCGGACGTGTTCGCCCACTACTCCAACATCGCCACCTCGGGCTTCCGTGAGCTGCAGGAGGGCCAGAAGGTCTCCTTCGACGTCACGCAGGGTCAGAAGGGCCCGCAGGCGGAGAACATCGTCCCCGCCTAATTTTTAGGGACACGCTCAAATCGAGCCGGGGTCCGCACCTTCGGGTGCGGGCCCCGGCTCGTGCCGTCCGCGTGCCCAGCAGGTCCTTGAGGCCCGCGATAGGAAGGAATTTCCCATCAGCATGACTCGATCCGAACGCCCTGAACGACCCGCCGGTAAACGGCCGGCGAATTCTCGAGGAGCTCGCGGTTCCCGTGGCGCTCGCGGCGGGGCTCCCGCTGCCGCGAACGGCGGCGCCAGGAACGTACGCAAGAAGCCGTCGTCGCCCGCCACTCCGCCGCGCGAGTTCACGCTGCCGGTGTCCGTCACGCCCGCGCTGCCCGCCGTCGAGTCCTTCGACGCGCTGGACATGCCGCCCGCGCTGACGAAGACCCTGGCGGCTCAGGGCGTCATCGAGCCCTTCCCGATCCAGGGCGCGACCCTGCCCAACTCCCTTGCCGGGCGCGACATTCTGGGCCGGGGCCGGACCGGTTCCGGCAAGACCCTCGCCTTCGGTCTCGCGCTGCTCGCCCGCATCGCCGGCCGCCGCGCCGAGCCCAAGGCGCCGCTCGCGCTGGTCCTGGTGCCGACGCGCGAGCTCGCGCAACAGGTCACCGACGCGCTCACGCCGTACGCCACGGCCGTCAACCTGCGCCTCACCACCGTCGTCGGCGGAATGTCCATCGGCAGGCAGGCGGGCTCGCTGCGGCGCGGCGCCGAGGTGCTCGTGGCCACGCCCGGGCGGCTCAAGGACCTCATAGACCGCGGCGACTGCACGCTCGCACGGGTCGGGATCACCGTCCTCGACGAGGCCGACCAGATGGCCGACATGGGCTTCATGCCGCAGGTCACGGCTCTGCTCAAGCAGGTCGAGCCGGGCGGGCAGCGGATGCTGTTCTCGGCGACGCTGGACAAGAACATCGACAAGCTCGTACGGATGTTCCTCTCGGATCCGGTCGTGCACTCCGTCGATCCCTCGGCGGGCGCGGTGACGACGATGGAGCACCATGTGCTGCACGTCCTCGACGAGACCGACAAGAAAGCCGTCGCATTGCGCATCGCGGCCCGCGAGGGGCGCGTGATCCTCTTCGTGGACACCAAGCGCGGCGCCGACCGCTTCGCCAAGCGGCTGCTGGCCAACGGCGTACGGGCCTCCGCGCTGCACGGCGGTCGCTCGCAGCCCCAACGCAACCGCACCCTCGACCAGTTCAAGAACGGTCAGGTCACCGCCCTGGTCGCCACGAACGTCGCGGCCCGCGGCATCCATGTCGACGACCTCGACCTCGTCGTGAACGTCGACCCGCCGACCGACCACAAGGACTACCTGCACCGCGGCGGCCGTACCGCCCGCGCGGGCGAGTCCGGCAGCGTGGTCACCCTGGTCCTGCCGGAGCAGAAGCGAGAGATGACCCGGCTGATGTCGGACGCGGGGATCAGCCCGCGGACGGTACGGGTCAAGTCCGGCGACGAGGAGTTGTCGCGGATCACCGGCGCCCGGGAGCCCTCAGGTGTCCCCGTGGTCGTCGAGCTCCCGACGCCCGCAGCCGCCCAGCCGAGGCCGAAGTCCCGGCCGCGCAGGGGTGGCGGAGGTGGAGCGCGGAGAGGCGTGCCGCGTCCGCGTAGTAGTCGCGGCTAGCCGTCTAGTACGCCCCGGAAGCCCAGCCCCGCTCCCGCCGCACCGAATACGCGACGAAGCCCGCGCCGACGCCCAGGAACAGCGTGCCGCCGACGATGTACGGGGTCGTGTCGAAGGCGCCTGTGTCGGCGAGTTGGGGCTGATCGGTTTGGGCGGGCTGGTCGGTGGAAGCCGAGTCGGAGGAGAAAGCGGGCTCGGCCTGCGTCGTGATCGTCGACGTCCGCTCTGCTCTGGCCTCCGCCGCGGGGCCGTCCCACGTCGCATTGGCGGACGGGACGAACCACAGGGCACCCAGGAGGGTGCCCGCGGCGGTGGCGGTCAGCAACGAACGACGAGCGGCGGACACGGAATATCGATCCCCTTGCGGTGCAGGCGAATTGGCCGTGGGGGACTGATGTTAATGAAAAACGCGGGTCTCAGGAAAGTCACGGTACCTGTGAGCCGTGCGGACCGGCGCCGCGAGGGTGCGGTGACGGTGTAGTGATGGGGCAGTGACGGAAGACACTGCGGCCCCGATTCGCCGGATCGGTGCCTCGACGAGGAAGATGTCGCGGTGGACGACCGCAACCGGGGCCAGGGTTCTGTCGTCTCAAGGAGAGCGCTGACCGACGCACCAGTCGTACGACGTCGTACCGACGTGTTGTGCCCCACACCGGCGACCCATGTGGAACGGGACGGATCGGTTTTAGCGTTTCTAGAAGTTACGGGGACCTTCAGGTGTCTTGGGGATTCGGCGACGATGGAGAAGCGTGTGATGACGAACAGTAAGCGGCGCAAAGGCCTGACGGTCGCGTCCGCACTGCTCGGAGGGGTGCTGGTGCTCTCTGCGTGCAGCGGGGGCGACGAGGGCGGTTCCGGCGCCGAGGGGGACGGTGGCACCTCGCAGTCCAAGGTCGACGAGGCGGCGGCGAAGAAGAGCTCCGAAGCCAAAATCAAGATCACGCCCAAGGACGGCACCGACAACGCCTCCATCAACAACGCCGCCAAGGTCACCGTGAGCAAGGGCACGCTCACCGACGTCACCATGAAGACCTCGGCCGGCGACGCCGTCGACGGGGAGATATCGGCCGACAAGACGAGCTGGTCGCCCAGCGTTCAGCTGGAGCGGTCCACCACCTACAAGCTCACGGTCGCCGCCAAGGACTCCGAGGGCCGCGCCGCCCACGAGAACGCCTCGTTCACGACCGTCTCCCCGTCCAACAGCTTCATCGGCACCTTCACGCCCGACGACGGTGCCACGGTCGGCGTCGGTATGCCGGTCTCGATCAACTTCGACAAGGAGATCACCAACAAGGCCGCCGTGCAGAAGGGGATCACGGTCACGTCCAGCAGCGGCCAGGAGGTCGTCTGCCACTGGTTCAACACCCAGCGCATGGACTGCCGCCCCGAGGAGTACTGGAAGGCCGGCTCCAAGGTCACCCTCAAGCTGGCCCTGGACGGCGTCGAGGGCGCTGAGGGCGTCACCGGCGTCCAGCAGAAGACGGTCTCCTTCACGGTCGGCCGCAACCAGGTCTCGGTCGTCGACGCCAAGACCAAGCAGATGAAGGTCATGCGCGACGGCAAGACCATCAAGACCATTCCGATCTCCGCCGGTTCGCCCGAGAACAAGACGTACGAGGGCCAGATGGTGATCTCCGAGAAGTTCAAGGAGACCCGGATGAACGGCGCGACGGTCGGCTTCACCGACGACGACGGCAAGGGCGAGTACGACATCGAGAACGTGCCGCACGCCATGCGCCTGTCGACCTCCGGCACCTTCATCCACGGCAACTACTGGGGTGCCGACTCCGTCTTCGGCAACGCCAACACCAGCCACGGCTGTGTCGGCCTGAACGACACCGAAGGTGCGAACGACCCGAACACCGAAGCCGCCTGGTTCTACAACAACTCGATGATCGGTGACGTCGTGGTGGTGCAGAACACCGGCGACAAGGCCATCGCCCCGGACAACGGCCTCAACGGCTGGAACATGGACTGGGCGCAGTGGAAGGCCGGTTCGGAGGCCTGACGGCCGAATCCGCGGACGGCGCGGCGCGGATGTGACGCGTCCAGTTCTTACGCGGTGGGCATAGACGGATGATGGCCCGCCGGGACCTCATGGTCCCGGCGGGCCGTTCGTGTTTGTGTGGGGGGTATGACTGTTCAGACCGTCGAGTACATCAGGTACCGGATTCCCGAGCAGCAGTCGGCGCAGTTCCTGGCCGCCTACACCCGTGCCGCCGTCCACCTCGCCGCGGCCCCGCAGTGCGTCGACTACGAACTGGCGCGCTGCGAGGAGGACTTCGAGCACTTCATCCTGCGGATCACCTGGACCTCGAGCGAGGACCACATCGAGGGCTTCCGCAAGTCGGAGCTGTTCTCCGACTTCCTCGCCGAGATCCGGCCGTACGTGGGCTGCATCGAGGAGATGCGCCACTACAAGCCGACGACCGTACGCGGCACGGGCGCGTCCGTGCCGACGCTGTACGCCTGGGCGGGCGGCGACGAGGCCTTCACCCGGCTCACCGAGGCCTTCTACGACAAGGTCGTCAAGGACGACGTCCTCGCCCCCGTCTTCGCCGGTCTCGCCCCCGAACACGCCTCACACGTCGCGCTCTGGCTCGGCGAGGTCTTCGGCGGCCCGCCGGCCTACTCCGAGACGCAGGGAGGCCACGGTCACATGGTCGCCAAACACCTCGGCAAGGGCATCACCGAGGCGCAGCGCCGCCGCTGGGTCAACCTCCTCCAGGACGCGGCGGACGAGGCGGGCCTGCCGACCGACGCCGAGTTCCGCTCGGCCTTCGTCGCGTACGCGGAGTGGGGGACCCGGCTCGCGGTGTACTTCTCCGGTCCGGACGCCGTGCCTCCGGCTGAGCAGCCGGTGCCGAAGTGGAACTGGGGGGCGGCTCCGCCGTACCGGCCGTAGGACTTCTGCGGCTTCAGAGCGGCTTCAGCGGCTTTCGCGGCGGGGTGCTACGCCCGGGGAGCGGACCTGCCGGCGTGGGTGGCATCCGTGCCCCAACTGGCCAGCAGACGCAGGGCCTCGGCCGACGGGGAGCCCGGTTCGGCGTGGTAGGTGATCAGCGACTGCTCGGCGTCGTCGACCATGCTGAACGTCTCGAAGGACAACGCCAGCTCGCCGACCAGCGGATGCCTCAGGCGCTTGACGCCGTGGCTCTTCTCCTTGACGTCGTGCGTGGCCCACAGCCGCCGGAACTCCTTGCTCTTGACGGAGAGTTCACCCACCAGGGCGGACAGCCGCGGGTCCTCCGGATGACAGCCGGCGTCCATGCGCAGATAGCTGACCATGTCGGACTGCTTCTGGTCCCACTCCACGAACAGCTCGCGGTACGCGGGGTTCAGGAACACCAGCCGCGCCCAGTTCCGCTCCTGCGGCGGCAGCTCCGCCCAGTCGCCGAAGACCGCCGCGGCCATCCGGTTCCAGGCCAGGATGTCCGAGCGGCGCCCCACGATGTACGCCGGGACACCGTCGATCGAGTCCAGCAGCTGCCGCAGCGCGACCCGCACCTGCTGGGCCCGCGCGGCCGGCTTCTTCTTGTGCTGCTTCGGCTTCGCCAGGTGGGTGAGGTGTGAGTGCTCGGCACTGGTCAGGCGCAGGGCGCGCGCGATGGAGTCCAGCACCTCCGCCGAGACGTTCTGCCCGTTGCCCTGCTCCAGGCGCGTGTAGTACGCCACGGACACCCCGGCGAGCTGCGCCAGCTCCTCGCGGCGCAGTCCCGGCACCCGGCGGTGCCGCCCGAAGTCGGGCAGCCCCACGTCCTCCGGCTTCAGCCGGGCACGCCGGGTGCGCAGGAACTCGCTGAGCTCGGCGCGCCGGTCCAGGCCCGTGCCGGGCTCGTGTGCGGGATCGGGCTGTTCGTCCATGTGTCCAGTATTCACCGCAGATTCGCGGTCGTACGCACAGGAGCCTGACCCCGCCAGTGGTACGCACGGCGTGCGTACGCAGAACTGTGGTCTGGGTGAATGTTCAAAGGTCCGGCAGGCTGGACCCCGTGCCCGGACGGAAAGAAGGCAGCCGGGCACGAACCCTCGCTAGGAGAACCCCCGGCATGACCACTGTTGCCGCATACGCCGCACCCGCCGCCAAGGCTCCGCTGGAGCGCACCACCATCGAGCGCCGGCCGGTCGGCGAGTTCGACGTCCTGATCGACATCAAGTTCGCCGGCATCTGTCACTCCGACATCCACCAGGCCCAGGAGGGCTGGGGCGAGGCGATCTTCCCGATGGTCCCGGGCCACGAGATCGCGGGCATCGTCTCCGAGGTCGGCCCCGGCGTGACCAAGTACAAGGTCGGCGACCGCGTGGGCGTCGGCTGCTTCGTCGACTCCTGCCGTGAGTGCGACAACTGCAAGGCCGGTCAGGAGCAGTACTGCGTCACCGGCGGCGTCGCCACGTACAACGCCATCGGCAAGGACGGCGAGCCCACCTACGGCGGCTACTCGCAGAACATCGTCGTCGACGAGAACTACGTCCTCCGCATCCCCGACGGCCTCTCCCTCGACGTCGCCGCGCCCCTGCTCTGTGCCGGCATCACCCTCTACTCCCCGCTGAAGCGCTGGAACGCCGGCCCCGGCAAGAAGGTCGCGATCCTCGGCATGGGCGGCCTCGGCCACATGGGCGTGAAGATCGCGCACGCGCTGGGCGCCGAGGTGACGGTGCTGTCGCAGTCCCTGCGCAAGAAGGAGGACGGCCTGAAGCTGGGCGCCGACCACTACTACGCCACCAGCGACCCGAAGACCTTCCAGGAACTGCAGGGCAACTTCGACCTGATCGTCTCGACGGTCTCGGCCCCGCTGGACTTCAACGCCTACCTGACGCTGCTGAAGACGGAGGGTGCGCTGGTGAACGTGGGCGCTCCCGAGGAGCCGATCTCCCTCAACCTCTTCTCGGTGATCGGCGGCGGCAAGACCCTCGCCGGTTCCATGATCGGCGGCATCCCGGAGACCCAGGAGATGCTGGACTTCTGCGCCGCGCACGGCATCGGTTCCGAGATCGAGCTGATCGAGGCGGCCGAGGTCAACACCGCGTACGAGCGCGTGCAGAGCAGCGATGTGCGGTACCGGTTCGTGATCGACACCGCGACGATCTGAGTCGTCGTACGGCTGGAGGCGGCCGACCAGGGTTCACCCGCGTCGGCCGCCTCCAGCCAACCCATGCAGTAACCCGCGATCAGCAACCCGAAGCCAGGTAGCGTCTGTTCTCGTCAAACGGAAGCTCATAGGCAGCCGACTCGTGACCTTCGTGGCGCAGAGTGGGGTGGAGCGCCGACCGAGGGGAGAACAGCCAGATGACGAAGCCGGCGACGGGCGACTTCGGTGCCGGCCCCGTTGGAATCGGCGACAGAGTCGGGCCGTACCGGCTGCTCAGAAACCTCGGCGCCGGCGGCATGGGCCGGGTCTGCCTGGCGCGCTCGGAGGGCGGGCGTACGGTCGCGGTCAAGCTCATCAAGCCGGAGCTGGCCGCCGAACCACAGTTCCGCGAGCGCTTCCGGCTGGAAGTGGCGGCGGCGCGCAGGGTGAGCGACCGCTGGACCGCGCCGGTCCTCGACGCGGACACCGAGGCCGAAACGCCGTGGGTGGCCACCGGCTACATAGCGGGGCCCTCGCTCGAACACATCGTCTCGCCCCGCGGGCACGGCCCGCTGCCCGCCCTGTCCGTACGCACCCTCGCCTACGGACTCGCCTCCGCCCTGCTGGACATTCACGGGGCCGGGCTGGTCCACCGCGACCTCAAGCCCTCCAACATCCTGATCACCATCGACGGCCCCCGGGTCATCGACTTCGGCATCGCGCGGGCGGTGGACGCGGTGCCCGGCTCGACCCTGACCAGCTCGGGCATGCTGGTCGGCTCGCCCAGCTTCATGTCGCCCGAGCAGATCAGGGACGAGCCGGTGGGCCCGGCCGCCGACGTCTTCTGCATGGCCGCGGTGCTGGCGTACGCGGCGACCGGGCAGACCCCGTTCGGCGGTGGCGGCTCCGGCGGCGTACACGCCGTGATGTTCCGCATCGCACAGGAGGAGCCGGACCTGACGGGGATCGAGGAGCCGCTGCGGGGACTGATCGCGGACTGCCTCGCCAAGGAGCCGACGGCCAGGCCGACTCCCCAGGAGGTGGCCGCACGGGTGCAGCCGGAGGCGACCGGTGGCTCGTCACCGCCGTGGCTGCCCGCCCAGATCATCGCCGAACTGGGGCGCAGCGCCGTGCAGTTGCTCGATACGGATACACCGGCGCGGGCCGGCACTCCGACAACGCCGACAACGTCGGCACCGGGCGTCTCCACGCCGTCGTCCGCACCGGCCGCCTCCGCACAGTCGCCCGCCGCTTTCCCCGTGACCTGGGAGGAACCTCCCGCGTCGGACCAGCCGGGGCAGTCGGAACGGTCGGAGTGGGGGACGCAGGTCCTGCCGAAGCCGGACCTCAGGCCTGGGCACGCGGAGCCGACTCCGTCGCCGCGCCCTCGTCGCACAGGCGCGGGCTGGGGTCGGCGGGCCGCGATCGCGCTGGGGGTCGTCGCCGTAGTGGCAGGAGCCGCGTTCGCCGCGTCGGCCGCCGGTCTGCCACTGCCGTACGGGGGCTCGGACTCGGACTCCGGCTCCGGTGACACGGGCGGCCCGGCATCCGATGTGCCCAAGGAGTTCGTGGGCATCTGGGCGGGCGAGGTCGAGCGGGACGGGAAGCCCACCGGTCAGTACCGCCGGTTCGCCGTCTCACCGGGGCAGTTGGGCGAGATCGTCGCCACCAGCATCAGCCTCGGCAAGGACTACGAGTGCAAGAGCGACGGCAAACTCACCGCCAAGCCGTCCGGTGGCAGTGCCGACAGCGATACGTCACTGCGGCTGGACACCAAGGTCGTCAGCAGCGTCCCCGAGGGCACCTGCTCGGCCCTCGGCGAGCATGTCCTCTCCCGGACCGCCGGTGACTCGCTCCGCTGGGAAGCGGCGGGGCGTACCGCCGAACTGCACAGGATCGAGGGACCGGAGAAGCTCCCCGCAGGGCTGCTCGGCACCTGGCAGCGGACCCTGGACGGCGGTGGCACGCAGCGGATGACCATCGAGCAGAAGCCGGTGGGCAGCCCGGCCGCCGCGCTGGTCTCGGACGGCACCGGCAACCACTGCGAGGCCGGCATGAACCTGGTCGCCACAGGGGAGGCGGACAGTCCGATACGGTTCGCCCCGCCCGAGGCCGACCGGGCGAACTCCTCCGGCTCCTGCCGCTTCGGCGGCTCCTCCACGGTGCGCCGCGAGGGCGACACACTCGTACGCGTGCTGTCCGATGGCGAGCGGCTCACTTATACGCGGGGGTGAGTCCCGGTCGGGCAGGGACCCCTCCGGTCCTCCCGCTTTCCAGGAGCGCGGTGGGCACACGTGCTGTGCCCACCGCGGTCTTCGGACGGTGGTTCCGCCGTGGCTGCCGGGCCGGGCTCAGCCGCAGCAGCCCGAGCTGCCTGTGCCGGATTGTCCGCCGTGGAGGTCGTCGTCGTACCCGGCGGCGATCCGAGCCCATTGCGCGGTCGGCCGTCCGTCCTTGCGGAACTGCTGGCCGCGGGTCTCATACGGCTGCGGCCAGCCCGGCGGGGAGTCCTCCCAGGTCTCCTGCCGTCCGTGGACGGTCATGTCGAGGATGCCGTAGGAGGGCGCCATGGGCTCGACGCCGCGGCTGGTGGTCCAGTACGTCTCGTAGACGTGGTCCCCGTCGCGGAGGTAGCACGCCTTCATGCCGAAGTGGCGGCCGGCGACGAGCCGTTCGTGCGACTCGGCGGGCACGGAGTACCAGGGCATCTCCCAACCCATGAAGCGGCGGTAGCGGTCCGACTCCGCGTAGGGGCCCTGGCAGAAGGCGGCGAAGGTGACGTCCCGCTGGTGCAGATAGGACAGTTCACGGACCTGGCCGGTGAAGAAGGTGCAGCCCACGCACTGGTCGGCGGCGGGGCGGCCGTCGTGCCACATGTGATACGACGCGAACAGTTGCGTACGGCCCTCGAAGACGTCGATCAGGGGGACTTTTCCGTTGCCTCCGACGAGCGGAGTCGACGGGTCGACCTCGGTCATGGGCAGGCGTCGCCGTGCGGCGGCGATCGCATCGCCCTCCCGGGTGTGCGCCTTCTCCCGGGCACGCAGGGTGTCGTTTGCGGCCAGCCACTCCGTGCGGGAGACGACCGGCGGCTTGCTCATAGCAGTCATGCCCATACTGACCCCGCAGCCGACAGAAACTCATCGGCGGAGACCCGAGGCGGGCGGGCCAAGCGTCCACAGCCAGTCCACGACCCGCCCAGAAGTGCGCCGACCGGCACCGCGGCGAAAACGTCCGGCGGAACCACCAGAGTCACCGACCCGCCGCCCGGAGCGGAACTCGCGCACCCACCGCCGCACGATCAGCATGGGGATTGCCTGGTCAGTCAGGCTGCGTCGCCGGTACCGCCTCCCGCCCTCCCATGTCGAGCCGGAACGGCGGGTACTGGTCGGTCATCAATGCGGCATAGGCGGTGACCCTGGCGACCCAGCGGGCCAGACCGAGCAGGAAGTCGAAGAGGTGCCCCGGATAACGGTCCCTGACCGCCAGAATGATCACGGCGACCAGCGACAGAAAGGGAATCAGGCCGCTGTAACGCCAGCCGTCATCACTGCCCCAGCCGCCGACGAGAATCCCGACGACGATGTACTGCGGAATCGCCAGCAGCCACCACTTCACCAGGACGAGACCGCGGGAGAGGCGCTCGGGATAGACGACGTCGAAGTGCGCCGGATAATCCGTCACGTCGGCGAGGGTGAACGGTGGGTACCGGTCGGTGCCGAGCGCCGTATGGGCGTAATAACTGACACGCCAGTTCCAGCGCATTACGCCGACATTGAAGTCGAAGAGGGCCCGCGGATACCGGCCGGTGATGAGGATGGCGAAGAACGCGACGACGGTCACCAGCGCGAAGGCGATCCACAGGAAGAACAGCACGATGTAGTGCGGAATGGCGAGAAGCCATTTCACCAGCCACATCCATCGGGACAGTCGAGGATCGAGAGACGCCTCGATACGCACGGCTGAAGCGGTGGCGGGAATCATGGGGGCACAGCTCCTTTCGAGCGTCCTGTCCGGCAGGCGCCCCGGCAGAGGTGATCGCCGATCATGAACTCAGGCTCGCATGTGGGGAGGAAGGTCGCGACTTGTCACTATTTTTCGCGTGGGACAAGTCTGTTCGTACGGGGCTGTCCCGCCTGCCCGCACTCCTGAGATACGTGACGTCCCGGATGACAAGCTGGATGTCGGCGGTGCTGTGGAGACGCAGGACTCGGACATGACGTAGATGGGGTGGGCAACCGCGGCCGGTCGGACGGGCACGGAATCACCTGGAACCCTCGCGCGTTGAGGAGGGTGGGCATGGGATGCCGGTGGTGTGCGAGCCGAGTAGCCCGAGTGACCGAACTGGCAGATATGGGAGGGTCGCAATGGCTGCGCAGACGCAGAGGGCCGTGCTGGCGGGCGGATGCTTCTGGGGGATGGAAGAGCTGATCCGCCGACTTCCGGGGGTGACGGCGACCCGGGTGGGATACACCGGGGGTGACGTGCCGAACGCGACGTACCGTAACCACGGCACGCACGCGGAGGCCATTGAGATCCTTTTCGACCCCGCGAAGACCGACTTCCGCGCGATCCTGGAGTTCTTCTTCCAGATCCACGACCCGAGCACAAAGAACCGCCAGGGCAACGACATCGGCCTCAGCTACCGCTCGGCGATCTACTACGTGGATGACGAGCAGAAGCGGATCGCCGAGGACACGATCGCGGATGTGGACGCCTCTGGGTTGTGGCCGGGCAAGGTCGTCACTGAGGTAGAGCCGGTGGGTCCCTTCTGGGAGGCCGAGCCCGAGCATCAGGACTACCTGCAGCGTTACCCGGACGGCTACACCTGCCACTTCCCGCGCCCGGGGTGGCGGCTGCCCGCCCGCGCTGAGGGCTGACCGCAGGGCGGCCCGGCGGACGGCGGAGGCTGATTGGCGGAGGCTCACGTGTTTCCTTTGGCATCCGTAGCGATACATCGTCCCTCGGTGTTGTGCCGTGTGTCCGGTACCGGCCTCGGCGTCGCATGTGGGTGCGCGGATCGAATGCGTGACCTTTTCGCGGGAGTGTCGTTGATCGGATGACAGCACCACGGGCAGGAAAGGGGAGTGCCGGTGAGCCGGAAGCTGCCGCTCGGCGAGGGTGAAACGGCCCGGACCGCCTGTGCCCGTGGACTGCTGCGTGCGGGCGTGGTGGAGAAGACGGGCGAGATGCTGTCGGCCACTGTGCTCGCGCAGCGGGTCGGCTGGGCCGCCGATCTGGTCTCCGGCATGGCCGCCGAACTGCTGGCCGGGCACTGGAACGCCACCGATGTGGACAGACTGGCCTCCGGTGAGGACGCGGGCGGGCAAAAGCTGCCGTCGAACGCGTGGATGGCGCTGCGTCGGCTGGGCTGGACGGCCGCCCCGGCCGGGGGCGTGAGGGTCAACGACCGGATCGTGCGCATGGCCCAGGAACAGGCCGGACGCACGCTGCGGTCGGCGAAATGGCGGGCCGACCTCACCGCCGGAGTCCGCACGACGTGGCCCGCCGAACCGGGCAAGCGCACTCCTGAGGAGTGGGATGCGGTCCGGGAGGCGATCCCTGACGGCGAGCACCTCCCGTCGAGTGTGATCCGTTCCCGCACCCGGCAGATCACCGCCTTCGCTGCGGAGAACGGCCGTCTGCCGGCCGATGTGTTCGAGCTGGAGGCTCCGCCCGGGGCGGCGCGGATGCTGCTGCTGTCGGCGTGTGATGGGCAGCAGGCCACCCTCGAACGCGGCGAGGACGATCCGCAACGCGCGCTGCTGCGCCTGCAGCTGCCCACCCGGCCCGACCCGCGCACTTACCGGGACTGGACCTGGGTGGCCTGCCCGATCACGCTGCCGCCCACCATCCCGCCCGGCGCGGTGCTGCACCTGCCCACCCTGCGCCTTGTGGGCGGGAAGGTGCGCGCCGACCTGGCCTACACTCACGCCGTACCCAAGCCCCGTCGCATCGGCCACAGCGTGGCCCTCGGCGTGGACTGGGGCCTAAACACCTTGCTATCCGCAGGCCCGGCCCGGCTGCACGACGACGGGCACATCACCGCGCTCGGGCACGGCGCCCAGTTCCGGGCCGCCGGGACCCTCGCGAAGCAGCACCGGCTGCGGCGCCTGTCGGAGCACCTGCACTCCAAGGCCGACCACATCGAGCGGCTCATCGACGCCGACGAGCAGCATGAGCTGTCCGGCAGACACGAGGTGCTCCGGGACGAGATCCGCTTCGTGTCCGCCCGCAGGTCGAACCTCAACGACGCCCTGGCCTGGGCCGCCGCCCGCTGGACGGTGGACCAGGCCATCACCGCCCACGCCACGGTCATCTACCTGGAAGACCTGCGGTCGATGGAAGCGGGCGGCATGGGCCGCACCACGAATACGCGCCTGTCCCAGACGGTGCGCGGACAGATCGCCGACCGCATCCGGCACCTGGCCGCAGAAGTGGGTATCGCCGTGGTCACCGTCCCGCCCCGCAACACCTCCAAGCACTGCCCGCAGTGCCTCACCCCGCTGCGGCACCGCAAGGCCCCCGACCGCCCCACCGTGACGGGTTGGAAGTGGGCCGTCTGCCCCGACCGGGCCGGATGTGGCTGGCAGGGCGACCGCGACCACGGCGCCTGGCAGCGCATCGCCGCACGCGGCCTCACGCATCAGACCAAGACCGTCACCGACCGAGCCACCGGGCAGACGGCGATCCGCACGGTGGTGGACAAACTCGAAACCCAGGCGGTCATCACCGAGACCGCCGAGACCAGCCGGGCCGACCGGTCCAAGACCGGCCCCACCCGGCGCCGAGCCACACACCCCGCGCCCAGGCGACGCGGGGCACCCTCCCCCACCGGCCCTTCGGGTCCGGCGGGCCAGCGTCCGGAGGGACACGCACCAACGGGCCGGAGGACGCTGCCCCGCGCAGCCCACCGGCACCAGGGCGTGACGACGATCAGCACACCCTCTCCCGGACTCCGTCCGGGGGGACGCCCATCCGGCCGACACCGGCCACGAGGAGCGGCACTGGGCGCGGGCTTCCACCTGCACGCCCACGCCACCTCTCCACGATGGGCAGAACCCACGCAGACGCTATGTCTGACATGGGATCAAGCTGATCAGAGACGCTCCGCAAGCCGGGCCACGCTTGCCTCTGCGGGGCCGGGTGCCCCGCTGTGGGCGAAGGGACGGGCAGCGGTACACAGTCGGGGCAGGTCACCCAGTTCGGCGCCCGCCCCGCCGGGCCTGTGATGCCGTGTGACCCGTTCCGCCGGGCAGCGACGCCACGAAGCTGTGGCTGAGTGGCGCAGTTGGCGTTTCGGCGCCCGAATCGGCTCGGCCGAGCGTCCGGTCGGCCGAGCCGGACGGGGTGGGCGCTGCGGCACCCCAGGAGAGATCCGTCACCGTGCGTCGCGTAGCTGAAGAAGGTACGCCGCGGTCAGCGCAACGGCACGGTCCCCGTCATGCGACAGCTCCACGAGGGCACATGAAGCCGTGCTCCCCGGGATGTCCGCCAGCGCCTGGGTCAGCCGTACGCGTGCAGATGCTTCAGTGGTGTCGTGGGCGAGGCGGTCTACGAGCCTGGTGGCGATCTGATCCGCCGTCGCGGTGTCGCTCGCCAGCATGCTCAGTGCATCGGCTGCGTCGGTGTCGTTCCTTCCCTCCACGATCATGTGGACGAGTGCCGGGACCGCATCGGCGACTCCACGCGTCCCGAGCGTCACAGCCGCATGGCCGCGGACCACGACATCGGGGTTCGCGAGGGCGTCCCGCAGCCGGGCTGTGGCCTCATCACCGGGCATCTCGGCGAGGGACCGAACGGCACGTTCCCGCACCGCGGCCACCGGTGAGCCGAGGCCCTCCGCCAGGAGCGCCGTGCCGCCGTCGCCCGATCGCGCCAGCGCCCATCGTAGGGCTCCGGCGACGTTCGGCTCCGTCTCCCGAAGTACCGCCTCGACCAGGGCCTCCACCGGTACCGGAGCCTCGTCGACCGAGGAAAGGGCCGCGCGCTGGCGGGTGGCGGCGCTCTGCGACCCCAGCGCCTGGAGGAATGCGACGACCTGGAGGACGTCCTCCCAGCCGGCGGGGTCCGCGGCATCGATCCGGCGGAGCCGCGTGAGCAGCTCGGTCTCGGCCGCGATGCGGTCGCGTGTCTGACGGATGAGGTCGTCGACGAGCGCCGAGGGCGTGAAGCCGGGATCGTCGAGCGCGCGTCCGATCTCACGCAGCGACAGACCCAGCGATCGCAGGCTCTCGATGTGGAAGATCCGCCGGATGTCCTCGCCGGAGTACTCCCGATAGCCGGAGCCCGTACGACCCGAAGGCCGCATGAGGCCGAGCGACTCGTAATGCCTGAGCATGCGGGCACTGACCCCGGACCGTCGCGCCACCTCACCGATCAGCACGGTTCTATCGTCCGTCCTGAGGGGCCCCGGCGAGGGCCACCACGCGCTTGGCCTCCTCGATCGCCAGCTCGAATCCGGCGTCCGGGTCACGCAGCAGCCGTTGTGTGGCGAGCGCGTGCGCACGCACACGCGGGTCATCAGCCGTCGTCGCGGCACGCAGAACCGGCACGATCACTTCACCCAGCGCGACCAGCGCCTGGCTGAGACTCAGCTGCGTCTCCTGCTCACCGCGCCCGAGCTGCGTCGCCAGGACCGCGGCCAGGGCGGACTCCTCGCCTTCCGGCACGAGCACGACCGCGGCCCGCCAGGCGCTCCGCGCCACCTCGTCGTCGGCGTCGGACAACAGCGCCCGTGTGATCGCCGGCCACGCCTGCCGGTCCCCGATCTTGGACAGCGTGTGCAGCGCCTGGCTGCGTGCCTGCGCACGCTCCGAGCGGACTTCACGGACCAGCTCGGGGAGCGTCAGGGACACTGGGTGGCGGGTGAGCGCCCAGGTCAGCATGTCGCGGACGAAGAACTCGGGCTCGATCGCGCATCGTTCGATGAGCTTGTCGACGAAGCACGGGTCAGGCGCCGTACCGACCGCCAGAGCCGCCCGCAGTCGCACGGACGAACGGCTGTCCTCCAGGCCCCGGAGTGCTCGTATCGCATCCGTGTCCCCTCTCGTCATGGTCATCGGGACCACCTCCTTGGCAAGCAGTGAAGGCTTTGTCACCGTGTCAAGGTCAAAGGGTCACCGGGCGACTTTGCACCTTCGCCGGTCTTGAGGGCTCATCCGTGGGAGCCGCAGCGATGCCCGTCGGGCAGGAAGCTCCCCAGTTCGTCTCGAACGGGTCACCTGGCTTGACGCTCGTCCCGCCGTGTCTGTGCTGTCATGTGACCCGCCCTTGGGGCAACGGTTCGTCAGGCGTCGGGGGCCAATGGGCACCTGCTATGACGGGACGGCGGCGCCGGTGTCCGACTCCCCGGTCCCCGGTTCCCGTGACGGGGCGCTGAGCTGCTCGCGCACATAGTTCCAGACCACCGCGATCAGCGCGGCGATCGGTACGGCGAGCAGACTGCCCACGATGCCGGCCAGACTGCCGCCCAACGTCACCGCCAGCAGGATCACGGCCGCATGGAGGCCGAGCCCCCGACTCTGGATCATGGGCTGGAACACGTTGCCCTCCAGCTGCTGCACCACGACGATGATGGCCAGCACGATCAGCGCGTCCGTCAGGCCGTTGGAGACCAGCGCGATAAGCACCGCGACGAAACCGGCGAACAGGGCGCCGATGATCGGCACGAACGCGGAGACGAAGGTCAGCACCGCCAGCGGGAGCACCAGCGGTACCCCCAGAATCCACAGACCCAGGCCGATCAGGACGGCGTCGAGCAGGCCGACGGCCGCCTGCGAACGCACGAACGAGCTCAGGGTGTCCCAGCCGCGCGCGGCCACGGTCGGGACGTCGGTCGCGAGCCGACCGGGCAGCTGACGGGCGAGCCACGGCAGGAACCGCGGGCCGTCCTTGAGGAAGAAGAACATCAGGAAGAGTGCCAGGACGGCGGTGACCACGCCGTTGACCACGGTGCTCACTCCCGTGACGACCGTGCTGACCATGCTGCCGAGGGCGTCCTGGGCACGGGCGACCGCGGTGTCGGTGGCCTTGGTGATCTGGGCGTCCTCGATGTTCAACGGTGGCCCGGCGGCCCACTCGCGCAGTTCCTGGATGCCTTCGATCACGCCGTCGGTCAGCTCGCCGGACTGGGACGCCACCGGTACTGCGATCAACGCCACGACGCCCGCCGCGACCAGGAGGAACAGCACTGTCACGACCGACGCGGCGAGGGCGGGTTTCCACCCGTGACGACGGAGGAAACGAGTCAGGGGCCAAGTCAGTGTGGTCAGAAGCAGGCCGACTACGAGCGGCCATATGACCGACCACATCCGCCCCAAAAGCCACAAAGTCACCGCCAGCATCACAAATATCAGTAGCAACTCTCCGGAGACACGCGCCGATGTGCGGAGCGCGGCGCGGGTCCTCGTGGAACTCAACGTGGCAGTCACGTGGGCACCCTATTGCTTACTCAAGTCACACTGGTATCGCTGTTCGCGCTACTGTGCGGCAACTTGAGAGCGCGGGCGCTACTTGTCGCGTGGCAGAACGTACGGGGCCCGTCCGGAACTCCAACCGGGTCGTTCAGTGCGGCAGCGTCGCCGGGCTCCCTCCGTTCGCCTCGTATCCCGCGACCGCCAGCGCCCGGTACACCGCGTAGTCCGCCGCGGGGTCCGGCGTCAGCGTCCATGGCAGCGCCCCTACGTGGCCGTCGACGTGCACGAGCTGGCTCATCGCCTCGGCCCAGCGCTCGCCGCGTACCAGGAAGAACACCAGGAGATGGCGTACGTGGGCGAGCATCGGGTCGTCCGGGCGGGCCGCGTGCACCGCGAAGAGCGCGCCGTGGACCGCCTTCGTCACGACCTCGCTCTGGTAGAAGCCCTGGACGAGGTTGACCTCCGGCAGGTGCTCGAAGACCGCGAAGAGGGGCATCGCCGCGAGCAGCGACCCCTGCGGGGCGCGCGCCGCAGCGGCTTCCGCGAAGGTGTACGCCACCTCGCGCGAGCCGTGCCACTTCTCGCACCAGTAGTGCAGCGCCGCCAGATGCGCTCCCATGTGCGCGGGGGCGCGGTCCAGGATCTTCAGCCAGAGCTTCTCGAACTCCGCCTGTGAATACGCCAGTCCGCGTGCCACGGAGAGCTCGATGATGTACGGGATCGGGTCACCGGGGGAGAGCAGCGCCGCCTCGTCGCAGGCCGACTTCGCCTCCTCCATGATGATCCGGAACTCGTCCGTGCCCGGCGTCGACGTACGCCACGCCTGCTGCACCAGGAACTCCGCATGCACGGCCGCGCCGCCCGCGTCCTTGGGCTTCTCGGTCCGCCAGACCCGCAGCCACTGCCCGCCGGGGCTCTCGCTGACCCCGCCGGGGCGCTGGTGCAGCTCCAGCGACGCGGCGCCCGCGAAGGCCTGCACGCGCTGCCAGCGCAGCTCGCCGTCCGTCTCCGTGCCGGCGAGGAGCTGCGACGCTCCCCGGTAGTCCTGGCTGCGCTGCACCAGGTCCAGGACCTCCAGCAGATCCGGGTCGGGGCCGGGCATGCGGATGTCCAGCTCCTCCTGGCGCAGGAAGCCGTAGTTCGCCGGGTCGGCCGCATCCGGGTCGCCGGGAGCGACCTGCTGGATACCACCGGCACGCCTGCGCATCAAGATCGGCCCGAGGACGAAGCCCATCATGACCAGCGCCATCAGGACCCAGAGAATCTCCATGTCTCAAGCGAACCAGACGGGTCCGACAATTGGCCAACCTGGTCGGCAGTTCCTGTGGAAAACCGTCTCTCGCACCGCCGTCCCGGCACGTCACAGTCTCGGGCCGTCACGATCCGCGCAAGCGCATTACCCTCGGTGCCCATGAGCGACAGGCACATCAGCCAGCACTTCGAAACCGTGGCGATCCACGCGGGGAACACCGCGGATCCCCTCACCGGCGCGGTCGTCCCGCCGATCTACCAGGTCTCGACCTACAAGCAGGACGGCGTCGGCGGACTGCGCGGCGGCTACGAGTACAGCCGCAGCGCCAATCCGACCAGGACGGCCCTGGAGGAGAACCTCGCCGCCCTGGAGGGCGGTCGCCGCGGCCTCGCGTTCGCGTCCGGACTGGCGGCCGAGGACTGCCTGTTGCGTACGCTGCTCAGCCCCGGCGACCACGTGGTCATCCCCAATGACGCGTACGGCGGTACGTTCCGCCTCTTCGCGAAGGTCGTCTCCCGGTGGGGGGTGGAATGGTCGGTCGCCGACACCAGTGATCCCGCCGCCGTACGGGCCGCCCTCACCCCCAAGACCAAGATCGTCTGGGTGGAGACGCCGTCCAATCCGCTCCTCGGCATCACCGACATCGCGGCGGTCGCCCAGATCGCGCGCGAGGCGGGCGCCAGGCTGGTCGTCGACAACACCTTCGCCAGCCCCTACCTCCAGCAGCCGCTCGCGCTCGGCGCGGACCTCGTGGTGCACTCGCTGACCAAGTACATGGGCGGCCACTCGGACGTCGTGGGCGGCGCGCTCGTCGTGAACGACGAGGGGCTGGGCGAGGAACTGGCGTACCACCAGAACGCGATGGGCGCGGTCGCGGGACCCTTCGACTCCTGGCTGGTGCTGCGCGGCATCAAGACCCTCGCCGTACGGATGGACCGGCACAGCGAGAACGCCGCCAAGGTCGCCGAGATGCTCAGCAGGCACGCGCGCGTGACGCGTGTTCTGTACCCGGGCCTTGCGGAGCACCCCGGTCACGAGGTCGCCGCCAAGCAGATGAAGGCGTTCGGCGGCATGGTGTCCTTCCAGGTCGCGGGCGGGGAGGAGGCGGCTGTGGAGGTCTGCAACCGCGCCAAGGTGTTCACCCTGGGCGAGTCCCTGGGTGGCGTCGAGTCCCTGATCGAGCATCCCGGGCGCATGACGCACGCATCCGTGGTCGGCTCGGCACTCGAGGTGCCCGCCGATCTCGTACGCCTCTCCGTAGGCATCGAAAACGTCGACGACCTCCTCCAGGACCTCACCCAGGCCCTCGGCTGATCGCCTGCCGACCGATGAGGCCTACCAGCCGGTGAGCGGTGGAGTCGTCTCCGACGGCGGCTCCACCCACGGCTGGGCCACCGACGCCCACACCACGAAGGCCACGGCGGCCGCGAACAGCAGGAGCCACATCAGCCGCCGGGCCGCCCTCTGGCGGTGCAGCATGCGGCTGCCGCGCCGCACGACGTCCGCGTGCAGGTTGGGTGGCACGGGGGGCGGCGTACCCTCCAGGATGCGGCGGACGGCGTCCTCCCTGCGGTCCGTCGAACTCATGACGGCACCACCTTCGCCACCGCCGGAGGTGCCTCACGCGGCGGATGCAGCAGGTTCGCCATCGCGCGGGCACAGATCGCCCGTACGCGCTCCAGGGGCAGCCCCAGCAGCGCCGCCGTCTGCTCCTCGGCCACGCCCTCGAAAAGGCGCAGGACCAGGATCAGCCGCTCCTGGGGACTGAGACGGTGCAGTACGCCGCCGGTGTTCGGGCGGCCACGAGGGTGCGCCCAACTCAGGGCGCCGTACTGATGCCAGGCCCCGCGCGCGAAGCGCACCGCCAGCTGTTGCCGGGTGCGGTCGTACGGGTCCTCGCCGCGCAGCCGGTCCCAGGAGGCGTACGTATGGGCCAGGGACGCCGTGAGCAGGCGCCGCGCGCGCGGGTTGTCGTCTGGCGACTCCGCCGTGAGGAGTGTGGCCGCATGCAGCAGCCGCCCTGCCGCGCCCGCGACGAACGCCTCGAACTCCCGGGCCCGGCGGGCGTCTTGGGACGCCTGCCGTTCTCGCACCGCGCCTCCCGACTCTGGGAAACCGGGCCCCTGGGGCGTACCACGAGGAAAATCGAGTACTACAGGGACCCGATCTCATCTGAGGCCAGGCACGGCCCCCTGGTCAAGAGGCCGACACGATGCGGGGGCGGTCAGGACGGCGAGGACGCCTCTACGGAGGCCCCTTCCACCGACGCCGCGGCCATCCGCGTGGACAGCGCGCCGTTGAAACGCGTGAGGAGCGTGCAGAACGCCTCCCGCTCCTCCGGAGTCCAGTCCTCGGTGAGTTCGGCCATCAACTGCCGCCGGGAGGAGCGGACTTCCTCCAGGCGGGAGAGCCCGCGCGGCGACAGCTGGAGCACCACGGCGCGCCCGTCCTCCGGGTGCGAGGTGCGCTTGACGAGCCCGGTGTCCACGAGCGGCGCGACCTGACGGGTGACCGTCGACGAGTCGATGCCCATGCTCGCGGCGAGCGCCTTGACGCCCATCGGGCCCTCCTTGTCGAGGCGGTTGAGCAGCAGATACGCGGCACGGTCCATGGAGTTGCGGACCTGCCCGACCCCGCCGAGCCGGGTCTGTTCTGCACGGCGGGCGAACACTGCCACCTCGTGCTGGAGCGATTCGAGAAGACCGGTGTCACCGACGGTCGTCATGTCCATCGACATTTCTGGTGTTGTGGGCATGGCCGGGGGCTCTATTCATGCGTGGGGCTGGGTTGGGGGACAGAGTACGCGGACGGGGGGCGGGCCGTACCGGCGCTGCGCAAACCTGTACGGGACCTTGATTCACCGCCCGTGGGGCGGGGCGTGAGCTGCGAGACTGGTGGTCATGAGCTACAGCACAGCTGACTCCTTTCCGACGGTGACCCTCGACGATGTGCGCGGCGCCCAGAAAATGCTCGCGGGCGTGGCGCGGGTGACCGCCATGGAGGGCAGCAGGCATCTGTCCGGTTTGGTGGGCGCGCCCGTGCACTTCAAGTGCGAGAACCTCCAGCGGACGGGTTCGTTCAAGCTGCGCGGCGCGTATGTGCGGATCGCCGGGCTGCTTCCCGAGGAGCGCGCCGCGGGTGTCGTCGCGGCGAGCGCCGGCAACCACGCCCAGGGCGTCGCCCTGGCCTCTTCCCTGCTCGGAGTGCGTTCCACGGTGTTCATGCCGACCGGCGCCCCGCTGCCGAAGGTCGCCGCGACGCGCCACTACGGTGCCGAGGTGCGACTGCACGGCACGGTGGTGGACGAGACGCTGGCCGCCGCCCAGGAGCACGCGGCCGAAACGGGCGCCGTGTTCATCCACCCCTTCGACCACCCCGACATCATCGCGGGCCAGGGCACGGTCGGCCTGGAGATCCTGGAGCAGTGCCCCGAGGTACGCACGATCGTCGTCGGGATCGGCGGCGGCGGTCTCGCCGCGGGCATCGCGATCGCCGTGAAGTCGTTGCGGCCCGATGTACGGATCGTGGGAGTGCAGGCGGCGGGCGCGGCGGCGTACCCGCCCTCGCTGGCGGCGGGGCGCCCGGTGTCCATCGAGAACCCGGCGACGATGGCCGACGGCATCAAGGTGGGGCGGCCCGGCGACGTGCCGTTCCGGATCGTCGGCGACCTGGTGGACGAGGTCCGTACGGTCTCCGAGGACGCCCTGTCCAGCGCGCTGCTGCTGTGCCTGGAGCGGGCCAAGCTGGTCGTCGAGCCGGCCGGCGCGAGCCCCGTCGCGGCGCTGCTGAGCACGCCCGAGGAGTTCGAAGGGCCGGTCGTGGCGGTGCTTTCCGGCGGAAACGTGGACCCGCTGCTGATGCAGCGCATCCTTCGGCACGGCATGGCCGCGGGCGGCCGCTACCTCCAGGTACGGCTGCGGCTGACGGACCGCCCCGGCGCCCTGGCCACGCTCCTCGGGGTGTTGTCAGTGGTGGACGCTAACGTCCTCGATGTGAGCCACGTACGGACCGATCCGCGGCTCGGGCTCACAGAGGCGGAGGTGGAGCTGCACCTGGAGACGAAGGGCCCGGAGCACTGCGCCGAGGTGCGGCAGGCGCTGCGCGAGGCCGGTTACACGGTCATCGACTGACGCCTGGCAGTCCGTCAGGTCGGGACTGCGACAGGTCGCAAGTGCCTCAGGCCGGCAGCCCGTCAGGCCGGCGGCCGAGGTCAGGGACCGGCTTATCCACAACCTGGAAAAATCCGTTGAGAGACGCGATACATCGCGTTATGGTGTGTCTCTCGCCACTCATGGCGGGACCAAGCGCGCAAACCCAGTATTTCCGAAGAAACCCCAACGACGTGGAGAACTCACATGCCAGGCGCCATCTACGCCGAAGGCCTCGTGAAGACCTTCGGTGACGTAAGGGCTCTGGACGGCGTCGATTTCGATGTCCCGGAGGGCACCGTGCTGGGCCTGCTCGGGCCGAACGGCGCGGGCAAGACCACCGCGGTCCGCTGCCTGACCACACTGCTGCGCCCCGACCGGGGCAAGGCGATCGTCGCAGGCATCGACGTGCTCAAGAACCCCAACGAAGTGCGGCGCTCGATCGGCCTGTCCGGCCAGTTCGCCGCGGTCGACGAGTATCTGACCGGCCGCGAGAACCTCCAGATGGTCGGCCGGCTTTACCAGATGAAGGCGAAGGACGCGAAGGTGCGGGCGGGCGAGCTGCTCGAGCAGTTCAACCTCGCCGACGCCGCCGACCGCCCCGCCAAGACGTACTCCGGCGGCATGCGCCGCCGGCTCGACCTCGCGGCGGCGCTCGTCGTCTCGCCGCCGGTCATGTTCATGGACGAGCCGACGACCGGCCTCGACCCGCGCAACCGCCAGCAGCTGTGGGAGGTCATCAAACGGCTGGTCTCCGGCGGTACGACCCTGCTGCTGACCACGCAGTACCTCGAAGAGGCCGACCACCTCGCCCACGACATCTGCGTCGTCGACCACGGCCGCGTCATCGCCCGCGGCACTTCCGACCAGCTCAAGGCCCGGACCGGCGGCGAGCGCGTAGAGGTCGTCGTCCACGAGCGCGAGCACATAGCCACCGCGTCCGAGGTGCTGCGGGGCTTCGGCAAGGGTGAGACGACCGTCGAGGAGCACACGCGCAAGCTGACCATGCCCGTCACCGGCGGCGCGAAGCTCCTCGCGGAGGTCATCCGCGAGCTGGACACCCGCGGTATCGAGATCGACGACATCGGTCTGCGCCGCCCCACCCTCGACGACGTCTTCATCTCCCTGACGGGACACCTCGCCGAGGCCGAGAACGAGGAGAACGGCGGGGTGCAGGACGCGAAGGGCCGCAAGGCCAAGGCGAAGCAGGAGCCGGTGCAGGACAAGGACCCGGTGCAGGACAAGGCCAAGAAGGAGGCCGCCTCATGAGCGTCGTCAGCGACACCGTGCGCGTCGCGCAGCCGGGGAGTGCCATCGGCCAGTCCGTGCGAGACTCCCTGGTCGTTGCCCAGCGCAACCTCATTCGCATGAGCCGCATCCCCGAGATGGTGATCTTCGGGCTCATCCAGCCAATCATGTTCGTGGTGCTGTTCAGTTACGTGTTCGGCGGCTCCATGACCATCGCGGGATCCAACAACCCGGACAGGTACCGCGAGTTCCTGATGGCCGGCATCTTCGCGCAGACCGTCACCTTCGCCACCGCAGGCGCCGGAGCGGGCATCGCCGACGACATGCACAAGGGGCTCATAGACCGCTTCCGCTCCCTGCCCATGGCGCGCGGAGCCGTCCTGACCGGCCGCACGCTCGCCGACCTGGTACAGACGGCGCTCACGCTCCTCGTGCTGGCCGTCGTCGCCCTGCTGGTCGGCTGGCGCACTCACACCAGCTTCGGCGAGGTGCTCGGAGCCTTCGGACTGCTGCTTCTGGCCGGGTACGCGTTCACCTGGATCGGCGCGCTGATAGGCCTCTCCGTGCGGACGCCGGAGGCGGCCACCTCCGGCGGGCTGATCTGGCTCTTCCCGGTCACGTTCGTCTCGAACGCGTTCGTGGACACCGGCCAGATGACGCCCTGGCTGCGTCATGTCGCCGACTGGAACCCGTTCAGCGCCACGGTGCAGGCCTGCCGCGAGCTGTTCGGCAACCCAGGAGTCTCGCAGTCGGACGCCTGGCCCATGCAGCACCCGGTCTGGGCCTCGCTGATCTACTCGATCGCGATCATCGTCATATTCCGGACGCTGGCGGTGCGCAAGTACCGCTCGGCGACGGCGTGACGCACGAGGAAGCCCCCGGCCATGAAGAGACCCCCGGCGCGAGGGAAGCCTCGGCCGGGGGCGCGGCTCGGACTCAGGGACTCAGGCTGTGTACGGCTTGGCCTTGAGGACCTTCACCGAGGCGAGCTTGCCGTTCGGCAGTTCGTACTGGGCGTCCTCGCCGACCTTCTTGCCGTTCACGCCGGAGCCCAGCGGGGACTGCGGCGAGTACGTCTCGATGTCCGAGCTCGCGTATTCGCGCGAGGCGAGCAGGAATGTCACCGTGTCGTCCTCGTCACCGTCGAAGGCGATGGTGACGACCATGCCGGGCGCGACCACACCATCGGCCGCCGGCGCCTCGCCGACCTTCGCGTTCTCAAGGAGCTGGGTCAGCTGGCGCACCCGGAGCTCCTGCTTGCCCTGCTCCTCCTTGGCCGCGTGGTACCCGCCGTTCTCGCGCAGGTCGCCCTCCTCGCGCGCGGCCGCGATCTTGGCGGCGATCTCCGTGCGCGCAGGACCAGACAGGTACTCCAGCTCGGCCTTCAGCTGGTTGTACGCCTCCTGGGTCAGCCAGGTGACGTTCTCGCTGGTCTGGGTCACAGGTGCTCCTCGTCGGTACTGGGAATACAAAGCATCGCCCTACCCAGAAGAATGTTCCTCCAGGGGAGGGCGAAACCACGAGCCTAACAATTCAGCGGGCGAAGGGGGAGGACATAAGCCATCAGAATCGCATCAATGCAGGTCAGCGCCTACGTATTGCAGTCGGCGCGTACGGATCGGGGTCCGGCGGCACCGTCATGCGCCGAGCCCGGCGTCAGTCGGCGTGGCAGCCGAGCAGCTCCGCCGTGGTGCCCCGGGCCGTCACACGCAGCGTGACGACCTTGTCGATACGCGTGGCGTTCTGGTCGAAGCGGAAGTCGGCGCGGCCCACCTCGGCGCCGTCCTCGGCCTGCGAGCGGATGGTGCAGTAGCCGGCGACGTCCGCGTCCTTGCGCACCTCCAGGTGCACCTTGACCGAGTCGGCGGAGGTGTCGAAGCTGATCACTTCTGCGCTGATCTTGTTGCCGCCCACGTAGTAGTAGGCGAACCAGCCGATGAGGACGAGGAGAGCGACGCCCAGAACACTGCCGATGATCTTGAGCTTGCGGTCGGCGCGCTCGTCCGCGGAGCGGCCGTAGCGGCCCTCGGGCAGCTGCGTACTGGCCGTACTCATGATCGTCCTCTCTGCGGGGCGGACAGGGCCGGGCCCCGGAATTTTTCGCCCCCGATTTCGGTCACTATAGAAGCCGCCGATCGCGCCGATACAACGGGGCGCCGACTGACGAGGATTGAGTCTTGACTGACCAGCTACGACTGATGGCCGTACACGCCCACCCCGACGATGAGTCGTCGAAGGGCGCGGCCACCATGGCGAAGTACGTGTCCGAGGGGGTGGACGTGCTGGTCGTGACCTGCACGGGCGGGGAGCGCGGCTCCATCCTCAATCCGAAGCTTCAGGGTGACAAGTACGTCGAGGAGCACATCCACGAGGTACGCAAGAAGGAGATGGACGAGGCCCGCGAGATCCTCGGCGTCAAGCAGGAGTGGCTCGGCTTCGTCGACTCGGGGCTGCCCGAGGGCGACCCGCTGCCGCCGCTGCCCGAGGGCTGTTTCGCGCTGGAGGACGTCGAGAAGGCGGCGGGCGAACTGGTCCGCAAGATCCGCTCCTTCCGCCCGCAGGTGATCACCACCTACGACGAGAACGGCGGTTATCCGCACCCCGACCACATCATGACCCACAAGATCTCGATGGTGGCGTTCGAGGGGGCGGCGGACGCCGAGACGTACCCGGAGTCGGAGTTCGGCCCGGCCTACCAGCCGCAGAAGCTCTACTACAACCAGGGCTTCAACCGCCCGCGCACCGAGGCACTGCACAACGCGCTGCTGGAGCGCGGCATGGAGTCCCCCTACGGGGACTGGCTGAAGCGCTGGGACGAGTTCCAGCGCGACGAGCGGACCCTGACCACGCACGTTCCGTGCGCTGACTTCTACGAGATCCGCGACAAGGCCCTGATCGCGCACGCCACGCAGATCGACCCCGACGGGGGCTGGTTCCGCGTCCCGATGGAGATCCAGAAGGAGGTCTGGCCGACGGAGGAGTACGAGCTCGCGAAGTCCCTCGTCGCTACGTCCCTCCCCGAGGACGACCTCTTCGCGGGCATCCGGCAGTCCTGAGGGACAATGCCTGACATGAGCGCAAGCGCAAGCCTGGCAATGACGCACCTCGTCCCCCTCGCGGCGGAGGTCGACGAGGACAAGGTGACCCCTGGCGTCCTCGGCTTCATCGTGTTCGCGGTGATGGCCGTGGCGGTGTGGGGGCTTATGAAGTCGATGAACCGGCACATGGGGAAGGTCGACTTCGAGGAGGACAAGGACCCGAAGGGGGACGCCTCCGACAAGAAGGCCGGTTCCGGGGGGAAGGCCTCGCCCGCGAAGGGCTGAGAGCTCAGCGGCTTGAACTGCTGAGGCAGCGTGGCTGAATGAGACCCACTGGCTCTCATTCAGCCACGCTGCCTCATACGCCCGCTCCGACGGCTCAGGATCGACGAGTCCGCCGGCCATTGCGCCTCGGTGGCCCCTACGAGGACTGAACCGCCTCTACGAGGACTGAGCCGCCACCGCCACCCCCATGACTTCCCGGGCGTGCCGGCTCGGCACCATCCCCAAGCGCCAGGCCTGCCAGCCCGCGTCCAGGTCGACGCCCCGTTCCAGCAGCAGCTGATACGCCTCGACGTAGTCGTCGAGCTTTCCGTCGCGGGACGGGTGGTTGGTGCGGGAGAGCTGGGTCAGCTCCTCCTGGGCCACGGCGGTGCCGATCTCGGTGCCGCCCGGGGAGGCGTACGGGAGCAAGGTGCAGCGCAGGAAACGGGCCCAGTCCTCGCCCCGCCGGTCGCCGTACGACGCGAAGAGTGTCGCCGCCTCGTCGCACAGCGAAAGGGCGGACTGCGTACGGGCGTTGCCCGCGTCCACCACCGCCAGCTCCAGGCACGTCCACGCCTCGCCGTGCGCCACGCCGATGCGCTGGAAGTCCGCTCGGGCGTCCACGAGCAGTTGGCGGGCGAAGCCCGAGTTGCGCAACGAACCCGTCTGGACCGCCCGTTGGTCGCGCGTGGCCCGGGCCGAATGGTGGCGGGCGCACGCCAGGCCGTACACGTCCCGGATACGGGAGAACATCGTCCGTGAACGCTCCAGTTCCCGCACCGCCTGGTCCAGACTGCCCGACTCCTCCAGCGCCTGGCCCAGGTAGTACACCGTCCATGCCTCGCCCCGCGCGTCCTCGTTGTCACGGTGGCGGGAGATCGCCTGGCGGAGGCCGTCCACGGCGGAGGACGGGTCGCCGTCGACCAGGCGGGCCCGGGCCAGCTGGGTCAGGGCCCAGGCCTCGCCGCGAGGGTCACGGGTACGGCCGTACAGATCGAGGGCCTCGCGGAGTTCCGCCTCCGCACGCGGTACGTCGCCCATACGCAGGCCGAGCTGGCCGAGCTGGAAGTGCGCCCAGGCCTCGCCGTGCACGGACTCGCCCTGCCGGTGCAGGACCAGCGCCTGCGTGAGGAGATCCAGGGCCGTGGCGAGACGGGCCCGGTCCCGCTCCACCGCCGCCAGCGCGTGCATCGTCCAGGCGCGGTCCGCCGCGAGCTCGGGAGAAGCCTGGAGGTCCATCGCCTCCTGGAGCTTCGCCGCCGCCTCCGTGAGATTGCCCTGGTGGTGGAGCGTGATGCCGAGCGAGCACAACGCCCTTGCCGCGCCGGCGTCGTGGTGCGCCTCGAAGTAGAGGTCCACCACCGAAGCGAGCTGCGTACGCGCCTTGTCGAGCTCGCCGAGCTGACGGGCCGCGATACCCGTACGCCACTGGACCGAGCGCACCAGCAGCCCCTGGTCCACCGCCTGCGTCAACTCGCTGATCTCGCCCAGCCGGTAGAGATCGCCGCGCAGCAGGCAGTAGTCGCAGAGGGCGCCGAGCAGATTCAGTACGGCCGCCTGGTTCACACCCTCCGCGTGCCGCAGCGCCGCCGTGATGAAGCTCGACTCGTCGTCCAGCCAGCGAAGCGCCGCGTCCAGCGAGGTGAAGCCGTGCGGGCCGACCGTGTCGGCGCGCGTGGACGTCTTGCCGTCGACGAGACGGATCACCGAGTCCGCCAACTCGCCGTAGTTCACGATGAGTCGTTCCTGCGCGGCCGTACGCTCGGCAGGATCCTCCTCGTCCAGCAGACGGGCCTGCGCGAAGGCGCGCACGAGATCGTGCAGGCGGTAACGGCTGCCCCGTACATGATCGATGAGGCCGGCCCGCGACAGCGCCTCAAGGTGCCGGGTCGCCTCCGCCTCGTCCGTCGCGAGCAGGGCGGCCGCCGCCGCGGCGCCCAGGGAGGCGCGGCCCGCCAGCGCCAGGCGACGCAGCAGCCGCCGGGCCGTGTCCGACTGGTCGCTGTAGCGCAGCCACAGCACGCGTTCGGCCGGCTCGACCGGACCGTACGCCTCGAGATCCGTGGCCAGCCGGCGATGCGTACGCGGGCCGAGTGAGGAGCCCGCGATCCGCAGCGCCAGGGGCAGGCCGCCGCACAACTCCCGCACCCGGTCGCAGGATTCGGCGTCGTACGGACCCGAGGCGTCCTGCGCCGCCGCCTTCAGCAACTCCTCGGCGCCCGACGCGTCCAGCGCCTCCACAGGCAGCTGGTGCACCCAGGCGGGGAGGTCGGCGGGCAGATCGAGCGGTTTGCGTGCCGTGACCAGGACGAGGCTGTCGGAACGCTCGGGCACCAAGGTCCGTACCTGCTCCGCGTCGCTCGCGTCGTCCAGCACGATCGTCACCGGCAGGCCGGTCAGATGCTGGTGGTAGAGCTCGCTCAGCCGCCGCACCTGCTGCTCCGGCGAGGAACGCTCCCGGAACAGCAACTGCTCGCGGGACGCGCCGAGCCGGTTGAGCAGGTGAAGCAGCGCGTCGCGGGTGGACAGCGGCGGCTCCTCCGGGCTGTCGCCGCGCAGGTCCACCACGCACGCGCCCCGGAACTGATCCCTCAGCGCATGCGCCGAACGGATCGCGAGCGTGCTGCGGCCCGAGCCCGGCGCGCCGTGCAGTACGACCACCGTCGGCTTGGTCTCCGTACTGGCGCGGGCCGCGTGCACCCACTGCGTCACCCGCCCCAGCTCCTGCCTGCGGCCCGCGAACGGGCCGTCCGGCTCCGGGAGTTGATCGAAGGACCGCTCCAGGACACTGCGGCTGCGCGCCGCCGCGCTCTTGTCCGTACGCCGCAGCTGCGGCGCCTTCCGCTTCGGACCGGTCGACGCGCTGAGCACCCGCTGCTGGTCCAGGAACGGTCGGATACCACGCACCTCCAGCGCCGTCAGCCACTGGAGCCGCAACTGCTCAGGACCGCCCGGCTGGCCCAGCGCTCCGGCCCGACGACTCGCGGCAGGCAGATGCGAAGCGGTCACCTTCGCCACCGTCGCCGCGGCGCCCGCCACACCGACCACGGCTCCGGCACCGAGCGCCGTCCCCGCGCTCGTACCGAGCGCCAGGTCCGCCACACAGGCCGCGGCGGCGGCAACGACCGCGACCAGCAGGGGAGTTCCGGCGCCCTCACGCGCATACCGCTGCCCGAACGTCAGCCGCCCGGCCTCCGCCTCGTCCAGAGCCCTCGTGTACGCCTCGTACTCCTCCGCGGCCGTCCCCGCGATGGCGTCCAGCGCCCCACGCGCCCGCGACAGCAGCACACTCCCGTCGGTCCGCCCGCCCGACCGCCGAACCTCCTCCTCCACGGCCCGGGCCAACAGCCGCTCGGCATCAGCCCGATGGCTGTCCCGCATGTCAGGTCCCCCTCCGCCAGCAACGAATTTCCCGGTCAAGTGTCCTGCGGACGGAGCGGGAAGGCGAGAGAGCGATTGGCATGTTCACGCTCTCAGAATCCCGACCGCACCGACCCGCACGGATCTGTGATCCGCACCCGTACGGACTTGATCCGCACTTGCCCGGACCCATCACCTACCCCCGGTGCGGACCCGTGATCCGCGTCGCGCCCCCTTGATCCGCACCGCGTTCCGCGTGCTGCGGCAGGATGGCCCCTCGGTGACGTCGGCACGGGGCGGTGGAACGAGTGGTACCGGGAGGCGATTCCTCTGGCTGAGGAGCGCTACGAGATCTACGTGAAGGAACGAGCTCAAGAAGAAGGAGGACGATCGTGAGCGGCTACGCGCGCTGGCAGGACATCCGTGCTGAGCATGTTGCTCGTGCCGGCGGTGAAGAGGCTGTGCGGGAGGGTAAGGAAGAGCTTCTCGCAGAGATGACCGGGCGCCGCCTGGCGGAGCTGCGGCGAGCCCGAGGGCTGACTCAGCAGGATGTGGCCGACCGTATGGGCGTCACCAAGGGGCGTGTGTCGCAGATCGAGCGGGGACACATTTCCGGTCAGGACGTCCTCGCTCGGTTTGCTGCCGCGCTGGGGGGACGTCTGCATCAGGCCATCTACTTCGACGACGGGGACATCGCGGCCATCGCCTGAGGCGAGTACGTGGCGGAACCAGGATCGCGTGGGAGGGTGGGAGCATGAACCGCCTGGCCCATGAGACGTCCCCGTACCTCCTCCAGCACGCCGACAACCCCGTCGACTGGTGGCCCTGGAGTGAAGAGGCCTTCGAGGAGGCGCGCAAACGCGGCGTTCCCGTGCTGCTGAGCGTCGGCTACAGCAGCTGCCACTGGTGTCACGTCATGGCTCACGAGTCGTTCGAGGACCGGGAGACCGCCGACTACCTCAACGCGCACTTCGTCAGCATCAAGGTCGACCGCGAGGAACGCCCCGACGTCGACGCCGTCTACATGGAGGCCGTGCAGGCGGCGACCGGGCAGGGCGGCTGGCCCATGACCGTCTTCCTCACCCCTGACGCCGAGCCGTTCTACTTCGGGACCTACTTCCCGCCCGCTCCCCGGCAGGGCATGCCGTCCTTCCGGCAGGTTCTGGAAGGTGTGCACAGCGCCTGGAGTGACCGGCGCGAGGAGGTCGCAGACGTCGCCGGGAAGATCGCGCGGGATCTCGCCGGGCGGGAGATCTCGTACGGGGACACGACCGCGCCCGGTGAGGAGGAGCTGGCGCAGGCGCTGCTCGGGCTCACGCGGGATTACGACGCCCAGCGCGGCGGGTTCGGCGGAGCGCCGAAGTTCCCGCCGTCCATGGTCATCGAGTTCCTGTTGCGGCATCACGCGCGGACCGGTTCCGAGGGTGCGTTGCAGATGGCCGCCGATACGTGTGAGCGGATGGCTCGCGGCGGTATCTATGACCAACTTGGCGGCGGATTCGCGCGGTACTCCGTCGATCGCGAGTGGGTTTTGCCGCATTTCGAGAAGATGCTCTATGATAATGCCCTTTTGTGCCGCGTCTACGCCCACCTGTGGCGAGCCACCGGCTCCGACCTGGCCCGCCGCGTCGCCCTCGAAACCGCCGACTTCATGGTCCGCGAACTCCGTACGAACGAGGGCGGGTTCGCCTCCGCGCTGGACGCCGACAGCGACGACGGAACAGGGAAGCATGTCGAGGGTGCGTACTACGTGTGGACGCCTCGGCAGCTCGCCGAGGTCCTCGGCGACGAGGATGCCGAGCTCGCCGCCCAGTACTTCGGCGTGACGGACGAGGGCACGTTCGAGGAGGGGGCCTCCGTCCTTCAACTCCCTCAGCAGGACGGCGTGTTCGACGCCGAGCGGATCGAGTCCATCAAGGAGCGCCTCAGCGAGGCCCGCGCCGAGCGGCCCGCTCCCGGCCGTGACGACAAGGTGGTCGCCGCCTGGAACGGGCTGGCGATCGCCGCCCTCGCGGAGACCGGTGCGTACTTCGACCGCCCCGACCTCGTCGAGGCCGCGCTCAGTGCCGCCGATCTTCTCGTACGTCTGCATCTGGACGAGCGGGCCCGGCTCGCCCGTACGTCGAAGGACGGCCAAGTCGGCGCGAATGCAGGCGTGTTGGAGGACTACGCGGATGTTGCCGAGGGGTTCCTGGCGCTCGCCTCGGTGACCGGTGAGGGGGTCTGGCTGGAGTTCGCCGGGTTCCTGCTCGACCATGTGCTGGTGCGGTTCGTCGACGAGGAGTCCGGCGCCTTGTACGACACGGCCGCCGACGCGGAGAAGCTGATCCGCCGCCCGCAGGACCCGACCGACAGCGCCACGCCCTCCGGGTGGAGCGCGGCGGCCGGTGCCCTGCTGAGCTACGCGGCACAGACCGGCGCCGAGCCCCATCGCACCGCCGCGGAACGGGCGTTGGGCGTCGTCAAGGCGCTCGGCCCGCGGGCGCCGCGCTTCATCGGCTGGGGGCTCGCGACCGCGGAGGCCCTGCTCGACGGGCCGCGTGAGGTGGCCGTGGTCGGGCCGGCGGACGACCCGGCGACGAAGGAACTGCACCGCACCGCCCTCCTCGCCACCGCCCCCGGCGCGGTTGTCGCGGTGGGCACCCCCGGCAGCGACGAACTCCCGCTCCTCGCCGACCGCCCGCTGGTGGAGGGCGAACCGGCGGCATACGTCTGCCGCCGGTTCACCTGCGACGCACCGGTGACGGACACGGCGGGCCTCCGGCAGAAGCTGGTCTCCTAGAGCCGGTCTGCCGGCGGCGGCGCGAGATCGGCCGCGACCTCGACGGCGATCTCGATGGCCCGGTCGGCAAGTGACGAGTGGGTGCGTCCGGCCCGCCAGTGCAGGTAGATCTCCCGCGACATGAAGTCGCGGGCTCTAGCGTGCCAGACATGACCTCACATCAGTCTCACGGCGAGCGACTGCTCGGGATCAACGGCGTCGAGTTGTGTGCCGAGACCTTCGGAGACCTTGCGGGCCCGGCGATCGTGCTGGTCGCCGGGGCGGCCGCCTCGATGCTGTGGTGGGACGCCGAACTGTGCGAACAGCTCGCCGCCCGTGGCCGGTTCGTGGTCCGGTACGACCACCGCGACACCGGCCGCTCGACCTGCTATCCGCCGGGACAGCCGGCCTACTCGTTCACGGACCTGACCCTCGACGTGCTCGGCATCCAGGACGCCTTGGGCATCGAGCGCGCCCATGTGGTCTGTCAGTCGATGTTCGGCGGGATCGGACTCATCCTCGGTGTGGACCATCCCGATCGGGTCGCGTCGCTGACGTTCGTCTCGAGCTCGACCGGGGCTGACGACCTGCCGCCGCCGTCGAGCGATCTCGCCATGTCGGCCGAGCCGGATTCCTCCGACCCGGCCGCGGTCGTCGAGTACGTGGTCGCCGGCGCGAGGGCGTACGCCGGTGGCTCGCCGTACTTCGACGAGGCCGCGATCCGGGCGTTGGCCGAACGTGACGTGGCGCGCGCCAGGAGCTACGCGTCGACTCTGGTCAACCACTACGCCATCGAGTTCGACGGTCCGGCGCGAGGCGGCTTCGGCGACATCGCGGCGCCGACGCTCGTGGCTCACGGCGACTACGACCCACTCCTGCCGCTGCCGCACGGCGAGGCGCTGCGCGACGCGATTCCCGGTGCGGAGCTGCTGGTCCTCAAGGGGGCCGGACACGACCTGCCGAGGGCGGTGTGGGACGACTTCGTGTCGGCCCTGGTGCGGCACACGGAAGGAGGCCGTCCATGAACCGGCTGCGGTCGGCACTCTGGCTGCTGCTCTTCCCAGAAGTGGATCCGGGTGTACGACTCGACACCGTGCGGGGCGTACTCCGCGACGGCCCCGCGGCATAAGGAGGAGATCGCATTGTTCGACTACGACTCGGAGCTCGCTCGCTATCACGAGCGGCTGCGGAACGCCCTCGACATCCGACCCGGCGACCATGTCCTCGACATCGGTTGCGGCACCGGTCAGACCACCCGGGACGCGGCTCGAGCCGCGTCGCCGGGGACCGCGCTCGGCGTCGACGTCTCGGACCCGATGCTGGCGCGGGCCCGCCAACAAGCCGAGACGGAAGGGCTCCGCAATGTCGATTTCGTGCAGGCCGACGCCCAGGCCCATGCTTTCCCGCCGGAGTATTTCAGTCTGGGCGTCAGCCGGTTCGGCACGATGTTCTTCTCCGACCCCATCGCCGCGTTCGCCAACATCGGGCGAGCCCTGCGTCCGGGTGCGCGCTTCGTGCAGCTGGTCTGGCAGGCCGCCGACCGTCAGGAGTGGCATACCGCGATCCGGGCGGCGCTCTCTCACGGGCATGCGTCATCGACGTCGGCCCCAGCGGCCGTCGATCCCTTCACGCTGGCCGATCCGGACGTCGTGGCCGGCCACCTGACCGCGGCCGGCTTCACCGCGGTGGACGTCGTCGACGTACGCGAGCCTGTCTACTACGGCCCGGACGCCGCCCGCGCGCGTGCTGCCGTACTCCAGCTGTGGATGGCGAAGGAGTTGGTCACCGATCTGGATGCCGCGTCCGCCGAGCGTGCGCTGGATCGGCTTGGCGCGACTCTCGAGGCGCACGACACCGGCGACGGCGTATGGTTCGATTCCCGCGCCTGGCTGGTCATCGCGCGCCGGCTTTGACCAAGGGCAGTAGGGCTCAGGAGCCGAACTCCGAAACGGCGCGCGTCACGATCGCCTCCAGGCGGTCATGGTGCGCGCCCCGCCAGTACACGCGCCCACACTCCTCGCACTGCGCGAACACGTCGTACGACCGCTGCGTCCCGCCTTCGAGCCGGTCCGCGACGTCTTCCTTGACGGCCTCCTTGAGCAGGCCGTTGCAGGCCGTGCAGCGAGTCCACGGCTTCAGCTCCGGCTCGAACCGGCCCAGTACGTCCCGGAGTTGGTCCTCGGTCCGCGTGCTGTAGACGAACGCGCCGGCCCACAGCTCGCGTCGGCGCAGCAGACCGCGATCCCGGCTGAGCATCACGCGCCGCTCGGCCGCCGAGCGCGTGGCCAGGGCCGGATCGCCGATGTCGGTGGACTCGTACGCGGCGTCCACGCCCAGCAGTCGCAGCCGCCGGGCGAGCGTCCCGAGATGTACGTCGAGCAGGAAACGCAGCGGCGCCCCCGGCACGAGCTGCGGGCGTGCGACCGCCCGTACCTCGACGGACTCGCCCGCCTTCGGCACGTACGACACGGCCACCGCACGCCCGTCCACGACGAGCCCGCCGACCTCCGTAAGCGGCACACCCAGCGACTCCACGACATGCCCGAGCGTGGAGACTCCGTCGGTGACGACCTCGGTGGCCCCCGCGCGCCGCGCCTGCGGGACGAAAATGCCCAGCTCGGGGGCGAACTCGATGCGGATCTCCGGTCCGTTCACGGGGCCAGGATGCCATGACCGCCGTGCGGGGGCCGGGTCCTTTTCCGGCGCCCTGAGGTCATCGCCGGGTCATCCGGGTCATCGCTTGGGGAGGTCCTTGAAGGTGGCGAGGGTGCGGTCGAGCAGGTCCTGCACGTCACCTTGGTAGTCGTGCTCGACCCAGTAGATGGTCGCTTCGAGGAGCGCGCCCATCAGCCCCATCGTGTAGACCCGTACCTCCAGGTCGTCCTGGTCACGCCCGGTGCGCTCCGCGACCGCCCGGCACATCAGACGGCCCGTGACGGACATGCTCTCCATGACCCGGGAGCGCACGGCAGGGACCTCCGTCATCAGCCGGAGGCGCAACTTCATCTCGCGTTCCACGAAGGTCGGGTCGTCGGTGATCGCCATGCTCATCGACTGCCGGATGGCGAACCGCATAGAGTCCAGCAGACTCTCGTCCTCCGGTCGCGCCCGCAGCAGCTCCTCCGCCAGAGGGTCGTACTCGTCGGTGAGGACGATGTCCTCCTTGGTCGGGAAGTACCGGAAGACGGTGCTCGGCGAGACCTCCGCGCGATCGGCGATCTGCTCCACGGTCGTCGCGTCGTACCCCTGCTCCTCGATCAGCTCGTAAGTGGCGTTCCTGATCGCGATACGCGTCTTGAGCTTCTTCCGCTCCCGCAGGCTCAGGTGCCGGGCGGCTTCGGGGAGGGAGGTGCGTGCCGTGGTCATGCCCGTCATTGTCCGCCATCGGACTCGGTACGAGCCATGACCGGAGCCTCGCCCTCCGTGGCCCCCTCGGCCATGGCGGGCCGTACGTTCGGCAGCAGCGCCGCCGTCAGCAGGGCGGTCACGAGCGCCGCGATGCCGCACACCACCAGGACCGCGCCCATGCCGTCCACGTACGCGGCGTCGGCGGAGCGGGCGAGGCCGGGCAGGCCGAGCCGCTCGGCGACGGCGTGCGCGCCGGTCAGCGACTCGCGCGCCGCGTCCGCGGCTTCGGCCGGGAGACGCGAGGTGTCGATCCGGTCGCCGTAGGCACTGGCGACCAGGCTGCCGAGCAGCGCGATGCCGATCGCGCCGCCCACCTGGCGCAGCGTCATCAGCAGCCCGGATCCGCTGCCGGCCTCGTCGCGGGGGATCCCGCCGAGCGCCGCGTCCATCGCGGGCACCATCGCGAGGCCGAAGCCCAGTCCCGCGATGGTCAGCCAGAGCGCGGTGAACCCGTAGCCGCTGTCCGCCTCGGTACGTGAGCCGAGCAGCGCGGCGAAGCACAGCACCGCCAGGCCCGCGGTCACCACCGGGCGGGGCCCCACACGCCGCACCAGGGGCGTGCTCGCCCGCGCGGCGACCATCAGACCGCCCATCATCGGCAGCAGCCGCAGCCCGGTGCCGAACGCGTCGCTGCCGCCGACCTCCTGGAGGTACGTCGGCAGCATGAACAGCAGACCGGAGAAGACGAAGGTGCCGAGCGTCGCGGCCAGACTGTTGAACAGGAAACCGCGGTGCCCGAGCAGCTTCAGGTCGAGCATGGGCCGCACCGCCCGGCGCTCCCGTACGACGAGGGCGGCGAGCAGAGCCGCGGACAGCGCGAACGAGCCGACGACCAGCAAGCTGCCCCAGCCGTGCTCGGGCGCCTCGATGATGCCGAAGACCAGCGCACCGAGACCGATCGCGCTGTACGCGGTGGACAGCACGTCGACGCGCGGCGATGCCGGGTCGCGGGACTCCGGCAACAGGAACAGACAGGCGGCGACGCCGATCGCGACCATCGGGATGTTGATCAGGAAGATCGAGCCCCACCAGTAGTGGTCGAGCAGCAGCCCGCCGACGAGCGGCCCGAGCGGCATACCCGCGGCCATCGAGGCGGTGACGGCGGCGACTGCCTTACTGCGCTCCTCGGGCCCGAACATCGACGGCAGCACGGACAGCCCGAGCGGGATCACCAGCGCGGCGCCCACGCCCATGACCGTACGGGCGGCGATGACCAGCTCGGGCGTGGAGACGAGGGTGCCGAACAGGGCGCCGGTGAGGAACACCAGGAGCCCCGCGATCAGCATCCTGCGCCGTCCGAAGCGGTCACCGAGCAGTCCGGCGGGCAGCATCAGCGCCGCGAACACGACGACGTACGAGTCCACGATCCACTGGAGTTCACCTGTGCCGGCATCCAGCTGCTCGGCCATCGTCGGCAGCGCGACGTTGAGGATCGTCAGGTCGAAGCCGAGGACGAGCATGCTCGCGACGAGGGCGCCGAGGGCCCACCAGCGGCGGGGGTCGGGCTGGGTCTCGGCCCGTGAAGTGACAGTAGCCATGAAATGAGAGTAACTGTCAAAAGGTGCCGTCCGTCAATGAGTGGGCACGCAAAAGTGGCCGCGGCTCGAAAGCCGCGGCCACTCGAAGTGAAGTCGGAGGCGCCTACCCGTGCTGGTAAGCCACGATCGAGATCCCGACGTAGTGCGCGACGAACGCCGCGAGCGTGAAGGAGTGGAAGACCTCGTGGAAGCCGAACCAGCGCGGTGACGGGTTGGGGCGCTTGAGGCCGTAGATCACGCCGCCCGCGCTGTAGAGCAGGCCGCCGACGATCACCAGGACGAGGACGGCGATGCCGCCCGCGCGCATGAAGTCGGGGAGGAAGAAGACGGCCGCCCAGCCCATCGCGATGTAGCAGGGGGTGTAGAGCCAGCGTGGGGCGCCGACCCAGAACACCCGGAAGAGGATGCCCGCCGCCGCCGCGCCCCAGATGCTCCAGAGCAGCCACCGCCCCGTGGTGTCCGGCAGGAGCAGCATCGTCAGCGGTGTGTACGTCCCCGCGATGATCAGGAAGATGTTCGCGTGGTCGAGTCGGCGCAGTACGCCGTCGGCCCGCGGACTCCAGTCTCCCCGGTGGTAGAGCGCGCTCACGCCGAACAGCAGGCAGGCGGTCAGGACGTAGATCCCGCAGGCGATGCGGGCGCGCGTCGATTCCGTGAGGGCGGTCAGGGCCAGGCCGGAGACGACCACGGCCGGGAACATCCCGGCGTGCAGCCAGCCTCGGAGCTTGGGCTTGTCCGGGTGCGGCAGGTGGGATAGCGCTGCGGAGACGCGGTCGGCGACCGGCGAGTCCGAGGGCGCGTCGGGGACGGACGCAGTCATAGGGCGAATCGTACCTACGGAACCGTAAGTACTGAATCAGTTCGGTCAGGTGGGAAGCCTCAAGTGGCCATCGTCTCACCGAGGTTTGAGGGTCAGGTGAAGCAGTCCGCTGTGACGATTTGGGGGCGAAGCGGACAATAAACGGTGAACCCCGAGGGGAATCGCGTGGTGATGGTCACGCTTGCTCAGGTGTGAGGCGCTCTGGACATATGCGCGAACCCGTCGGATGATCAAATGAGTGCGGTCGGCACCGGATGAGCGCCAATGATCCAGACGTGAAGCATCCGGGCCGCGGCCCCCAAGGGGCATTCGACAATAAAACCCCTCATCTAGGAGCAATCGTGGCGCGCGACATCGCGGCTCCCCCTGCCGTTCCCACCAATCACCAGGAACTGATCTCGTGGGTCAACGAGATCGCAGAACTGACGCAGCCGGACAACGTGGTCTGGTGTGACGGCTCAGAGGCGGAATACGAGCGACTGAGCGAGGAGCTCGTCCGTAAGGGCACCTTCAAGAAACTCGACCCGATCAAGCGCCCCAACTCCTACTACGCGGCCTCCGACCCGACCGATGTCGCCCGGGTCGAGGACCGCACCTTCATCTGCTCTGAGAAGGAGGAGGACGCGGGCCCGACCAACCACTGGAAGGACCCCGCCGAGATGCGGGAGATCTTCGCCGGTGAACAGGGCGTGTTCCGCGGCTCGATGAAGGGCCGGACGATGTACGTCGTCCCGTTCTGCATGGGCCCGCTCGGCTCGGACCTCTCCGCGATAGGCGTGGAGATCACCGACTCCGCATACGTCGCCGTCTCCATGCGCACGATGACGCGTATGGGCCGGCCGGTCCTGGACGAGCTCGGCTCCGACGGTTTCTTCGTGCGTGCTGTGCACACGCTCGGGGCGCCGCTGGAGGAGGGCCAGGAAGACGTGCCGTGGCCGTGCAACTCCACGAAGTACATCTCCCACTTCCCGGAGACCCGCGAGATCTGGTCGTACGGTTCCGGCTACGGCGGCAACGCGCTGCTCGGCAAGAAGTGCTACGCCCTGCGCATCGCCTCCGTGATGGCGCGCGACGAGGGCTGGCTGGCCGAGCACATGCTCATCCTGAAGCTGACGCCGCCGCAGGGCGAGTCGAAGTACGTCGCCGCAGCCTTCCCGAGCGCCTGCGGCAAGACGAACCTCGCCATGCTGGAGCCCACGGTGCGCGGCTGGACGGTCGAGACGATCGGTGACGACATCGCCTGGATGCGCTTCGGCGAGGACGGTCGCCTGTACGCGATCAATCCCGAGGCCGGCTTCTTCGGCGTCGCGCCCGGCACGGGTGAGGACACCAACGCCAACGCGATGAAGACGCTGTGGGGCAACTCCGTCTTCACCAACGTCGCGCTGACGGACGACGGTGACATCTGGTGGGAGGGGATGACCGAGGAGACGCCCGCCCACCTCACGGACTGGAAGGGCAACGACTGGACGCCCGAGTCCGGGACCCCGGCCGCCCACCCCAACGCCCGCTTCACCGTCCCCGCGTCCCAGTGCCCGATCATCGCGCCCGAGTGGGAGGACCCGAAGGGCGTGCCGATCTCGGCGATCCTCTTCGGTGGCCGTCGCGCCACCGCGGTCCCGCTGGTCACGGAGTCCTTCGACTGGAACCACGGTGTGTTCCTCGGCGCGAACGTCGCCTCCGAGAAGACGGCGGCGGCCGAGGGCAAGGTCGGCGAACTGCGCCGCGACCCCTTCGCGATGCTCCCCTTCTGTGGCTACAACATGGGCGACTACATGGGCCACTGGATCGACGTCGCCAAGGACAAGGACGCGTCCAAGCTCCCGAAGATCTACTACGTGAACTGGTTCCGCAAGAACGACGCGGGCAAGTTCGTGTGGCCCGGCTTCGGCGAGAACAGCCGTGTCCTGAAGTGGATCGTGGACCGCCTCGACGGCAAGGCGGAGGGCGTCGAGACCCCGATCGGCATCCTCCCGACGAAGGCGGCCCTGGACACGGAGGGTCTCGAACTCTCCGAGTCCGAGCTGGACTTCCTCCTCACCGTCGACAAGGACGTCTGGCGCGAGGAGGCGGCGCTGGTCCCGGACCACCTCAACACGTTCGGCGACCACACGCCCAAGGAGCTGTGGGACGAGTACCGGACGCTGGTGAAGCGCCTGGGCTGACGCCCAGTCCGTCCCTGAGCTCCGCGGCCGGTCCGATCCGTCTCGACCTGCGACGTCGTCACGGCCGACCGCAGTGAGCACCACCCCGGGAGGCCGGGGCCCACACGCCGGCGTGTGGGCCCCGGCCTCCCGGCTACGGGGGCCAGTTGAGCGAACCTGACGGATGACGCCAACCTTCGGCCCAATTAATCACTTTGGGCCAATTCAAATCTGCAAACTGCGCATACAGGAGTATCTATTCCTGTATGGGAAAAACACACATAGACCTGTCAGGCCGCTATCGCGTGGCCATCGCCCTGGTCGCGGCATTCCTCCCCATCCCGGTCGTCCTGGCCGTAGCCCTGCTCTGGCCGACCGCACCGGTGTCCGTGTCGACGTCCCCCCAGCCGGCGTCGGCACGGCTTCTCGGCCAGCGGCAGATGGTGCCCGAGGCGCCGTCCGCCGACGTGGTCCGTAAGGAACTCGCCGCCCTCGCCGTCGAGGCTCCGCACTCGCTGAAGGGATACAGCAGGGACAAATTCGAGCACTGGGCCATCGAGGACCGCTGGTCCGAGACCCAACAGGTCGTGATCCATCGCGATGCCAAGGCTGCCGGCCCGGGCACGCAGGCCCAGACGGCCTCACGGCAATGGCACAGTCCCTACGACGACCGGATCCTCACCGCGGCATCGCAGGTCCACGTCGATCACGTCGTACCCCTGGCCAACGCATGGCGCTCGGGAGCGGACAAGTGGAGCCCGGCGCGGCGCCACAAATTCGCCAACGACCTGTCCACCACGCAGCTCGTCGCCGTCTCGGTAGTGGCCAACAGGACGAAGGGCGACCAGTCGCCCGACCAGTGGGTCCCGCCGAACACCGCCTACCACTGTGTGTACAGCAGGGCCTGGACCCATGTGAAGTTCACCTACGGGCTCTCGGTCACCGCGAAGGAGAAGGCCGCACTGAGCTCCATGCTGGACACCTGCCCCTGACGGGTGGTGCGAGCCGCCGGGTCCTGATCCTCGTAACGCTCAGAGGGAACGCTCAGTCGCAGGCAGAGCGGCTCCCGCTCCGCGCGGAAATCGATCAACAGGTGTGGAAGGGGCTCGCCCCCCTTCCTTGCCATGGCAGCGGGCGAGTCGCTGCCATGGCAAGGAAGGGGGGCGGCTTCCTGAAGTCCGGCACCGATCAACTTTCCGGTCAACCCGGCCAGAGTCGCAGTCGGCCCGAATGCCACGGCTCGGTTGCGGAGAGTCTCCATCCCTTCGCACAGTGTTATTGATCGTTGGAGGGAGTGGGTGCACCCGCGTCTCCGGCGCTCGAATGCCTGATCCCCCGATGAGCCGGAGGCAAGCTCATGTCCCTCACCGTTGCCGAAGTGGCAAAAATCCTGATCGTGCTGACCGTGTTCCTGCTGGCGGCGCACCTTGGCGGTTACATATTTGCGCGGTTGCGTCAGCCTCCGGTCATCGGTGAGATCGTGGGAGGGCTGTTGCTGGGGCCGAGCGCTCTCGGTTTGGTCGCCCCGTCGGTGGCCGACTGGCTGATACCGCCCTCCGGCCCCACCGCTCATGTGCTGGGCGCGGTGTACCAGCTCGGCACGATTCTGATGGTCTTCCTGGCCGGGCTGGAAATGCGCCAGAGCGGCCTGGGGGCGGAGCGCAGGACCGTCCTCTACACCACCGTCACCGGCCTGGTGATCCCGTTCGTCGGGGGCCTGGCCATCGCCCAGGCGGTCGACCCCGAAGCCCTGGCGGGCCCGCACGGATCCGCCATGAGCATCTCACTCGTCCTGGGCCTGGCGATAGCCGTGACCAGCATCCCGGTCATCTCCCGGATCATGATGGATCTCGGCATCATGGACAGCCTCTTCGCCCGGACGGTGCTCACGGTCGCCGTCGTCGAGGACGTTCTCCTCTATGTAGTCCTGGCGGTGATCCTCGGGCTCGCCCACATCCAGGCGGACACCTCCTACGGCCTGCCCGCCCTGCTCCCCGGCGATTCGATCGGCTGGGACGTGGCCTACTACGTGGGAGCGTCGCTGCTGTTCTTCGCGCTCCTCCTCGCCGGAGGCCGGGCGGCGTTCCAACGGCTCGCCACAGGTCCGCTCGGTGCGCTGGAGCGGCGCAGTCCCGCGGCGTTCCGCCTGGTGTTCCTGTTCGCGCTCTGCCTGAGCTGCATGGGCCTGGGAATCGACCCGATCTTCGGCGCGCTCACGGCGGGCATCGCCATGGCCGAGAAGAAGGACGCGAAGACGGGTTCACCCGGCCTGAGCGCGGTGCGGGGTTTCTCGCTGGCCTTCTTCGTGCCGATCTACTTCGCGCTCGTCGGCTTCCGTCTGGATCTGGTCCAGAACCTGGATCTGGTCTTCTTCGGCCAGCTGTTCGTCCTTGCCTGTGTGATCAAGTTCGGCAGCGTGTGGGTGGGCGCGCGCCTGGCCGGCAAGTCACCGTCGTGGTCGACCCACTTCGCTGTGGCGATGAACGCCCGCGGCGGCCCCGGCATCGTCGTGGCATCGGTGACCTTCGGCGCAGGGGTCATCAACGGCCAGTTCTTCGTCGCGCTCGTGCTGCTGTCCATCCTCACCTCCCAGCTCGCCGGCGCATGGCTGACCCGAGTGCTCTCGAAGGACCCGACGTTCGTCTCCTCGGACCGGCCGCACGTACCGGCGGAGGCCCTGGTCGGACAACAGTCGCTGCCCAGCGAACCACTCTCCGCAACGGTGGTGGCCCCACCGGAGACACGCTCGACGCCCCACTGATCCCCACACCGCCTCGGCCAACGCCGTGTCGGCGCAGCCCGCCGATCACGTCGGCGACGGCGTTGGCCATTGCAAGGAACCGAGCGCGTGAGTCCGGGCCGGCAAGGTTTCGTAGGCGAACCTCGAGTACGCGATCAGCGCCCCGCAGAGCCCCGTGCCGAGCAGCAGCTGTCGGCGTACACGCGAGTTGAGTCCATACTCCGACAGCAGCCGGTTCAACTTGCGGACTCCCTGCCGACCGAGCGCATGATCTCGACCTTGTCCACGACCACCAGACCCCCGCCCACCAGCTCGTTCAGCTCCGGCAGGAACGCCCGGATGCGACTCTCCTCATCGACGATCACCACCGCGACCGGCAGATTCTCGGTCAGTGACAGCAGCCGGGTGGTGTGGATCAGTGAGGAGGCCCCGAAACCTTCAAACCCTCGGAACACGCTCGCCCCGGCCAGCCCCGCCTTGCGAGCCCGGTGGACGATCTCGCTGGACAGCGGCTTGCGGCGCCACAGGTCCCTGTCCCCGGTGAAGACCGTCACCCGCAGCCCGCTGCTCATCGAGCAAGTCATGCCCGTCTCCGTTCGATCAGACGGCGCGTGGTCGACGCCGCCCTCCACGCCACCATTGACGTCAGCGCCAGACGCCAGGCCCACCCCGACTTGCGTCTACCAGGCACCCGGGAGTCGACAGCATAGGTGGGAAATGTGGCGAAACCACCCAAAACGCCGATGCCGAGGAACGACCGCCCCAGTCGGTGCATCGAGGTCAGCAGCAACTGAGCTCAGTTGGAACGGTCTTCCAGATACCGCGTATGTGACTCCTGGCGGCGAGCCTCCACCTCTCTCAGGCTCGCCGTCAGCTCCTCCATCTCGCCCTGCAACAGCGCGAGTTGGCGTTCCAGGTGCCGCTCCGGCGGATCCGTGCCCGGCGTCAGCCGCGTCCACCACCTCGTCCGTACGTAGGCGTCCACCGCCTCCGGGACGTCCTGACGTACGACCCGGGACAGGGCGTGTACCCCCTCCGGCTCCTGCGCCAGGACCTCGGTGACCCAACCCGGGTCGAGGAGGGCCGTGAGGAGTTCCGTCAGTTCGGTGAGGCGGCCGGAGGCTGCGGGTGGCAGCTCGATGTCGGCGAGGTAGTCGCGCAGCTTGCCGAAGTCGGCTCGCAGCTCGTCCAGTTGGGCCGACGGATCGGGGAAGTCCGGCAGCGGCGGGCGTTCCGGCGGGGCCAGGAGCGCGCCCGCGCCGTACAGACCCGCGACCACGACCGGCCAGTACGCGCCCGCCAGGCCCGTGAACGTCAGGCCCAGGCCCACGATGCCCAGCGCACTGCCCGTGAGGTTCTTGCGGGACTCCAAGTACGCCATGAATTTACTGGTAGCCACGGATCTCCTCGAAGGCACCGTCGAGCGAGCCCTTCTGGGCGTCGAAGAGACGGCCGCCGGTCAGTTCGGCGATGTGCTCCAGTTCGGCCCGGTCGGAGTCGCCGAAGAGGATCGGGAAGACGGGGATCTCCCGCTGCCCGCCGGGCAGCCCGGCGTAGAAGCCGTCGAAGTCCTCCGGCCCCGCCCCCACCGTGTTCTCGCCGTCCGTCATCAGCACGATCGACGTGAACGTGTCGCCATCGGTGCCCAGATGCTCGTACGCCTTCTCCAGCGACGTATAGATCGCCGTGTCCCCGGCGGCCGTGAGCGCCTCGGTGTCGCGGCGGATCCCGTCGAGACCCGCCCGCGGGTCCTCGGGCCGCACCACATGCGTCCGTACGCTCTTGACGGCGGAGCCGAACGGCATCAGCGTCACCTCCTCACGGTCGCGGAAGTCGCCCGTCAGAGCGGTGAGCGCCTTCTTCAGCTTGCCCAGGCGGTCGTCCTCGCGCATCGAGCCCGAGGTGTCGAGGACGTACACCGTGCGCGATGGCCGGCGCAGCTTGTTCTCGTACGCGTCCAGCAGCCCGTCGGCGACGGACTTGCTACCGGGGAACGGGAGTTCACGGCGGCGGCTCGTGTCGAGACCGGACGCGGGCGGTACGGAGGCGACGACCGGACGGCGATACGTACGGTTCGTGATCTTGCTCTGGACGTCCGGGGCACGCAGGGCGTCGGTGAGGCGGCGGACGGTCTCCCGAGTCCTCTGGTCGGTGGAGGCGAGCGAGGCGAGCGGGTAGTCGGCCGTGACCACGCCGTCCTTGGGACGGATCACCGTGAGGTCCTTCATGCCCAGCAGCACCGACTCGTAGTTGAGCAGCGCGTCGACGTTGCCGCGACGGTTGTACGCGGACGCCAGCCAGCCGGAGGACCCCGAGGTCAGCTCCTGCCCCTTGAAGAACTCCGCCAGCTTGGGTGTCGCCCGGTCCACGTCCACGTCCGTCAGCGCGGACTGGGCGCCGGAAAGGCCCGAGGCCACCGAGATCAACGCGGAGAAACCGGAGTTGGAGCGGGCCGGATCTGTCATGCCGTACGTCAGATCACCGGCCGCCACCGCCTGGTGCACCTGCGACCAGGTCAGGTCCTCCGGCTTCCAGCCCAGCCGCCGTACCGTCTCCGGCTTGACGCCGATCGCCACCGGGCTGGACATGATCGAGGTCTGGGACACGACCTTCTTCGCGGCGCCCGCCTCCAGGGACAGATAGTCGCTGGAGGCCAGCCACGCGGCGTCGAAATAGCGGTCCGCCTTCCCCGACGCGAGCCGGTCGACCGCGTCGCGCGTGCCCATATAGGTGGGGAGGACCGTGATGCCGGTGTCCTTGCGGACCTCCTCCAGTACGGGGCCCATGTCGGACAGCTCGCTGGAGGCGAGGACGCGGAGGACACCGGGCTTGGCCTCGGCGGGCTGCCCGGGCTCCTCCTTCGGGCTCTCGCCCCCGGTGCACGCGGTGGCCGCCAGCAGCAGGACGGCGGCCAGAGCGGTGCTGCGTACTTGGCGGAGTCTCACGCGAGCCCTCCTTCCAGCGCGCCCTGCGAGCGGGACCGCTCCAAGTACGCGGTGGCCTGCTGGAGTTCGGAGGTCAGGGACTCCACCGTGGCGGCCATCGTCTCCGTGGCCTGGGCCTTGTAGTTGTCGATCGTGTCGAGGGTCCGGTAGATCTGCTGGAAGGCGCTGCGCAGCGTCTCCGCGCCGACCGCCGGGTCCGCCGCGATGCGCTGGATCTCGCCGGACTGCGTGGCGAGCATCTCCGCGTTGCCGCGGATGAGGTCCTCCGTCGTGCCGCGCAGCGCGTTGACCTGCTCGACGACCTTCTTCTGGTTGTCGAGGGCGGAGGCGAGCATCACCGAGATGCGCAGCGCGGACACGGTGGTGGTGGCCGCGCGGTCGACGCCCTTGATCAGTTCCTCGTTGTTGCGGCGTACGACATCCATGGCCAGGTAGCCCTGCGCGCACACCGCGAGCTGGGTGAGCAGGTCCTGGTGCTTCTGGCGCACCGGGAACAGGACGTCGGCGCGGAGGGTGTCGGCCTGCGCCGGATCCGTGGCCTCGACGCCGGCGATGTGCCGCTCGACCGCCGAGTCCAGGGCCTGCGTCAGGACGACGTACTCCTGGAGCTTGCCCATCGTGTCCCAGAGGCGGACCCGTTCGGTCTGCAGGGCGGCGTTGTCGCGGCGCAGTTCGTCCTGGCCGCCGCGCAGGGAGCCGACGATCTTGTTCAACGTGCCTTGTGCGGAGGCGTACTTGGCGACGTGATCGCGCAGCTTGTTGCCGCCGGGGAGCCTGGACAGCAGCTTGCGGCCCTTGCCCGCGGGCAGGTCGCGCGGGTCCAGGTCCTCGACCGTACGCCGGAGTTCGACGAGCGAGGACGAGACGCGGGACTGGGCGTCCTCGCCGTTCGAGGGCAGGCTGCGGATCGTGCGGTCCAGCATGCGGTTGGACTGTGCGGACGCGGCACGCATCTCGCCCGAGCCGAGGGCGACGATCTCCCCCAGCTTGCCGGCGAATTCGGGGGAGCGGGCGTCGAGGGCGGCGAGTGAGTCGACGTACTCGGCGGCCTTGCGGTCCATGTCCGTACGGACCGACTCGTCGACGGGCACGAGCCCGCCGGCCTTCTCCTTCGGCACGGCCGCGACGGGCTCGGGCGGAGTGAGGGTGAAGTCTTCGTTGTCGCTGGTCACTTGTTGTTTCCCCTTAGCCCCGGGCCTGACGTGCCATCTCGTGCAGCACCTTGGAGGCGGGCACGGGCGCCTGCCGGACGCCGGTCAGCTTCTGGTTGAGATACGTGGTGTGGGCGGCGGTCGCCGCCGTGAACTCCGCGCTCGCGTCCTGCGGCCGGAACCCGTGCCGCACCGCCAGCTTGCGCAACTCCTTGTCGGTGCTGAGGAGTTCACCGAGCGCCCGGCCCTCTTCGGTGAGGGGGACGACGGTGTGGTCGCTGTTGGCGGTGGTGTCCGGGTAGAGGACGGTCAGGTCGTCGACGGACTGGCCCCGCATGAGCAGCGAGGCGACCTGGGACTCGTAGACGAGGACGAGCGGGTTGCCGACCCCGCTGATGAAGTCCCTGAACGTCGCGTCCGAGCTGGTCTGCTGGGCGCCCTGGACGTTGATGAGCTTGCGCATCAGGGGCGCGGTCTCGTCGACGGCCGAGGTGTCGGCGGCGACACGGCCGCCGGCGGCGACGTACGAGGCGGCGGCGAGGTAGAGCGCGCCGGAGTTCGAACTGGTCGGGTCGGTGGTGGACACGAACAGCGTCCCGGTCAACTCCCCGTACTTGTCCGCGCCCTTGAGCTGCTGCCAGGTCCTGTTGGCATGGGCGGCATCGAGATAGGCGCCCATTTTCAGGGTGCCGTTTCCCTTGTTGACGGTCGCGAGTCCGTTCGCGGCCAGCACCTCGGCGGCGTTGCGGTGCGCCACGACCACGAGGGGCGAGTAGAAGGGGCGCGGCAGCGGCTGCCGTACGCCGTACTTCTTCGCCAGCTCGGCGGCGGGCGCCTGGCTGCCCGGAAACGCGAAGTCGTATCCCTTCAGATCCAGGCCCTCCATGGCCCAGGAACCCGACGTCTCCGTCTCCACGGTGTAGCCCTTTGCAGCGAGGGCCTTCACCACGTCGGGATCGGCGAAGAACTCAGCCTTCTCCGACCCGATCACTGCTCGCACGGTCTTCGTTGCCGTGCCCTTGTCCTGCCCTTCGCGGCCCGCGACGACGGCTGCTGCCACTCCGCCGATCAGGAACACCGCGAGGACGACTGCGACGATTCTTCTCACACCGGGAGCTTGCTCGCGGAATCCAAAATTCCTCGGCGATCAGGATGAACGGGGGGTGGCTGGCCAGTCCCGGTATCGCCCCCAGGCCGGAGGTGGGGTGGGAGGGGTTCTCTTCCCCAGCCCCGCCCCTTCTCCGGCGGGAGGGGGCGTGGGCCGGTGCGTCGTATGCCCGTCGCTTAGCTTCTGTCTCGGAGAACCCGCACCCTGTACCAGGCCAGGGCCGTATGCCCGGCCTGCGACGGGCTGACGCACCGGCCCACGGCCCCGCACCCCCCACCAACCCAAGGGGCGCGGGGAACTGCGCGACCAGCCACAACGAACCCGCAGCCGAAAACGAACCCAACCGCTCAAGCGAACGCAGTGCCATGGCTCCCGGTCCGCACGCCGCTGCGGGTGCGCGCGGACCGGGGCCGATCGAGGGGAGCCCGGAGGGCTCAGTGCGGGGCGAGTTCGGAGGTGATCGCGGCGGCGTGGGCGTCCATGCGCTCCGCCGCGAGGATCGCCGCCGCGGTGTCCGCTCGGGACGCCGCCACGACGAGGGCGCGCCCGGCGAGGGCATGCGCGCGCTCGTGGAGCGCGACGAGCTGCGGCTCGTGCAGGCCTGCCGACGTGCGGACCGGCGGTCGGCCGCCGCGCAGTCGTGCCACCTGCCTGGCCAGGCGCTCGGCGGCCATGTCCAGGTCGGCCGACGACTCAAGGCCGCGCAGCTCATCCGTCACCGCGAGCAACGCCGCGAGATGACCGGTGAGCTGGATGTCCAGCTCTTCCTCCCGCGACCGGTGCGGAAAGTCGGCGCTGCCGGCCGGCGTGTGGACCGACTTGGTGCGGATCGGTTCGTACATGGGGACGGCCTCCTGCTGCTCTGACAGGAAGCCATCCTAGCTTGGATTCTGTCTAAAGTTGAGCCGGTTCGCAGAAGAGATCCAGAGAGTTACGCAGCGTCACGGCTGGCTGTAGCCGTCCAGGAAGTTCCCGATCCGTGTCACCGCGTCCGTCAGGTCCCGCTCCGTGGGCAGCGTGACGACGCGGAAGTGATCGGGTTCCGGCCAGTTGAACCCGGAACCCTGCACCACCATGATCTTCTCGGCCCGCAGTAGATCGAGCACCATCTGCCGGTCGTCCTTGATCTTGAACACCTTCGGATCGAGCCGCGGGAAGAGATACAGCGCCCCCTTCGGCTTCACGCACGTCACGCCCGGAATCTGCGTGAGCAGCTCGTGCGCCACATCCCGCTGCTCCCGCAGTCGACCGCCGGGCAGCACAAGGTCGTTGATGGTCTGCCGGCCGCTCAATGCGGCGACCACACCGTGCTGACCGGGCATGTTCGCGCACAGCCGCATGTTCGCCAGGATCGTCAGGCCTTCGATGTACGAGTCGGCGTGCGCCCGCGGCCCGGAGATCGACATCCATCCCACCCGGTACCCCGCCACGCGGTACGCCTTCGACATCCCGTTGAAGGTGAGCGTCAGCAGATCCGGGGCGATCTTGGCGGTCGCGGTGTGCGTGGCGTCGTCGTACAGGATCTTGTCGTAGATCTCGTCGGAGCAGACGAGCAGATTGTGCCGGCGTGCGATGTCCGTAAGGCCGCGCAGCATCGCCTCGTCGTACACCGCTCCTGTCGGGTTGTTCGGGTTGATGATCACGAGCGCCTTGGTCCGGTCGGTGACCTTGCGCTCGATGTCGGCGAGGTCCGGCATCCAGTCGGACTGCTCGTCGCAGCGGTAGTGCACGGCCGTACCGCCGGAGAGGGAGACGGCCGCGGTCCACAGCGGGTAGTCGGGCGCCGGTACGAGGACCTCGTCGCCGTCGTCGAGCAGGCCCTGCATCGCCATCACGATCAGCTCGGAGACGCCGTTGCCGATGAAGACGTGCTCGACGTCCGTCTCGATGCCGAGGGTCTGGTTGTGCATGACGACTGCGCGGCGCGCGGCCAGCAGGCCCTTCGCGTCGCCGTAGCCGTGCGCCGACGACACGTTGCGGAGGATGTCCTCGAGGATCTCGGGCGGGCACTCGAAGCCGAATGCCGCCGGGTTCCCGGTGTTCAGCTTCAGGATGCGGTGACCTGCCGCTTCCAGGCGCATCGCCTCCTCGAGAACCGGGCCCCGGATCTCGTAACAGACGTTTGCGAGCTTGGTCGACTGGATCACCTGCATGCCCGCGAGCTTACGGCCGCGTAACGCTCCGTGGGACGTGTTTTCCACCACGCGAGACGTGGTGCTTTGGATGGATATCGTCCTCAGTTACACCACAGGCCCCTCTTTTCTCTACAATCCCCCACCATGTTCCGGACACAGAGCGCGGCAGAAGTACGCATGACGCCTATGCCGCGAATAAGTCAACCGGTGCGTACGACGTGAACGACGCATACCGGGAGAACGTCGAAGGCGAAGGCGAAGGCGCGCCGCCTGTGTACTACCCGTACGGCGACACGGCTCCGCCGTACCCGCCGTACGACGAGTACGCGGACCCGGCGGTCGCGCACGGGTGGCAGAACGCGTACGACAACACGCTCCGCATCGAGCCCACGAAGGACGTGGAGGATGCGGGAGACGCGGATCTCCCCGATGACGTAGGGCGTCACGAGCGGCTGATGCGTCGCCGCCGGTTCCGGATGAAGAGGCGCGTAGCCGTGGCCGCCGGTGTGGCAGGCATCGGGATCTTCGCCGTCGTGATCTCCGGACTCTTCGGTTCCGAGTCCTCCGAGAAGGAGGACCAGGAGGCGCCGAAGGCTCAGCAGTCCTCCTCGGCCACGGACGAACCGGGCTCGACCGCCCCGTTGGTCGACGACCCGTCAGGGGCGACATCCAAGGCCTCGGACGGGTCGTCGTCCGAGGCGCCGGACAAGGTCTCGGCGAGTCCCTCACCGAGCGACTCCCGTTCCGCTGGATCCGGTGAAGCCGGCGAACCCGCCACCGGGACACCCTCGACTACGGACGCCGCCCCGACAAGCGAGCCGGACAAGGGGAATGGCAACCCCGGTCGGGGGCAGGGAGCCACCAAGCGCCCCAAGTAGCGGCAACCGCCAGGCCGTACGGCGTGAACCAACTCCAATCGGCGGCCTGATACAACTCCTTGCTCACACGCCCCTTTACGATCACAATGCGCATGACAATGCAGCGGGCGACCGGAAATTCTCCGGTCGCCCAAGTCGTAAGAGGGGACCCCCACATGAGAAAACCTCTCGTCGCCGCGCTCAGCGCCCTGGCGCTCGCCGGGCTCGGCGCGGTACCCGCCGGTGCGGCAACCGGCGCCGCGGCCGAGCCCACGGCACCGGCCTCGACCGCGGGCAAGGGCGTGGACACGGACACGGTCACATCGGTGGCCCATGACGCGGTCACGTCCACCACGGCGAACCTGTCCCGGGTCACCGCGCCGAAGGCCCAGGCCGTGGACTTCGCCGGCACGGTCTCGCTCAGCAACTGTTCCGGCTCCGTCGTGCGCATGCCCGACTCGGAGGCGGACGATCCCGCCCTGGTGATGTCCAACGGCCACTGCCTGGAGGCCGGCTTCCCGGAGCCAGGCGAGGTCATCGTCGACCAGCCGTCCAGCCGCACCTTCGGGCTGCTCAACTCGGCCGGTACGCGCGTAGCGACTCTCCGGGCCGACAAGATCGCGTACGCCACGATGACGGACACCGACGTCTCGCTGTACCAGCTGACCAGCACGTACCAGCAGATACAGGACTCGTACGACATCCAGGCCCTGGAGCTCAACTCCGCGCGCCCCACCGCCGGAACCGCCATCAGCGTCGTCTCCGGCTACTGGAAGCGGATCTACAGCTGCAGCGTCGACGGCTTCGCGTACCGCCTGCGCGAGGGCGCCTGGACCTGGAAGGACTCGGTCCGCTATACCTCCGCCTGCGACACCATCGGCGGTACGTCCGGTTCGCCCGTGGTCGACGACGCCACCGGCAAGGTCGTCGCCGTCAACAACACCGGCAACGAGGACGGCGCCCGCTGCACCGACAACAACCCCTGTGAGGTCGACGAGAGCGGCAACATCACCGTCCGCGAGGGCATCAACTACGGGCAGCAGACGTACCAGATCATCCCCTGCGTCGGGCTCGACAACAAGATCGACCTGAGCCGCCCCGGGTGCACCCTGCCCAAGCCGTAGCTTCTGGAAGGCGGGCGGTCACGTGGCAGTACGGCGGACCGCCCGCCCCGCCAGTACGTCCGTGCGCCGGCCGTCCTCGATGGCGAAACGGCCGTCGACCAGGACGTACGGAATGCCGACCGGGAGCGTGCGCGGCTCCTCGAAGGTCGCGCCCGCGGCGACCGTGGCCGGGTCGAAGAGGACCAGGTCGGCCCGGTACCCCTCACGCACAAGGCCGCGGTCCGGCAGCCTCAGCCGGGCCGCCGGGCGCGAGGTGAGATGCGCGACGCATTCCTCCAGGCCGAGGACGCCCAACTCCCGTACGTATCGGCCGAGATACTGCGGAAACGTCCCGTACGCGCGCGGATGCGGTTTGTCGCCCTGGAGGATGCCGTCCGAGCCGCCGGTGTGGACGGGATGGCGCATGATCTGCTGGACGTTCTCCTCGTGGCCGACGTGCTGCAGGATCGTCGAGCCGAGCCCGTCGTCGAGGAGCAGTCGGCGGGCGGTCGTCCAGGGCGTCTCGCGGCGCAGGTCCGCCGACTCCTGGACCGTACGGCCGACATGGTCCCCCAAGGCCGGGTTCGTCACGCCCGAGATCTCGATGGTGTCCCACTCGATGGGGACGCCGTGGCAGCCGTCCGCGCCCACGACCTCCATGTGGTGGCGGATCCGTTCGGCGGTGTCCTCGTCCTTCAGCCGGGCGAGGGTCGCCTCCGGGCCGCCCTCGCTCGCCCAACTAGGCAGCATCGCCGCAAGAGTTGTGCTGCCGGGGGTGTAGGGGTACGTGTCGAGGCTGATGTCCGCCCCCGAGGCGAGCGCGTCGTCGAGGAGCGCCAGCAGGTCCGGGGCCTTCCCCTTGTTCACGCCGAAGTTCATGGTGGCGTGGGCGAGATGGAGGGAGCAGCTCGCGGTGCGCGTCAGCTCCACCATCTCCTTGTACGCGTCCAGGGCACCCGCTCCGTACGAGCGGTGATGCGGACAGTAGTAGCCGCCGTACTCGGCCACCACCCGGCACAGCTCGGTGAGTTCGGCGTCCTTGGCGTACATGCCCGGCGTGTACGTCAGCCCGGACGACAGTCCGACCGCGCCCTCGCGCAGCCCCTCGGCCACCAACTGCCGCATCCTGTCCAGCTCCTGGGGCGTCGCCTCGCGGTCGTCCCAGCCGACGGCCAACATGCGGACGGTGCCCTGGGGGATGAGGTACGCCGCGTTCACCGCGATGCCCTCGCCGTCGAAACCGTGGTCGAGGCGGTCCAGGTACTCGCCCACGGAACGCCAGGTGAAGTCGATGTCGTCGCCGTGGCCGTTCCAGCCGGTGATCGCGCGGCGCACCTCGGCGAGCGTACGGTCGTCGACCGGCGCGTACGACAGCCCGTCCTGGCCGATGACTTCGAGGGTCACCCCCTGCGCGACCTTCGCACTGTGGTCCGGGTCCCGGAGCAGGGCGAGGTCGCTGTGGGCGTGCATGTCGATGAAGCCGGGGGAGAGGACGAGGCCTTCGGCGTCGAGAACGCGGGTGGCGATGGGCCGCAGACAGCCGGCCGCCGCGGCCTCCTTGACGATCGCGGTGATCCTGCCGTCCTCGACGGCCACATCGGCGCGGTAGGAGGGCTCACCGCTGCCGTCGACGACTTCCGCGTCGCGGATGACGAGGTCCATGGTGCCGCCTTTCCGGGCTCCGCCCGAGCTGTCGAGTTGTTCGCGCCTCCGGCGCGTCCCCTGGAGGTGTCGAGGGCTTGCCCCCGACGAAAGGGTGGGTGGGTGGGCTAGAAAAACGTGCGGACGTAGTCCACCACCGTGCCGTCCGCCTCCACGAGCGGGATCAGCTGCCACTTGTCGAAGGACGTGCAGGGGTGGGAGAGACCCAGGCCGAGCCAGTCGCCCACGCGCAGGTCCGCCTCCGGGGCCGTACGGAGCCAGCCGTGCTGGTCGGAGAGGCCGGTGACCGTGATGCCGGTGGCCGGGCGCTCGATTCCGCCGCGTCGGACCGCCTGGGCCTGCGGAAGGTCCAGGTCGTACGCCGCGTCCCGCTTGCCCGCGTTGATGAAGGCCTGCTCGGGGGAGGGGAGGGAGACGACCTGCGCCCAGAGGCGGAAGGCGGGGTGGAGGGCGCCCTCCTCGGGGACGCGGTTGAAGGGGGTGATCCGGCGGTAGTGGCCGTCGTCGTGCGAGACGTACGCGCCGGAGCGCAGCAACTTCAGTACAGGGAGGGAGAGTTCGGGGATCCCGGCGAAGACGTCGGCCACCGCGTCGAACCAGGCGCTGCCGCCCGCGCTGACCACGATCTCCTCCAGGCCCGCTCCGGAGAAGCGGCCCGCCTTGTCGAAGTCGGCGGCGAGTGCGGTGAGGCGGCGGAGCCACGCGTGCACGCGCTCCGGGTTCGCGTCCGGTACCTCGCCCTCGTAACCCGCCACGCCCACAAGCCGCAGGGTGTCCGCTGCGGCCACCGCGTCCGCGACCGCCGCGCACTCCGCCTCCGTACGGACGCCGGTCCGGGCGCCGTCGCCCGCGGCCAGCTCGACGACGACGTCCACGCGGCGGGTGGATCCCCTCTGGGACCCGCTTCGGGATTCGCGCAGCGCGGCGTCCATCAGCTCCACGCCGCGCACGGAGTCGACGTAGCAGATGAAGCGGAAGGCGGGGTCGGCGGCGAGCTGCGAGGCGACCCACTTCAGCGCGGCAGGGTCCACCAACTCGTTGGCCAGGAAGACGCGTTGGGTGCCGAAGGCGCGGGCCACCCGCACCTGGTGCGGCACGGCGAGGGTGATTCCCCATGCCCCGTACTCGATCTGGCGGTGGAAGAGCTGGGGTGCCATCGAAGTCTTGCCGTGCGGGGCGAAGGCGAGACCGTGGCGGGTCGCGTACGTCTCCATGAGCTGGAGGTTGTGCTCCAGGCGCTCGGCGGAGAGGGCGAGGACGGGGGTGGTGAAGCCGTCGGTGAAGAGGTTGCGGCGCTGGGCGGTCAGCTCGCCGACCGTCAGACCGTCGGCGTCGGGAGGGAGGCCCTTGAAGCGGTGGTCGACGCGTTCCTCGGCGAGCGCGGCGAGACGTTCCGCGCTTTCTGCACGCGCTGCGGCGGTGTCGGCGGCTGAGTCGGCGGCCATGGAGCCTCCCTGTCGAATGATGTTGCGCTATATGCAACGCTCATTGCGTATAGCGCTCACTGCTGTCTAACATCTCGCCCAACGCCGGGTCAACGGAGCCGCTGCGACCCGCGAACCGACGAGGAGCCTCCGCCATCGTTACCCGCACCGGACCCGCTCGTCCCGAAGCCGCCGAGGACGCCGTGGACGTCGTCACGCTCGGCGAGTCCATGGTCACGTTCCTGCCTTCCCGGCCGGGGCGTCTCGCCGACGTACCGTCCTTCGACCGGGGCATCGGCGGTGCGGAGTCCAACGTGGCGTGCGGGTTGGCTGCCGCCGGGCACTGTGCGAAATGGGTCAGCCGGGTGGGCGCCGACGGCTTCGGGCGGCACCTGGTGGAGCGGATCGCCGCCCGCGGCGTCGACACGAGTGCGGTCCGGATCGACCCGTCCCGGCCCACGGGCATCTACTTCCGTACGGCGGGGGAGCGGGCGCTTGTCGCGGACGCGAGCTCTGCGCGGGGCGTGGGCGGGGCGAGCAGGGCGCAGGGCACGGAGGATCTCCGTGAACCGGACGCCGTTGACGGCGCCTACGGGGGCGCCGAGGAGGACTCGCCCGCCGAGGTCGTCTACTACCGCTCGGGTTCCGCCGCCTCCGCGATGTCCCCCGCCAACATGCCGGGCGAGGAGATCCGCTCCGGCCGCGTGCTCCACCTCTCCGGTATCACCGCCGCCCTCTCCGACGACTGCCTCGCTCTCCTCCGCGACCTCACGGCGCCCCGCCCCGGCCGCCCCCTCGTCTCCTTCGACGTCAACTACCGCGTGGACCTCTGGCACGACCGGACCGAGGCGGGCGGCACCCTGCTCGACCTGGCCCGCGGCAGCGACCTCGTCTTCGTGGGCGCCGACGAGGCCGAGGCCGCCTGGGGAGTCACCGGCGGCCCCGCCGCGATCCGCGCGACGCTGCCCGAGCCACGGGTGCTGGTCGTCAAGGAGGGGGCCCGGGGCGCCACCGTCTTCGAGCGCGGAGGGACGGGTCCGGCGCAGGGAACGGGCCCCGACACCGTCACCTACGCCCCCGCCCTGCACGTCGACGTGGTCGCCCATGTGGGAGCCGGGGACGCCTTCGCCGCCGGATTCCTGTCCGCGACCCTTCGCGGGCTCCCGGTGCGGGACCGAATCAGGCACGGTCATCTCATGGCCGCCGCCGCGCTCACCGTGCCCGGGGACCTCGCGGCGCCCGCGACCCGCGAGCACGCCGACCGGCTGGTCGCACTCGACGACGGCGCGTGGGGGACACTTCGACTCGGCCCCGGGTGGACGCGGGCCAACGAGGAGGTACGTACCCCATGAGCCAGACCGTCGATCGCGCCCTGAGCATCCTGCCGCTGCTCGCCGAGGGCCCCGCCGACCTCGGCCAGGTCGCCGAACGGCTCGGCGTCCACAAGTCCACCGCGCTCCGGCTCCTGCGCACCCTCCACGAGCACGGCCTCGTCTACCGCCAGTCCGACCAGCGCTACCGCCTCGGCGCCCGCCTCTTCGCCCTCGCGCAGGAGGCGGTGGAGAACCTGGACATCCGGGAGATCGCCCACCCCCACCTCGTACGCCTCAACGAACAGTGCGGCCACACCGTCCACCTCGCCGTGTACGAGGAGGGCGAGGTCCTCTACATCGACAAGGTCGAGAGCCGCTACCCGGTGCGCATGTACTCCCGTATCGGCAAGCCGGTGGCCATCACCGTCGCCGCCGTCGCCAAGCTGCTCCTCGCCGACCTGCCCGAACCCGAGCGCCGCGTCCTCGCCGAGAAGCTCGACTACCCCATGTACACGGCCCGTTCGATCCCCAACGCCCCCGCTTTCCTCAAGGAGTTGGCGACCGTACGAGAACAGGGCTGGGCCACCGACCTCGGCGGCCACGAGGAGTCCATCAACTGCGTGGGCGCCCCCATCCGCGGCACCGACGGCGGCGTCGTCGCCGCCATGTCGGTCTCCGCCCCGAACGTCGTCGTCACCGCCGACGAACTTCTCACGTTGCTCCCACTGGTGCGCCGTACGGCGGACGCCATCAGCCGGGAGTACTCAGGCAGCAACACCCCAGCCAATACCCCAGCCAAGGAAGGAAGTTCATGACCGAGAAGGTCGCGCTCACCCCCAAGACCCACACCACCCCACCCGCCAAGTTCTCGCACGGAGTCAAGAAGGGCAACATTCTCCAGGTCGCCGGCCAGGTCGGCTTCCTGCCCGCCGTGGAGGGGCAGCCGCCGACGCCCGCCGGCCCGACCCTGCGCGAACAGACCCTCCAGACGCTCGCCAACGTCAAGTCGGTCCTCGAAGAGGGCGGCGCGACCTGGGACGACGTGATGATGGTCCGCGTCTACCTGACGGACGTCGACCACTTCGCCGAGATGAACGGCATCTACAACCAGTACTTCGAGGAGCAGGGCCTGACCGCGCCCCCCGCCGCCCGTACGACGGTCTACGTCGGCCTGCCGGCAGGCCTCCTCATCGAGATCGACGCTCTGGCCGTACTCGGCTGAGCCGACTTCTCACCTCAACTCCCGCACCCCGTACGTCCTCACGGTGCGGCGCCCGCTCCCCGGTCGCCGCACCGCGATCCCCCCTGCCCGAAAGCCCAATGCACCTAAGAAGAGGCCCCCCTCTATGCCGTCCCCCCTCACAGCCATACCCCTCGCCGCAGAGACCGCCGAAACCCCACCCCACACCGGCGGTCTGCTCACCGTCATCGACGGCACCGCCGGTCTGCTGACCATCGCAGCCCTCGGCATCGTTCTTCTCCTCGTCCTGATCATCAAGGTCAGGCTGCAGCCGTTCGTCGCGCTGCTCGCCGTCTCCATAGCCGTCGGCCTCGCGGCCGGCCTCTCCGTCACCGAACTCTTCGGCACCGTCCAGCGCTCCGACGCCGTCTCGCTCATCGAGTCCGGGATGGGCGGCACACTCGGCCATGTCGCGATCATCATCGGCCTGGGCACCATGCTCGGTGCCGTGCTCGAAGTGTCCGGCGGGGCCGAGGTGCTCGCCTCCCGGCTGCTGGGCCTCTTCGGAGAGAAGCGCGCCCCGCTCGCCATGGGCCTGACCGGTCTGATCTTCGGCATCCCCGTCTTCTTCGACGTCGGCATCTTCGTGCTCGCGCCGATCGTGTACGCGGCGGCCAAGCGCGGCGGCAAGTCGATCGTGCTCTACGCGATGCCGCTGCTCGCCGGTCTGTCCATGACCCACGCCTTCCTGCCGCCGCACCCCGGCCCCGTCGCCGCCGCCGGACTGCTGAAGGTCGACCTCGGCTGGGTCATCCTGATGGGCATCGTCTGCGGTATCCCCGCCGTGCTCGCCGCCTGGGCCTGGTCCGCGTGGATCGGCAGTCGGCTCTTCGTCCCCGTACCGCAGGACATGGTGGAGGCCGCCGACGAGGCGAAGTCCGCGCTCGCCGAGGAGCAGCGCAAGGACGGTGTGACGCCCCCGGAGAAGCCGGTTCCGCTCGGCGTCGTCTTCGCGATCATCGGCACCCCGCTGCTCCTGATCCTGTTGGCAACGTTTTCCTCCATCGCCTTCGACCCCTCCACGGGCCGCAGCGTGATCGAGTTCTTCGGCCACCCCTTCGTCGCGCTCACCATCGCCCTGCTGCTCGCGTACTACCTCCTCGGCATCCGCCGCGGCTGGTCTCGCAAGTCCCTGGAGACCGTGTCGACCGCCTCCCTCAAGCCGGTCGGCAACATCCTGCTGGTTGTCGGCGCGGGCGGCATCTTCGGCGCCGTACTCAAGGGCAGCGGGGTCGCGCAGGCCCTCTCGGACACCTTCAACGACGTGGGCCTGCCGGTGCTCGTCCTGTCGTATCTGATCTCGCTGGTGCTGCGCGTGGCCCAGGGATCGGCGACGGTCGCGATCGTGACGACGGCGGGCATCGTGGCCCCGCTGCTGTCGGAGGGCGACCACTCGCAGGCCTTCATCGCCCTGGTCATCATGGCGATCTCGGCGGGCTCCATCTTCGCCTCGCACGTCAACGACGGCGGCTTCTGGATCGTGGCCAAGTACTTCGGCCTCTCCGAACGGGACACCCTCAAGACCTGGACGGTCCTGGAATCGGTGCTCTCCGTCGCCGGGTTCGTGGTGGCGGCGGCGCTGAGCGTGTTCGTATAGCGGCTGCCCGGACCTTGGCATCACTCAGGTGACGAGTGACGCCCCGGCCCCCCACGCCACAGCTTCATCGGCCATACTGCCCACCGTGGAGCAGCGCATAGGACCCAGCATCCAGCCCCTGCAAGGCGCGGCAGCCGACCCGGCGTTCGTCCCCGGCATCACGGGCCCGCGCCCTGCCGATCCCAAGGACCCGAAGGACGCCAAGGACCCGGTCGAGGAGACCGCCTCCGAGGAGACGGAAACGGCCGCCGAGCAGGCCGCCGACGCCTCCGACAAGGACGTCCCGGCAAAGTCCGACGAGGCGGACACTTCGGACGAGGCGAAGGAGACCGCCGAGTCGGAGTCGGAGGAGCCGGAGGAGGCAGCCGAGGCGGAGTCGGACGACTCGGAGGAGCCCTCCGCCGACGGCCCCGTCTTCGAGGCCTCCGACTACCGCGCGAAGATCACCGCCGACCACCGCGGCGTACGACTGCGCCTGGACGACCACGAGGCCGAGTTCCGCTGGGACGAGATCGGCGCGGTCGAGTCGGAGACCTCGCGCTTCGGCCGCTGGTACACCATCACGGTGCACACCCCCGAACGCCGCTGGTACCCGGTCGAGCTCCGCATCCCGTCCCGCGCCAAGGTCAAGGAGTGGGAGACGGAGCTGGACGAGGTCCTGGACGCGTACTTCCAGGACTAACCGCGTACTTCATGAGTGCATGAGTGAGGGTGCGCCCCGGGCCGAGCCGGGGCGCACCCTCACTCACAACACCAGCCCGTCAGCAGTACTGCTCCTCCTTGCCTATGGACCGGTACATACAGTCCGCGTTCTCCAGCAGTTGGAGCACCGCGTCCCGGTTGCGGGACGTCTCGCGCTCGATGACCTCGTCGGGCGGGTAGAAACCGCCGCCCGACGCGGACCCCGGGTACATCTCGAAGGTGTAGCCGAAGATCTTCTGATCGCCCCACAGCCAGTCGTCGATCGAGCCGTCCGTGATGTAGAGGTCGCTGGACTGCTCGGCCGTGTAGCCGTTGCTGGCGGCCATCTTCCCGCCGACCGTGGCGAAGGCGTTGCGGTCGTCGGCCGTCATGCCGGTGGTCGTGTCCGCGTTCGTGTAGCCGAAGGGCCACAGCACCAGCTCGCTGTACGTGTGGAAGTCGATGCCCGCCTTGATCTGCTGCGTACCGCCGACGACCCGGCTGCGTACGAAGTCGGCGACGACCTTCACCTCGGGCGCGGACTCGGCGGCCGGACCCCGGTAGGTGTCGGAGGACGTCGAACCGGACGAACCGCCGCAACAGCCCCACCGATAGGCCCAGTTGCGGTTCAGGTCCGTACCGACGTACGAGGAACCGCTGTTGGGCTGCCGGTTCTTGCGCCAGGAGCGGTACTGCCCGGTCGCGATGTCGTACTCGCCGCCGTCCGGGTTGAGGTCGGGGAGGATCCAGATCTCGCGGTTGTTGACCATGTTCGTGATGCGCTGGTCGGAGCCGTAACCGGCGCCCAGTTCGCGTATCAGGTAGAGGGCCATCTCGACGGTGAGGTGCTCGCGCGCGTGCTGATGGTGGGTCATCAGGACTTCGGGCTCGGACTCGTCGGTCGCGACGTTGTCGCTGATCTTGATGGCGACGATGTCCCGGCCCTGGTACGACTTCCCGATCACGCGCCTGCTCATGATGTTCGGGTACGCCGAGAGGCGCTGGCTGATCTCCGTGTTCATCTCGGCGTAGTTGTGATAGCGCGAGTCGGCGGAGGGGAAGTCGAGGGGCCGTACGTCCTCCTCGCCGCGCGACCGGTCGGGTGCGGCGCCGAGCAGCGTGACCTCGTAGCCGAGTTGCCGCAGCTTCTTGACCTGGTCCGCGCGGCCGGAGATGAACACGGTGTGGTCGTCGGAGTCGTCCACCGTCACGCCGGACTTCTGAAGTGCCGTACGGGACTTGGAGTCCGAGTGCATGTGGACCTCGTACTGGCGGATCTCGCGGTCGGCCTCGGACGCGGCCACCGGGGCCGTGCCGGGCGCTCCGGACGCGCTGGTCGTCGTGGCGGTGATGGGTGCCGCGAGGGCGAGCGCGAGGAGGGTGCCGAGGAAGGCGGTGCGCCTGCCTCTGGTGCGTAGCCGCATTGAGTCTCCTAGATTCTCCAGGACTTCCGGGGTCTCCGGAAAGTGGGGGGTTGGAGCGGGGGGTGGATCAGTGCGACGTCTGTGCGGGTGTGGCGCTCATCGTGAAGGTCTGGCATGACCGGGTCAAGACCAGGCGAAGGTCGAACGCGCATACACGCACGCCCCCTTGTGCCATCGCCCGCTTTGCGCTTTCTTGATCGGCATGGCGGACACCACGGGAAACACCGGCAAGACGGCGGGAAACTCAGGGGAAGCGGCGTCGGGCGAGGCCAACTCCAGCCCCCGTAAATCCAGTTGGAAATACATCGGCCCCGGCATCGTGGTCGCCGCCACCGGCGTCGGCGCGGGCGACCTCGTCGCGACCCTCATCGCCGGCTCGAACTTCGGCTACACCCTCCTGTGGGCCGCCATCCTCGGCTGTCTCGTCAAGATCTCCCTGGCCGAGGCGGCGGGCCGCTGGCATCTGTCCACCGGTCGCACCCTGTTCGACGGCTGGGAGAGCCTCGGCCGCTGGACGACGTGGTTCTTCGTCGTCTACGTCGTGATCTGGGGCTTCGTCTACGGCGCAGCGGCCATGTCATCCTCGGGCCTGCCACTCCAGGCGCTCTTCCCGGACGTCATGGACCTCAAGTGGTGGGCCATCCTCACCGGTTTGGTGGGCCTGGTCTTCGTCTGGTTCAACAAGTACGCCGTCTTCGAGAAGGTCATGACGGTGCTGGTCGGCGTCATGTTCGTGGTGACGGTGTACCTGGCGATCCGCGTCACCCCGAACCTCGGCGACGCCTTCGCGGGCCTGCTCCCCGTCCTTCCCGACGAGAAGGACTCCATCCTCAACACCCTCGGCCTGGTCGGCGGCGTCGGCGGCACCATCACCCTTGCCGCGTACGGCTACTGGGTCAACGCGAAGGGCTGGACCAACACCGGCTGGATGAAGGTGATGCGCCTCGACAACCGCGTCGCGTACGCCACGACCGGCATCTTCGTCATCTCCATGCTCTTCGTCGGCGCGGAACTCCTCCACGCCTCGAACATCGCCATCGCGAGCGGCGACAAGGGCCTCATCCAGCTCGGCGACATCCTGGAGGACGAGTACGGCACGGCGACGTCGAAGTTCTTCCTCATCGGCTTCTTCGCCACGTCGTTCACCTCGCTGATCGGCGTCTGGCACGGCGTCAGCCTGATGTTCGCGGACTTCGTGGAGCGCTACCGGGCGCGCCGCGCGGTGACGGGCGACGCGGTGGCGTCCGGGTCCGGCTCCGGCGAGGAGGTGGCGTCCGGCGCCCGCGAGAAGTCCTGGCCCTTCCGTGCGTACCTGCTGTGGCTGACCTTCCCGCCGATGATCCTGCTGTTCGAGGGCCAGCCCTTCCGCCTGATCATCCTGTACGGAGTCCTCGGCGCGGCCTTCCTCCCCTTCCTCGCCCTCACCCTGGTCTGGCTCCTCAACTCCTCCCGCACACCGAGGGAATGGCGCAACGGCCCGCTCAGCAACGCCATGCTGGTGATCGCGGGCCTGCTCTTCATCGTCCTGTGCGTGAAGCAGATCTGGGACCAGCCTTGGTCGGAGTTCTTCTGACGCGCTCATCAGGCGCGGGGTGCTTACCCGAGCTGTAGCCACTTAGTACTCGTGGCGATCTCCCTGAGCTGCTGCATGGTGAGCGCGGGTGTCTCGCGGGTCGGGTCGTCGCGCTGTGAGCCGGAGTTGAAGGCGCTGACGACCACGCGCCGGCCATCGGGCCTGATGGTGTCGACGGTCCACATGACGGCGCCCGCGACACCCTTCTCGCCCGGACCCTGGCTCGTGGCGACCTTCGTGCCATCGGGCAGGATCTCCGCGGCGGGCCCAAAGAGCTGGTCCTCGAAATCCGACATATCGGGCTGCATGTTGATCTGGACCAGACTCTCTCCCTTCCCGTCGTCGACCACGACGTACGCGTAATCGTTGGCCTGACCGCCATACGAGACGACGTCGAAGTTCTTGGGGAGCAGAGAGGTGAGCGTCTGCCCGATCGAGGAACCGTCGGCACCCGGAGGGGTGCTCGGGGTGGTCTCCGGTGGCTCGGGTGGCTCGGCGTCAGAGGTCTTGCCGTCGTTCTCGGCGGGAGGGGGCGGGGTCGGGGTCGGGCTAGTGGCGGCCACGGACTGCCGCCCGTCGCTCTCGGCAGGAGGGGTCGAGGTCGGGGTCGGGCTAGTGGCGGCCACGGACTGCCGCCCGTCGCCCGCACCGCCCCAGGGCACGAGCAGCGTCCCGCCCGCCCCCACGAGGACGACGGCGGCCACGCCTCCCACGACGGCGGCCCGGCGCCGCAGCAGGAGCCTGCGACCGCGTACCGCTCCGGCGGCGACGAGGCCACTCCGGTCGGTCTCGAAGGAGCCGCCGGCCTGGCGCATGGCGAGGCCGAGCCGGTCCTCGAAAAGGTCGGTGTCGACGTCGTGGCTTTCGTGATCTTCAGCGGGCATGGCAAACCACCGTCTCTGCAAGGTCGTTGGAAGTCGTTGGAATGGGAGTCGAGCTGGGTCGCGGTGGCCGTTCAGCGGGCCGCGTACTCGCTGAGGCCGTCGCCGAGGAGCACCCGCAGCCGGCCGAGGGCCCGTACGCAGCGGGTGCGTACGGCGGCCGAGCTGACGTTCATCGCGTCGGCGGTCTCCTCGATGCTGCGGTCCTCCCAGTACCGCAGGACGACCACGGCCCGGTCCTTGGCGGACAGCCTCCCCAGCGCCTCCACGAGGGTCAGCCGCAGCGGCGTGTCGGCGGTGGCGCTGTGTGGATCGGGCAGGTCGGGAAGGAGGTCCGTGGCACGTTCGGTACTGCTGCGCCGCCGCTGGTGGGCGAGGAACGTACGGGTGAGGACGGTCTGCGCGTACCCCGCGGGATTACCGACGCGCGACACCCGCCGCCAGTTGACGTACAGCCGCCCGAGGGTCTCCTGCACGAGATCCTCGGCGAGATGGGTGTCGCCGCCGGTGAGCAGACAGGCCGACCGGTAGAGATGCCCGGCCCGCGCCGCAGCGAACTCGGTGTAGCCGTCCTCGCCCCTCTGTCTCATGCCTACGTCCCCCGTGAGCCCCTGGTGTTTTCCCCGTACCGCCCTCACCTCATTGATGCGGTGGACCCCAGGAAATGTTTCACCGTTTCCGAACGGGCCGTGGGCGCAGGCCGTCATTCGCATCCTGCCCGGTGCACTGCACGGCAGGGGCCCCTCGAGATCGTCCCGAGGGGCCCCTGCCGTTGCTTCTTACTGCTTACCGCTTACCGCATCACTTGGCGGGCTTGTAGAAGGTGTAGATGGCGGAGTAGGGGACGCTGACCTGCTCGGTGCCCGTGCAGGCGGTGGTGGGGGCGACGCCGCCCTGGGTGCTGAGGCGCTGGATGTAGGAGACGCCGGCGAAGACCCCGGTGCCGCGCGTGGCGGTGGACTGCAGGAGGAGTTCGGGGATGGTGCCGGGTTTGGGGGAGGTGGCGAGGGCGGCGGCGTTGACCGCGCTGCCGTCTACCGTGGACACCCAGACGGGGCCGCGGGAATGGAGGGCGATGGGGCGGTGGGATTTGTCGTTCTTGGCCGAGAGGGTGGCGGCGGGTTCCAGGAGCTTCCAGGCGCCGTCGGTGCAGGTGTAGACCTGGACACCCTTGGCGGAGAAGACACCGGTGAGCCGGTTGCCATCAGGGACCTTCAGTGAGTCGGGGACCTTCGGCGTGGTGGGGGCGGCGGTATCGGCGCCGGCGGGCTTCGAGGTTGTGGCCTGGCCGATCGTCGCGCTGAAGAGCGTGCCGGCGGTCACGGCGGCGAGAGCTGTGGTGGTGAGGACGAGACGTCTGGCGAGCTTCATCAGGTGTGTCTCCAGAAAGGTGTTTCTGAACGAGTTCCTGGCTGTGGGGGCGGATGCCGTGCAGGTCCCGAGTGCCGGTACGGCATGGTCCGGCAAAGCATCCGGGGCTCGGTAAATGATCTTGAACCCTCAATCACGCACCATACCGTGAGGCCCGCCGACGAGAACGGGTGGGGGCACTCGCCCCGGTGGTTGGGTCGCCGAACGACCGTCCTGCGGCTGGATGGTGACGCTTCGTCAGAAACTGCCCCGTCGCCAACGATGGAACAGGCCGTACACCCGGCTGCCTTCGATACAGGCCTAGCAGGCCGTCAGAGGAGGTGGTCGGCCTTGCCTGCCTTGATGTCGCGGATGAAGTCGCGCGAGGTCTCCGGTGACAGGGCGATGCGCTCCATCCAGTCGAGGTGTGCACGGTACGAGGATCCGTCTTCTGGTGCCGGAAGCGGGTGGCCCATGCGGGCCGGGCGTCACCGTGCTCTCATCCGCAGGTGGATCGCCTCCGCCTCGCGCTTCAGGGAAAGGGCCGCGGTGTACCCGTGCGTCTGCTGTACCGCCCTGGCGAGCTGGTGCAGAGCCTGAACCCGGCCCATGCGATGCCCGGTGGCACGGTGAACTTCCACTGCGCGGCGGGCGTGTTCGGCGGCCTGGGACGGCGCACCGCCGACGAGCGCGATGCCGGCGAGGACGGTGAGAGCCTGGCCTTCCAAGAGCCGATATCCGGTGCGGCGGCTCGTGTGGAGAGCGCGGTGGGCCAGTTCCGCGGCCGATGGTCCGCGGCCGGTGCGGTGGTGAGTGTCCGCCAGTCCGACGAGGCTCTCGACCGCCGCGTGGCAGTGGTCCTGACCGGTTTCCCGCAGGATCCGCAGCGCCTGCTCGTAGTGGCTCAGAGCCCTTCCGTGATCGACGAGCAACAGATGGGCGCTCGCCAAGGCGTTCAGAGCGTCCACCTCATGCCGTGTGTGGTCGTTCTCCCGGGCGAGAGCGAGCGCGGTCCGTGCGGTGTCGAGGGACTGACGAGGGCGGTCCAGGTCACCCTGGAGCCGGGCCAGGACGCACAGCGTGTAGCTCTCGGTATCCCGGTCACCGAGTTCCCGGTGCAGGTGCAGAGCCCGTAGCAAGCCGTCCTCTGCCTCGGCGAGGTGTCCCTGCAGGCAGATCGCCTCGGCGAGATTGGCCACGTCGATGGCCGCGGTCACGGCGGAGCCGATCCTCTCGTCGAGGGCGAGGGCCTGCCTGTGGTATTCCGCGGACCGGTCCAGCTGTCCGAGTTCCCGGCACAGGACGCCGAGGTTTCCCAGGATGGTGGCCTGTCCGGCGACCCGGCCGGTCTCGACGTTGATCACCAGGGCTCGGGTGAGGTGATCGGTCGCCTGGCGGGGACGGCCCTGTTCCCAGTGCACGCCGGCGAGGTTGCTGAGGACGGCTGCCTGCCCGTCCCGCCATCCCACGCTCTGGGTGCAGGCCAGCGCACCTGTGTAGTGCTCCAGCGCACTGCCGAACCGGCCTTGTCGCATACAGGCGTCCCCGAGACTGAGCCGGGCCGCGCCCTCGGCCCATGCATTGCCGTCGGCCCGTGCGGCAGCCAGGCCGGCCTGCGCCACCGCCAGCCAGTCGGAAGCGTGGGACCCGAGCCAGAAGAAGCCGCGCAGCCTGTCGGCGAGCAGCCACGCGGTCTTCCGGGAGCCATGCCGGGCGGCGTCCTCGATGACCGAACGCATGTTGGGCTGTTCGGCGTTGAGCCAGCCCAGAGCCGCGGACTCGTCGTTCAGCACGGTGGCGACCTGCTGCGGTACGGACTCGGTACTGCCCGCCGCACCTACGGCATCGGCCGGCAGACGCAGTTTGTCCGGATAAAGCAACTGTGAGGCGGCGGTCACCGTGGCGAGGTAGTACCTGTGAAGGCGGCTCGTCGCTTCGGCACGGTCGGCCGGGCTCTCCTCCTCGGCACATTCGGTGCCGTACAGGCGCACCAGGTCGTGGAACGCATACCGGCCGGGCGACTGCTGGTGCACGAGGCTCGCCGCCGTCAGCCGGGCCAGCACCTCGTGGGCCTGCCGCGGCGTCACGCCCGCGAGGGCGGCGGCCGCGTCGGCGGTCACGTCCGGGGCGGGGGCGGACGCGGTCAGCCGGAACATCCGCCGGGCCTCCGGCGGCAGAGCACGGTACGAGTGGTCGAAGGCCGTACGTACGGCGGACTGCGCGTCGCCGTCCACAGCCAGCGATCCGAGCCGGTCGGTGTCTTTCAGCTCGGCCGCGTACCGAGCCAGACCGAGGTTGTCCCGGCCCGCCACATCAGAGGCCGCGATCCGCAGGGCGAGGGGCAGTCTGCCGCACCACTCGACAAGCCACGCCGCGGCCTCCGTGTCGGACCGGGCACGCTCCTCGCCCAGCATCTGGGCCAGCAGGTCGTGTGCCTCCGCGTCGGTCAGCACATCCAGGACGAGCGACCGGGCTCCGTCACGCGCCACCAGACCGCTCAACCGATCGCGGCTGGTGACCACCGCCAGGCAGCCGGGGGCCGCGGGCCGCAACGGCCGTACCTGGTCCGCACTGGCCGCGTTGTCGAGGAGGACCAGCATGCGCTTGCCTGCCAGCAGGGAGCGGTACAGCGCCGCGGCCTCCTCCTGCTCGGCCGGCACCTGTTCCGTCGGCACGCCCAGTGCGCGCAGGAACCGGCCCAGGACGTCGACCGGTCGCAACGGTGCGGTGGGCCCGAAGCCGCTGAGGTCGACGTACAACTGCCCGTCCGGAAACCGGTCGCGCATCCCATGGGCCCAGTGCACGGCCAGGGCCGTCTTGCCCACACCGGCCGTACCGGACATCACCGTGATCACGCCCGTGGCTCCCGCTGCCTCGTCGTCCTGTGGGGGAAGCAGCGCATCGAGCTGTTTGAGATGGCTTTCCCGGCCGACGAACCCCAGGACTCCGGCGGGGAGTTGCCGTGGGACGGCCTGGGGGGCCGGGACCGTGCCGGTGTCCGTGCCGGTGGCCGGCGGCGCACCGGCGACGACCGGCGTCGCGGGGTGCTCCGGTGTCCGGGGCCCGTCGGTGTCTCCTGTCGGCCGGGTGTCTCCGGTCGGCTGATGCGGGGTGGCGTGATGGCCGCGCAGTACTTCCTGGTGAACCTGCTGTGCCTCAGGCCCGGGGTCGGTGCCGAGTTCCTCGGCCAGCCGCTCCCGCAATCCGGCGTAGCAGGCCAGCGCCTCCGAGCCGCGGCCGACCGCCTGCAGAGCCCGCATCAGCGCGGTCACCAGGGGCTCGACCAGCGGGTGCTCGGCCACCAGATCGGGCAGCCGGTCGAGCACCAGGCCCGGGCTGCCCGACCGGGTCGTCGCGTTCGCCCAGTCCACGAAAGTGTCGATGCGCCGCTGCGTCCAGCTCTCGCGGGTGCGCGCCGCCCACGGGCCGGGGACTCCCGCCAGTGGTTCGCCACGCCACAGCCCGAGAGCTTGGAACAGCAGCGCGGCTCGCGCCACGTCGGTGAGGGCAGGGTCGCGCGCCTGCTCGGACAACTGCCGGTAGTGGTGCAGGTCGACTCGGTCCGGCGCGACCTGCAGCAGATAGCCGCCAGCCAGGCGCAGCAACTGCGGCGGTGTGCCGTCGTCCTCCTCGCCGGGGTCCACAGTGGTGGCCGCATCGGCCAGGACACGGCGAAGACGGCTGACGTGCGAGTAGAGCGAGGCGCGGGCCTCCATCGGCGGATCCTCGCCCCAGACTCGGTGGATCAGCGTCTCGGCGGAAACCGAGCGGTCGGCCTCGGCCGCGAGGACGGCGAAGAAGGCCCGCCGCAAAGGTGGCCCGAGCTGCACCGCCTGGCCTGCCACCCGCAGTTCCACCGGGCCCAGCAGCCGTAACTCCACCATGGCATCTGTCCGTTCAAGGCCCGCCGACATCGAGCAAGGTCATCACAGCAGGTCCATACAACCGCGACAAGACATCGACAAGGTTTTCACACAGGGCCTCCGTCCACGATGTGTGACGTGCGAAGCGCGCAGGCGATCGAGGGGCCCGCCCGCGAAGCGGTGTGCCGGCAAGCCGTGAGATCAGGAAAAACGACCACCACGGCGAAGCTCCGCAGCACGCAAATGACTCAGAAGGGGAAACCAATGTCTGTACGCCCGATGTCGACATCCCGGAGGAAGGCCGTCGGCGTCTCCGGACTGGCAGTGGCCGCGACGCTCATGGGGGCGGCGGTCGCGCCGGCTCCGGCCGCCGCCGACGACGGCGACCGCACCAAGACCGTCGCCTGCGAGTCGTTGCACGTGGACGACAGGAACGGAAATGTCCACGCCAAGACGCGGAACTGCACGGTGACCTGGGGAAAGAACATCATTGACGGCGCCTACTGGCAGACGGTGAAGTTCCAGTTGCTCGATTCCAGTACGGACGGAGTGTGCGGCTACGCGAATGTCATCGCGTCCGACACCGGGAACAGCAAGCGGGTCAAGGAGTGCGACGGCGTCTGGACGACGAGGACCGCGAGCTTCAGCGGCCGGAGCTCGAACATCTTCATCAGGGTCGCTTACGGCGACAATTCCGTGTACGGCAACATCAGCACGAATGTTCCGCGTCCGTCCGGATTCTGAGGGATCGTACGCCCGAGCGGTGCCGCTGCCGTCCTGACGACCTCGCCGGCCATTGCGGCTCCGTCGTCGAGTGCCGCGGGCGGGGGCTGGGCGCGGGGAGTCGGCGCGGGGGGCCGACTCCCCGCGCCGCTGTGTGGCCTGCGCCCCGCCGTGCGGCTGCGATCGTGTGCCAACCCGCAACTCCGTCCGCAGTCGCGGTTCCCTCTCGAAGTCACCAGGATCGCAGGGCAGTTAGACTTTCACCCATGACGTACTTCTTCCACCTCCGCTAGGCACCGTCGGCGAAGCGAGGATCCCCCCGTCGCCGACGAGGCGGGGCAGCGGAGCGCTGCCCCGAGTGCTGACGTGGAAGAAGAACAACACCATGCACACGCCCCTCGTGGCGCGCTGCCTCCGCGGCCTGGAGGCCGTGGTCGCCTCCGAGGTTCTCGGGTCCGGGCTCGGCGCCGTCACCGATCTACGCCACCGCGAAGTCCATTTCCGCTCGCACCGGCCCACGCCACCGCTGCGCACCGCCGACGACGTGTTCCTGCTCGCCGCCCAGCGCCCCGACATCGGAACAACGCGACAGCGCCTGCACGAACTCACCGAACTCGCCCGTCTCGCCGACACCGACCACCTCCTGTCCCTCCGTCACAGCTCCCTCCGTCACAGCGCGACAGCGTCGGCCCGGGGGATCACCGGCATCGACGTCTCAGCCTCCTTCCTCGGCAGGCGCACGCTCACCCGGTACGACGCCGAGGACGTCGTCGGCCAGGCCCTGGCGCGACGGCTCGGCGTCCCCTATCACTCCCGGCGTACGGGGACCGCGCCCCCGCCGGGCAGCTGTGGCTGGCGGCTGACCCTGGACGGCACACGGGCCACGCTCATGCTGCGGGTCGACGACCGACCGTTGCACCGCCGCGCGTACAAGCAGCGCACCATCCCGGGCACCCTGCACCCGCCGCTCGCCGCCGCCATGGCCACGCTGGCCGACATCCGCCCCGGCCACGCCGTCCTCGACCCGTGCTGCGGCGCCGGCACCCTGCTGATCGAGGCGGTACTCGCCCAACCCGACGCCCGCTTCCACGGCTTCGACCTGTCCGCGGACGCGGTCACCGCGGCCCGCGCCAACGCCGGTGAGCTGCCCGTCACCATCCGCCGGTCCGACGCCGGCCGCCTACCCCTCCCCGACGACTCCATCGACCGCGTCCTGTGCAACCCGCCCTGGGGCACCCAGGCTCACGCCCGCGGCCTGCTCGCCACCGCCCCTTCCCGCTGGTGGACGGAACTGCGCCGCGTCCTCGCCCCCGAGGGCACAGCCGTACTCCTCCTCCCCGACCGCGAGGATCTGACCACCGCCATCCGGCACCACTTCACCCCCGTACACATGCAGCGCCTCCGCCTGTCCGGGGCCCAGCCCTATCTCGTACACCTGACGCTGACGGCTGCGGGCCGAGTCCGCCCCTCCCGGCAACTACGGCCTACCGGAACCCTCAGAGGAGGTGGTCGGCCTTGCCCGCCTTGATGTCGCGGATGAGGGTGCGGAGCGCTTCGCGGGTGTCGGTGAGGTACGCGTCTTCGGCGCCGGCTATGGCGATGTAGGCGTTGTCCCGGTCGTCGATGCCGAGGCGGAAGCAGGAGTTTCCCTCACCGCAGAAGGGCTCTTCCCAGGTGATGTGATCCATCGGGCTTCTCCTCAAAGGCTGTTGGCGATGTCGCGGATGTAGTCGCGTGACGCCTTCGGCGACAGAGCGATGCGTTCCATCCAGTCCAAGTGGGCACGGTACTTCGCCAATTGTGTGTCCGCGTGCAGGAAGTCGGGCCCGTGCGAGTTGTCGATCTGCACCGTGTCGAGCTTCGGCACCGGCCCTTCCGCGTACAGCACGGTCTGCCCCGCGCCGGGGAACGCCCCCGCCTCGAACGGGATGACCAGCAGCGTGATGTTGGGCTGCTCGGACTTCTTCAGCAGATGGTCGAGCTGGGCCCGAGCCACCTCCCGCCCACCGAACCTCATCCTCAGCGCGGCCTCGTGCACGATGGCGACGAACTCGGGCGGATTGTCGCCGTCCAGTACGTGCTGGCGCTCCACGCGGTGAGCCAGGCGCAGGGCGACCTCATGCTCCGGCAGCTGTGGGATGACAACCCGGAAGATGGCGAACGCGTGGTCGGAGGTCTGGAGGAGGCCAGGGATGTGCATGGAGTATGCAGCCCGCATCCGGACGGCGTGCGCTTCCAACTCGGCGATGTCCAGCAGCCCTTGGGGGAGTGACCCGCGGTACTTGTCCCACCAGCCCCGTTGGCCGGGCTGAGCCATCTCGGCCAGTGCCTCGACGTATCCCTCGTCCCGGCAGTCGCAGTTGCAGGCGAGGGTGCGCAACCGTTCCGGGCTGATCGCGCGCACTCCGGACTCGATGTGGGAGATCTTGCCTCGGTCCACACCGAGCAGTCCCGCCGCGTACTCCGCGGAGATCCCTGCGGAGGTGCGCATCCTGCGCACCTCCGCCCCCAGCCGCCTCTGGCGCTCCGTGGGAGACGTCCTCGCTGCCATGCCGTTCCTTCCGCGAGCGGTCGTGTGCAGTCTGCCGCTTGCGCGTTCGACTGAACCACGATTGGGCGTAACTTCCACCAGGAGGGGCCAAATTAGCCCCCAACTTCAGTACATTCAGTAACGCAAATGCTACCCACGGCAGTTGGAAGCGCATCGCGGATGCATGCCCGCGACAGGCCACCGACTGCCACCACCCCCTTCACCTCACCCCATCTCACCCGGAACGGAGTTCCCGCATGCCCGAAGTCACCCCACCCCCAGCCCTCATCCCCACCGCCACCTGGGAATGCCACCTCCACCTGACCAACAACTCCCGAGCCCCACGCATCGCCCGCCGCACGATCCGCACGGCCCTCCTCGACTACAACTACTCCCTCGAACTGGCCGACACGGCAGAGCTGTTGACCTCGGAACTGGTCTCGAACTCGGTGAAACACTCCGACGGCCCGGTAGCCGTCAGACTCCGCACCCGCGCCGGAGTCGTACGTATCGGAGTCATGGACGACCACCCAGAACTCCCCGCCCCACTGCCCTGCACCCCCGACGAGGACTTCGGCCGGGGCCTGTACCTGGTGGAAGCCTTGGCGGACTGCTGGGGCCGCTACCCGCTCCCCAACCGCTCCCGAACGCCCGGCTGGAAGGTGGTGTGGTTCGAACTGGCCGCTGACCGCGAATGAGAGCGCGTGGTGAGGGCTGAGTCGAGCAGCCGGAGGCTCCGCGTCCACGCACGTGCTGTATGGCGGCTACCCACCCGGAGGTAGTTCCGCGAATGTGACAGATCGCCCCCTCACTGTCACATTTCCGGGCGCACACCCCTCCCTCCCCTGGACTGGCCTCGCCAGGACACCCTCCGTCTCATCACCTGGAAGCCCGGCGGTTGCTCGCGTATGCGGGCCGTATTGCCGCCGGGCTCGGGTCCAGGCGGGGGGCAACCCGCCAGGGAACTGTCAGGGCAGCGCGTGCACGTGCGGCCCCACCGCGTTGGACCACGCATTGCCCGCCGCTGCATCCCAGTTGGTCGACCAGGTCATCGCACCGCGCAGGTCGGGGTAGGTCCTCGGCGGCTTGAAGGAGCCGCAGTTCGTGCCCTTGGCCAGGCAGTCCAGGGCGTTGTTCACCACGGACGGGGGAACGTAGCCGCTGCCCGCACCGCTGGAGGAGGCGGGAAGGCCGAGGCCCACCTGGGACGGAGCCAGGCCGCCCTCCAACTGGATGCAGGCCAGCGCCGTAAGGAAGTCCACAGACCCCTGGCTGTACACCTTGCCGTCGCAGCCCAGCATGGAACCGCTGTTGTAGTACTGCATGTTGACGACCGTGAGGATGTCCTTGATGTTCAGGGCCGTCTGGAAGTAGCCGTTCGACGTCGACTGCATGTCGATCGTCTGCGGCGCCATCGTGATGACCAGCGACGCGCCCGCCTTCGAGGACAGGGAGCGGAGCGCCTGCGTCATGTACGTGGCGTTCAGCCCGTTCTCCAGGTCGATGTCGACGCCGTCGAAGCCGTACTCCTGCATCAGCGAGTGGACCGAGTTCGCGAAGTTCGTGGCGGATGCGGAGTCGCTGACTGAGACGGTGCCGCGTTCGCCCCCGACCGAGACGATCACCTTCTTGCCCTCGGCCTGCTTGGCCTTGATGTCGGCCTTGAACTGGTCGACGGTGTAGCCGCCGAGCCCGGCCGAGTCGAGGTTGAAGGTCACGGCGCCCGGCGTCGAGGTGGCGTCCGCGAAGGCGACCGCGATGATGTCGTACTGGGCCTGGACGTCGGAGAGCTTCTGGACTGTCGCGCCGTTGTTGAAGTTCTGCCAGTACCCGGTCACGGCGTGCTTGGGCAGGGCGGCGGCGTCTCGCTCCGCCGCCGGCGCTTGGGCGGCCAGGGCGACGAAGGTGAGAACGGACCCGGTCAGCACGGCGGCCAGGGCTCGCGCCCACCGCCGTCGTCTGGATCCGGTGGATCCGGGCATGCCTGGTACGCGGTTCATTTCGGCCTCCGGTGGGGGGAGTTGAGTGGGAACGGTGGCCACCGCTGGCCGTACAAGCTGGTCCAGACCAATAAACTTGTCAAGACCTCTCGCTCGACCCCTCTCATCCGCCCGAAGCCGCCATACGCGCCGACCTTGGCTCCGTACGCCCCAACCCCCAGCTCCGCACGCGCCAACCTCAGCCGCGTACGCGCCGTACCTCAAACCCCGTACGCCCCAGGGGCCCTGCCACTACTCCCTCCGTACCCGCTCTCTAACCACCGGCTGGAAGGTGGTGTGGTTCGAACTGGCCATCGCCCCCATGGGCTTGCCCTACTTGAACGGAATGTTGAGCCACGGACTCCCAGGCTCGGACATCAGAATCCGATGAGCCGAGACCATGTCCTCGTACCATTCCCCGAACTCCTCGTCGTCGAAATGGAGACAGCGCCCGAGGATGTAGCCGGCGGAGAAGTCCTGCCAGGAGCGGTAGGAGCGAGCTGCGGCCCGGCCTGCCTCGATGACCGCGGACTCGGCTTCCTTCAGGTCGCAGTAGCGCGCGCCAAGACCCCACCGGGCCATGCCCGAAGCCCGGCCCAGATCCCAGGCGTCGACAGAGGTGACATACCGGTTCTCGTCGAGGATGCCGTCGGCCCGGAAACGCGCCTCGTAACGGGTGATCCTGCCGATGAGATGCTGCACGCCCTTGATACGAGCCTCGGTCTCCGCCTCTGGGCGAGGATCGGCCTTGGTGACACCGTCTGGAGTGACCACGATCTCGCCGGAATCACGGTGACGCAGGACTTTGGCGGCCGCATCCCGCCAGTAGGAGGTGTCTATGTAGCCTCCGAAGTCACGGGCGATGGCACGGCGCAGGCTGAGTGCGAACTCCCATACCGGGTTGGCGCCATCGAGTGCCAGAAGAGTGCGTTGCTGGTACTGCCATTCCGCAGAATCGGTGACGCCCCACGATTGTCGAAGTGTCTTGCGCTCTCCGCGATAGCCCCGGCCGTGATAAGCCATGGCGTTCCAGGGGAAACCGTCCCGGACGAAAAGCAGAGCGCCGCAGGCCAGTCCGTGAGCCACGGGGCCTTGCAGAGGGCCGCCGACGCGGAGGGTACGCAGGCCCGGCGTGTACGAGAGAACCCCCACCCGCTCCGAATGCTGAGCCCAAGCCGCGGAGTGCGGGGGCGCCGAGGGCAGGAACGCTTCGCACGGACTACCGGGGTTGACCACGATCATCGGAGGATCGGTGGGCGCCCACTCGCGGGCGAACCAGCCGAGGTCGTTCCAGGCGAACACCCGGTGCGGCTCCGGAGCGGGAAGCATCCCCTCGGTGTACACCGCCCAGATCGGGCCTCCGGTCCGAGTATCACGACCGAACGCGGGATACGTACCGCTCGGCATGGTGTCTGCCTTGTCCCGCCGTATCTCGAAGTACACCCGATTCCGCGCGAGCGTATCGAAGTACGCCGGCCAGTCGCCCCGTCCCTTGGCCTCGAAGAGCGCCTGCTCGATCTCGGTTGGCGGGGTCCACGGAGGCGGTGTGGGAGGCCCAGAATTGGGGGGTGGAGGACCGAACGACATGCGGTTTTCTATCCTTTTTGATGGGCTGACTCAAATGAAAAAAGCGATAAACGTGAAGGGCTCGCTCAGTTCGTCACGATCACGAGAGGTGAGGAAACATTCGAGCTCTTCTGCAGATTCAAATCGAAATCCCGTGCCGTATCGAACGAGTTCCTTTATCTCCGCAGGGCCAACGTATTCATATTCGACGGGGTGGAAATCTTCTTTCAACAATCCATCCGGAAGTCCTGGATCCGAGAAGGGAATCCGCAGTTCGGAGGCTGAGAGGCTGCCACTTCAAGGAGTGCCTTGGGTGTTCCAGGGCCCCATGCGTTCCAGCCCACCTGGAAAAAATATTCGGTCAGCACCGGACCTCTGGGGCCTACTGGCGCGTTGCCGTCAATGAAGCCAGCCAACGCGCGAAGGAAGTTCCTCACCTCATCTTCTCCGGGTGACGCGTTTTCGCTGGACCAACAGCCCAGCCAGGCACCCCATTTGACGCGATTCGCATTTCTCACGCACACCCAGGCCCTATCTACGTCCGAGACCCTGTCATTTAAGACGTCGGCGACCAAACCCCGCGCTTCATCCAGCCAGACCTGCGTCACGACTCTCGACTACCCGTCCGCCCCGATCCGCCGCCGGATCTGTTCTGCAAGCGGATAGTGCCGCTCGGTGGGGAGTTTCTGGGTTGCTTCTTCAGTATTTCCGTCACGAATATCGGAGTGGATGGATCGGGCAAGGTCGGTAACGTCTGTGATGCTGGTGATCCAGTCGTGCACGTAGAGTTCTACTGCCTCTCCGGAGAGGCCGATCTGGATCGCTCGTGTGGGCAGCGGATCGAGGGAAAGCGACCGTTCGGGATCCCATTGGATCCGCACAGGACTTTCCTTGACCTCCTGCCGCCAGGAACCCTCATCCGGGTGCACCCGACGATCGAAGTGGCTCAGTGCCGAGTGAGCCAGCGCCCATTCGAAGCCTGCGCGGGAGATCTCGACGGCGAGCACATGCTCTTGGTTCGGCTTGGTCGCCCAACCTGAGCGGTACATCATCCACAGGAAAGATGGCTTGATCCAGGTCATCCGCTCTTTCTTGAACGGCGCCACGAAGGTTCCCGCGTGCACGGCTCGCTCGGCGATCTCCCTGGGATATGCCTGGTACACCGTGATGCTGGAATCCCCGAAGCCGGCCTTCACCAATCGCTTCGGCTCCTCCGCCTCGACCGGAAGCTTGTTTCTCTGTCCATTTGACTCTTCGTGCGTCATGTTCCCTGCTCGTCGGGGGATTGGTGGCTAGCTAAATTGCTCCGGGGTGGAGCGCGATCAAAAATGTCGTTGCGTAAGTGTTCATCGAGAACGCAACTCACGAGCCACTTGAATGTCACTATCGAGTGCGCTGAAGCGGGCAGGGTTTCTGCTGGCGTCGAGAACGACGACATGCAGACGATCGCCTATACGGGGCGGTGGCACCTCGGTATTCCACCAGGAAGGGTGCTTCGCCTGATCGACAAAACCGACTTCACCATTTGACTCGACTTGCGCACCCACGGGGGAAGTTGCCATCACCGTGACATCGAGTTCCTGATGATTCAAGAACGGCATTGGTTCAATCGTCATCCGTGTCGAATTCTATTCCTTGTAGCAAGCTGACTGCCTGCCGGGCTGTTTTACGCATATCGAGCCATTCCTGCGAAGCCCGAACCGCATCCTCGGTCCATTTATCTTCAGGGGTTCGAGTCATCCCCTCAAGCGACTGATCTATGAATTTAATGGCTTCGCTGAGAGCCTCCGGGAGCAAGCCTTCCTCGATCAATCTGGAAACGGGGCGATAAGAGTCATCAAATTCCAAGGCCAGTTCGTCCACCCCGACGCCCAAGCGGCGTGTGTAATCAATCTGTCGTTCCGCGTCCCATGAGAGGCGCTCCAACGCTTGTTCAAGCTGGCGGACGGCGACGTCGACCTTCATCTGATGATTCCTTCCTCGTCTCCTCCTAGATTTCCTTCCCATCCCTTTACTCGCCAGTACGCTCCCTCTCCGTGATGGCCCCCGCCAGGATGCCATCGAAGCATTCGGCCAGTAGGGTGATCGAGTTCATTGTATTCACGCAACACCCATCCTTGCCCGGCGTGACCACCTCTACCGAGAGTTTCCTCTCTCCAGCCGGGTGCATTGATCACTGCGCCTCGCACTTGATCTGGTGTAACTCCTCCGCTGAGTACATCAGGATTGTTCATAATGTCCTCAATCCCCTGTATGGACCCAACAGGTCCGGCCTCTTCGCGAAGCTGCTCACGTAGGCGCTCGCCATTGGCGGCGTTGTGAGGGCCTTCCGACCCGTTACGCCATGCTTCTTGGGGGCACTCACCTGGAGCCAGACCCAGGGGGTCAGACCACAAATGAGGGTTCTGAACGTAGGTCGCGGGATTGGGCGCAGGGGTCAAACCCAGCCGGTCAGGGGTGAGATATCGCGCGGTCTCCGGGTCGTAGTGGCGGAAGTAGTTGTAGTGCAGGCCCGTTTCCGGGTCGAAGTACTGGCCCGGGAAGCGGAGGGGAGTGTAGGCAGTGCTGTCCCTCGCCCAGGCCGTCGTGCCCCACAGGGTGCTGCGCGTCCGCCACGCGATCTCGCCCCGCTCGTCCACCAGCTCGCTCGGTGTGCCGACCAGGTCCGTGACGATCGCGAAGAAGCGGGAGTCGATTTCCTCCTGGGAGGCCTCCGCCGACGCTATGCGTTCCGTTTGCGCGATGGGGCGTAGGCCCTGGTGGTCCCAGGTGAGGGTGACTGGGTTTGGCAGCTCCGCCGAGGTTGTTGTCTGTTCGCAGAGTGTTGTGCCGTCCCAGGTGAAGTCGATGCGTTCCGCGATCGATTCGCCGTCGGGTGCCAGGCGGAGTTTTGCTGTGCGGCGGCCCAGGGGGTCGTACGTGTAGCGCCAGTGGGTGCCGTCCGGGGTGATCACCGACGTGAGGCGGTCCTCGGCGTCCCATTCGTAGCGCCAGGTGTCCGGCTTGCGGGACAGGCGGGTTTTCTGGCGGAGGGTGATGCGGCCCAGTGCGTCGTGTTCGTAGCGGACGTTGCCGGCGCGGGTGATGCGGGTGCCCTCGTACGTACGCGGGCCCGTCGCCTCCTGGCCCGGGTGGCCTGGCGGCCAGGCCGCGGAGGTCTGGTTGCCCGCCTCGTCGTACGCGTACGTCTCCGTCCAGCCCGCCGCGTGGACCGCCGTCACCCGGCCCGCCGCGTCCAGGTCGAAGCGACGCGAGCCGGCCAACCGGTCGTCTACGCCGATGAGGTTGCCGTCCGGGCGATACGTGTACGCCCGGTGCTGCACCGGCCGGCCGGACGCCCCCGTCACCGATTGCTCCGTCAGGCGGCCCAGCGGATCGAAGGTGTGCTCCAGGGTGACCGTCTCGCCGATCCGGCGGGACAGTTCGCGGCCCGCCGTGTCGTACGTGAAGTCGATGCTCCGGCCTGCGGCCACCATCCCGGTGCGGCGCCCGGTCGCGTCGTACGACCACGTCGTCGTCGCGCCGGTCGGCGTCGTACGGCCGGTTCTGCGCCCCAACTCGTCGTACGTGTACGTCAGTTTGCGGCCGTCGACCGTCTCCGAGCGCACGCGCCCGAAGCGGTCCCGCAGCAGCGTCAGCGTGGTGTCCGGGCCCGTTGCCTGGGCGAGCTGGTCCGTCATGTCGTACGCGTACGTCGTGACGGAACCAGCCGCGTCCTTGCGTAGCACCTGGCCAAGCTCGTTGCGCTCGAAGGCCACCGTCTGGCCCAGGGTGTTCGTGCGGGATGTGAGACGGCCCGCCGCGTCATGCGAGTACGTGAGCGTGCGGTCGTCGAAGTCCGTCTCCGTGACCAGGCGGCCCGCCGGGTCGTACGCGTAGTCCCACGTCAGGCCCTGCGGGTTGGTCACCCGCGTCAGCCGCAGCGCCGTGTCGTGGGCGAATTCGTAGCGGACGCCGTCCGGGCCTGTGCGCGCCGACAGCAGGTCGAAGTGCGTGTACTCGTAGTGCGAGACCCCGCCCATCGCGTCCGTGTGGCTGGTGCAGTTGCCCTCGCCGTCGTACGTCCACGACTCGGACGTCCCATCGGCAGCCGTACGGCGGGTCAGCTGGCCCTCGACCGTCCACTCCAGGCGGGTTGTCGCGCCCAGAGCGTCGGTGATCGCGACCGGCCTGCCGAACGCGTCCCGCTCGTATCGCGTGACCGCGCCCAGCGGATCCGTGATCTCGACCGGCAGCCCGGCCCTGTCGCAGCGCACCGCCGTCGTCTGCCCGAGCGGGTCGGTCACGGCGGTGAGGTGACCGGCCTCGTCGTACGCGAAGTGCGTGGTCTGGCCGGAAGGAGCCGTCACCGACGTGCGGTTGCCGCGGTCGTCGTACGTCTGGCGTACGACCGTGCCGTCCGGGTTCACCACCCGTACCGGCAGCCCGAGTTCGTTGTACTCGGCCCGCGCCTCGCGGCCGTCCGGGCGTACCACCGCCGTCAGGTTGCCGGCCTCGTCGTAGCGGAACGACGTCGTGTGGCCCAGCGGGTCCGTCTGGGAGAGGAGGCGGTTGTAGCGGTCCCGTTCGTGGCGGGTGACCGCGCCCAGGGGGTCGATGTCGGCGACGACCTGCCAGGCGTCGTTGACCAGGAAGCGGCGGGTGTGGCCCTCGCCGGTCGTCGTGGTCGTCACGCGCAGGCCGGTTTCCGGGTCCGTCCCGTCGTAGTCGACGCGCAGGTTCATGTGGCCGTGCGTGCCGCCCTCGGCGATGCAACGGTCCTGGTCGTCGTACTCGTACCGGTACGAGCGGTCGTTGGTGTCCGTCCACGACGTGACGCGACCCGCCTCGTCGTACGTGAAACGGAGCGGCAGGCCGGAGGAGTTCACGACTTCGGTCAGATCGCCCGTTTCCGAATAGCCGTAGCGCATCAACGACTGGTTCCCGGCGGCCAGATGCAGCGCCGTGACCCGGCCCGCATCCGTGGAGATGCGCACGTGGTAGCCGCCGCTCGACACGATCGCGAGCGGAGTGCCCTCGGCGTCGTACTCGAAGGTGATCCAGTTGCCGTTGCGGTCGTCGATCTGCTCCAGGACGGCCAGGTCGTCGCCGCGGTCGGTGAAGTGCCAGACGCGGCGCGTCTGCGGGTCGGTGACGGTGTAGCCGCCGTCCTCGCGGGCCAGCGGCCAGCGCGGGCCGTGGCTGGGCAGAGTCGGCAGGCCGGGCGCCGGGTGCGGGTAGGGGAGGAGGAGGCCGTCCTCCGTGACGAAGACGACGCCCTCGGAGTCGATCTCCAGGCGTTGGTCGACGGTGGACGACCACGACGGACCGAACCAGCGGCCCAGCCGGTAGCCGGACTCCACCCGCCGTTTGAACACCAGAGGCAGGGCGCCCGGCAGGGTTACGTCCGTCTGCGGCAGGTACATCTTGCCGGTGGCGAGGTCGATCGGGTCCGTGTCCGTGTTGACCCGGGAGTCTTCGGTCTGGGAGCTCTGCGCAGGATCGTCCCCGACAGCGTCCCGCGCCGTGTTCCTCGCCCCCGACCTCGCCGCCCCTTCCGGCGCTCCCTTGGCCGCACCCCGCGCCACCCCGCGCAACGCCCCCGCCCCCTTGGTGCCGAAGAGTTCGGGAACGATACGGCCGCCGCCCTCGGACGGGTCCTTCTTGAAGCCCTCCCACGCGGCCTTCAGCGCCCGCTCCGGCTGGGCGACGGTCGAGGTGAGCCCGGAGAGCGTCATGCTGACGTTCTCGATGTACGCGGCGGGGTGTGTCAGGTTGTACGGGTCCATGGGGTTCATGCCGCGGGCGAAGGTGAGGATGCCCGCGGTGCCCTTGACCAGGCCGCCTGTGAAATGGGTGAGCTCCGTGTTGACCGCCTTGGCCAGGTCGCCCGCGTTGGCCGTGAGCCGGTCCAGGGCCGGGGGTTCGGCCGGGGCGTGCTTGAGGGCGGCCCTGACCGACTCGGCTGTCGTGCGGCCGGCGTCGTTGCGCTGGCGGCGGGCCTCCCTGAGGATCTCGTGGGCCCGCTCCATGTCCTGCTTGCCCGGGTCCTGGAAGGGCTCGGGCTGCGGGCCCGGATCCTGGTTCGCCGCCACCTTGGCGTTGTAGGCGTCGACCTTCGTGTTGTACGCGTCCACTGCGTCGTCGGAGGCCTTCTTGCCCTTCTTGTAGAGGTCGATGGCTTCCTGCGCCTGCCCCTGGGCCCACGTCACCGTGTCCGCGTACGAGTCCAGTGCCTTGGCGGCGGCGTCGCAGGCGTCCGCCGCGTGCAGCCACTTCGTGGGGTGCATCGCGAACTTCTCGCGGAAGGTGTCGGCCGCCTTGCCCTTCCACTGCGAGGAGTCCAGCTTGCGCATGCCCCCGCCGACCTTGTCGAAGGCCTTGCGGAAGTCCTTCAGGTGCTTGGCGCTCTCGCGGATGCGCCCCGGGTTGCCGTGTACGAGTTCGTTCGCGTCCTCGGTCTCGCCGAGTTGCCGCTCGCCGGGGGTGGCGCCCAGGGCCGAGGCCGCCTCGTCACCCCAGTCCTCGACCTTGTCCGCGACACCCTCGGCGCCGGCGTAGTCCAGGACGTCGCCTGCGAAATCGGTGCCCTTGTCGACGCCCTCACCGACGAGTTCCTTGCCCGCTTCCCAGCCGTCCTCCACCTTGCCGAGACCGCTGTTGAGCGCGTCGCGCCAGTCGACCATCAGCCGGCGTCCCCGTTCTTCTGCCCCTCGGTTTGGGCCTCGCCGGCTGCCGCGCTCTCCTCGGGCAACGGGACGAACTGCCGGTCCGCCGTCCCCAGCACCTCGGACGTCATCACGTCGTCGGAGGCCTGCTGCCAGCCCTGCTTGATGTTGTCCCTGGCCTGCTGGAAGGACTCCGCGCTGTAGTCCGGGTCGGCGAGCATGTGGTTCTGCGCCAGGTCGCCCCAGCCCATCTGTTTGACCTCGTCCTCGGTCAGGTTGGGGTTGCCCATCATCGCGTTCGTCGCGATCTTCAAGGTGCCCTCGACGTACTGGTCGGTCTCGTGGAAGGTCCCCGCCGACAGGCCCACGGCCTGCGCGAAGTTGTTGCCCTCGTCGATCAGTGAGCGCACTCCCCACTCCCAGCGCTCGCAGAACGAGTCGAGCGCCGAGGTCACTCCGCCGTGCCCCAACTCCAGCCCCGACAGCGCCAGATCGGAGAAACCCCGGCCGGCGCCCGCCGTGCCGATCATCCCCAGTTCCCGCAACTCGTCGAGCGCCAGCGTGATGCCCTCGGTGATGAGGCCCAGCCCCTGGACTTGCAGATCCCTGCCGTCGCCGCCACCGCCGCCACCGCCGTCGTCGCTCACCGCGCGAACTCCCCGTTCCGATCAGCCTTGTCGGTTACGTCTACGTACGCGGCGTCGCCGTCCACCGCCGCCCCGTCTGGCACGATCCCCCGCACCGGTGGAAACAGCGCCCCCTCGCCCTCACTCCCGACATCCAGCGCCACCCCGCACGGCACTGGCATCGCGGGAATCGCCGCATCCAGCAACCGAGCGCCCAGGACACGCTCGTACGCCCACTCCCGTGCCCCTTCACCCCTCACGATGGCGAATCGAGCGAGCGCCGCTTCGTCCGAGAAGGCGTAGATCCACCGGATACCGCCGAACTCCGCGGTCAGCGGGGAGTCGTCCTCCCCGAGCGGCAACAGCACGGCCGTACGCCGGAACTCGCCGAGCAGGGCGGCGACTTCGCGTCGGCGGAGGCTTACCTGGTCCGAGTGGTGAGCGACGCCCGTACCAGGTGATGAGCCCTGCTCCACCGAGGGGGAGGGCGGGGGAGGCGGTGGGCTCGACGGCTCCTGCACCGGATGAGTCGGATGCGCCGGATGAGTCAGAGCGTCGCCCGCGCTCGTGCTCCCGTCGGCGTCCTCTATGTAGTCCCAGATCCAGGACCTACGTATATGCCCCGCCGCCGCGCTGTCTCCCCCGTGATCAGACATGAGTGCGATCATGGCATTGCCTCATTACCGAACGCAACGCCGTCAACGATCAAGTGGCGAACTCAACCTGCCCGCTAAATCCCTGAGTTGGGGCATATGCGCCTCACGCTGTGTCGATCACGACTGCACCTTCGGTGAGTTGATCTCGGAGATCCGGTGTTGATCGGGCCATGCCGTGGATATGGTTCTGCTGCAAGACGACGTCACAGGGGCGATCTGAGGCGGTGGTCGACCACCCCGCCGCAGTGGACGGGGTGGTGTGCAGCGTGCCGACCGCGATAGCAGTCACCAGTTCCGATCTGGTGCTCCCAACGCACGACCGGCAGACGCCGCCCGCCGTCGTCCAGCCCCTCGACAGCCTCGAGAGCTCCCTCACCGGGATGCACACGCTCATCGAGCAGCATGGCTACGTGATCGCGTTATACCCGGCGTCCGTCTCCACCGACGTCATCCGGCGGCTGCACGCCGTGCGTTCCGTACTCGAGAGCGACCGCATCGCCGTCCTCGGCATCGATCTGCCTCCGCTCGGCCTCGCCCTCCTCGCCCAGCAGCTCCGCCAGCTCTCCGCCTGCGACTTCAGCCCGGGTGTGCTCGCCTCCTCCGCACGGCTGCTCGCCCACTACATCTACGCCGGCGCCCTGCTCGGCTCCGTCGCCAAGCTCGACCGGATCCCGGTGTCCCTCAAGTCCCACGCCAAGTCATGGGTGCCGGGCGCCCAGTTCGCCGTACTGGCCAATCCGCGGCCCCAGCTCATACGGCTCGGACAGACGGAGGAGAAGCTGGCCGGGCCCGAGTTCGGCACGCGGATGCTCATCGCGCCCGGGCAGCTGCCCGGCGACTGGATCACCACGACGCTCGCGCCCGCCTGGCGCGTACAGGGCGTCGCCACCGTGCCGCTGCCCGCCGAGTCCGCGCGCTGGTGGGCCACGGGGAAGATCGCCGAGTTCGCCGCGGGACTGCACGACGTGTCCGTGCTCTACCAACTGGTCTCGTCCGTACGGCGCGAGGAGTGCCACTGGTGCGGCCTTGAGCTCATCGGCGACCGATGCGGTTTCTGTGCGGCACCTTTGCTCCCGCCGCCGGAGCTTCCGACCGCCACCGTCCGGGCAGCTTCTTCTGTACGCGCCTTGCCACGAGGCACTACGTAAGCCACATACGTACATCTGAACAGCCAGAGCACAGCCACTGCACCAAGAACACAAGCTGAGCACCAAGCACGACCGCCAGACCCCCGCTGTCCCCGCCCCGATCGAGGTTGTCCGCGTCATGCTGCATCACCCTGGGGGACAACCCCCAGACCCCCGGCCGGAAACGCATGGCCCGCTCAACTACCCGGTACGCCCCTACGAGGTGAGCTTTCAGTGAACTCGCGCCAGCGCCGCGGCGTCATCCTGCTGGTCCTCTCGGTCCTGTGCGCCGTGGGCGCCTTCGCCGGAGTGCTCTCGGTGATCCGCGACGTGAACTCGAAAGTCGGCCCAGAGGTCGCGGCGTACCGCCTGAAGAGCGATGTCGCGCCCTACCGGGAGCTGTCGGCCGACCAGTTCGAGAAGGTCTCGATGCCCGAGCGGTGGCTGTCCTCGACCGCCGTCACCGACCTCTCCGAGATCCGCGGCAAGATCGCGGTCACCCGGCTCGAGAAGGGCTCCCTGCTCCAGCAGGACATGATCGTGGACCGGCCCGAGCTCGAGGCGGGCCAGCAGGAGATCGCGATCATGATCGACGCGGCGACCGGTGTCGCGGGCAAGATCAACCCGGGTGCGCGGGTCAACATCTACGCCACCTTCGAGGCCGAGAACGACAACGGCAAGGACCAGTCGAAGGTCATCGTCGAGAACGCCAGGGTCATCGACGTCGGCAAACTCACCGCCCTCGACCCCTCCCAGAACAGCGACGACCGCCGCCGTACCGCGACCGAGGCCGTCCCGATCACCTTCGCCCTCACCACCGCCGACACCCAACGCGTCGCCTACGCCGAGTCGTTCGCGACCCACGTACGCCTCGCCCTGGTCGCCGGCGGCTCCGACACCGCCGTCGCGCCCGACGACCGCTCGTACACCCTCGACGAGGACAAGTAGGAGGCCGTGATGCGCTCAGCCCTCACGAAGGCGTCCCCGCAGGGGTCCACGAAGGTGTGCCGATGACCATCCGCATCCTGCCCGCAGTCGGCGACATCGACTCGGCCCGCGCCCTCTCCACGCTGCTGAGCCAGCTCCCCGACGCCGAACCGGCCGCGCCGGTCCCGGACACCACGGCGCTCCTGGACACCCTGGCGCGGCTCGCGGCGGAGTCCCTGGACGAGTTGCCCGAGGTGGTCCTCGTTCATGAGCGGATAGGTCCGATGCCCGCGCTGGACGTCGTCCGCGATGTGGTGATGCGGTTCCCGGCGGTCGGGGTCGTGCTCATCACCGCCGACGCCAGTACGGGCGTACTGACCGCGGCGATGGACTCCGGCGCCCGCGGCATCATCGGCCTGCCCCTCGGCTACGACGCCCTCGCCGAACGCGTCCAGGCCGCCGCCGCCTGGTCGCTCGGCATGCGGCGCCATCTCGGCAGCGGTACGCCGGAGCTGTACTCGGGGCCAGGCGGCACCGTCGTCACGGTCACCGGGGCGAAGGGCGGTGTGGGCGCGACGGTCACGGCCGTCCAACTCGCCCTCGCGGCAAGGGCATCGGGCCGTACGGTCGCACTGCTGGACTTCGATCTCCAGTCTGGCGACGTGGCCTCGTACCTGGACGTACAGTTCCGCCGCTCGGTCGCCGACCTCGCCGGGATCAGCGACATCAACCCGCGCGTCCTCCAGGACGCCGTCTACACCCACGACACCGGGCTCGGGCTGCTGCTGGCCCCGGCGGAGGGCGAACGCGGCGAGGAGGTCACCGACCGGGCTGCCCGCCAGGTCCTGCAGGCGCTGCGTACCCGTTACGAGGTCGTGGTCGTCGACTGCGGCGCCCAGATGAACTCCGCGACCGCCGCCGCCGTCGAACTCGCCGACCAGGCCCTCCTCCTCGTCACCCCGGACGTCGTCGCCGTCCGCGCCGCCAAACGCATGGTCCGCCTGTGGGACCGCCTCCAGATCCGCAAGGCCGAGGAGACCCTGACGGTCGTCAACCGGGCCTCACGCGGTACGGAGATCCAGCCGTCCCTCGTCGAACGCGTCACCGGCACGAAGGTGGCCCACGTCGCGGTACCCGCCGCTTTCAAGGAACTCCAGTCCGTGGTCGACGCGGGCCGCATGCAGGACCTGGACGCCCGGTCCACGGTGAAGCAGGCGCTGTGGGCCCTGGCGGGCGAGTTGGGTCTGGTGGCCGTAAAGGAAGGGGGCGGCGGCAAGCGTCGCAAGCCCTCCGGCGACCGAGGCGCGCTGGCGCTGCGCCGTAAGGGCGGCGACCGGGGTGCGGTGACGCTGGAGTTCGCCGGGATGTTCCCGCTGCTGCTGGTCGTGATGACGATCCTGTGGCAGTGCGTGTTGTACGGCTACACGTACTCGTTGGCCGGGAACGCGGCGGATGAGGCGGCGCGGGCGGCTACGGCGGCTGCCGCTTCCGGTGCGGGGGCGGGGGCTGCCTGTGAGGACGCGGGCCAGGAGCACCTGCCCAATGCCTGGCAGGGCGCCGAGATCGGTTGCCAGCAGGAGGGCGACGTCTGGAAGGCCAGTGTCCGTGCCGAAGTCCCACTCTTCTTCCCGGGCTTCGACGCCGGCTGGGAGGTCCAGGGCGAGGCGGGCGCGGCGTTGGAGGGGGAGGACGACGGATGAACGTACTCCGGAAACTGCGCAGGCGGGCCAGGGGCGACCGTGGCGTCTCCATGCTGGAGTTCGCCGGTTTCCTGCCCGTCCTGCTGCTCGTCGGGCTGGCCGCCATCCAGCTGGGCCTCGTCGGATACGCCGCCAACCAGGCCGGATCCGGCGCGCGTGCCGCCGCGCGGGTCGCCTCACAGGGCGAGGCGGGGGAGGCGGCGGGCTACGCCGCGATGAGCGACTGGCTCGACGCGACCGTATCCGCTCCGGAAGGGGGCGGCGACACGACCACAGCCACGGTGACCGTGCGGGTCCCGCTGCTCATCCCGTTCGTGGGGGAGGGCTGGCAAGTGGAGAAGAAGGCCACGATGCCCAACGACGATGACGGCTAAGACGATGACGACGAAGCGGAGCAGGCGAAGCCCGGTGCGGCCCCGCGCCCCTAAAAAGAGGCCGCAGGCCGTCCTTTTTAGGGGCGCGGGGAACTGCGCGACCAGCCACAACGGACCCGCAGACGACGCACTGCACTTCCCGCGGAGCGAACGACCCTCCCCCGGAAGGGAGTTGAAGACATGAGCCTCAAGGCCCGTATCGCTGCCCCCGAAGAGGGCGGAGCCGGCCGCGAGGACGGCCACCTCGTCGCCGTCTACCGCGCCAAGCTGCTCGAAGAGATCGACCTGGCCGAGATGTCCAGCCTCGCGGCGGCCGAGCGACGCCTGCGCCTTGAGCGGGTGCTCGGGCACATCATCAGCCGCGAGGGCCCGGTCCTCTCCTCCTCCGAGCGGTCCCAGCTGATCCGCCGGGTCGTGGACGAGGCGCTCGGCCTAGGCGTACTGGAACCCCTGCTCGCCGACGCGTCCATCACCGAGATCATGGTCAACGGACCCGACTCCATCTTCGTGGAGCGGGCGGGCCGCGTGGAGCAGCTGCCCCTGCGCTTCGCCTCCAACGAGCAGCTCATGCAGACCATCGAGCGCATCGTCTCCACGGTCAACCGCCGCGTGGACGAGTCGAACCCCATGGTCGACGCCCGCCTCCCCACCGGCGAACGCGTGAACGTCATCATCCCGCCGCTCGCCCTCACCGGCCCGACCCTCACGATCCGCCGCTTCCCCCGCGCCTACACGCTCCCGGAGCTGATCGGCCTGGGGTCGTTGGACGAGCAGATGCTCATGCTGCTCGCGGCCTTCGTCCGGGCCCGCTTCAACGTCATCGTCAGCGGCGGTACGGGCACCGGCAAGACCACCCTCCTCAACGCCCTCTCCGGCCTGATCCCGGCCCACGAGCGCATCATCACCATCGAGGACTCCGCCGAACTCCAGCTCCAGCAGGAGCATGTGATCCGCCTCGAATCCCGCCCCCCGAACGTGGAGGGCAAGGGCCAGATCACCATCCGCGACCTGGTCCGCAACTCGCTGCGTATGCGCCCCGACCGCATCATCGTCGGTGAGGTACGAGGCGGCGAGACCCTCGACATGCTCCAGGCCATGTCGACCGGTCACGACGGTTCGCTGGCCACCGTGCACGCGAACACCGCCGAGGACGCCCTCATGCGCCTCCAGACCCTCGGCTCGATGTCCGAGGTCCAGATCCCCTTCGAGGCGCTGAAGGACCAGATCAACTCGGCCGTGGACGTGGTCGTCCAGCTCACCCGCCACGCGGACGGCTCCCGCAAGGTCTCCGAGATCGCCCTGCTGGTCTCGCACGGCCGCGAACAGTTCAGCATCGCCCCCGTCACCCGTTTCGTGCCGCGCCCCACCGGCCCCGACCGCGTCGTCCACGGCCACTTCGAGCATCTGCCGCTGCCCCGCCCGGTCGCGGAGAAGCTGTACGTCGCGGGCGAGCCGCTGCCGCCCGCTTTCCGCGTGGCCGAGGCCATCGACGTACTCCAGACGAGGCAGGCCATCGGATGACCCCCACCATCAGGACCGACAAGACCGACCAGACTGAGAGGAGCGAGCCATGAACAACCCCGCCCTGCTCGCCCTCGGCGCCACCGTCCTGTGCGGCACACTCGCAGTCGCGGGCGTGCACACGTACGCGTCCGGGCGCGCCCAGCGCCAGGCCCTCGTCGACCGCCTCTCCGGCGGCCCGCTCCGCAGCGCCGCGGGCCGCGCCCGCCGTTTCGCGGCCGTCGACCGCCGCCTGCGCCACACCCGCCTGGGCCGCACCATCCACCTGCGGCTCTCGGCCACGGGACTCGACCTCACGGCGGGCGAGTTCTTCACGTACGTCACTGCCGTCGTCGTGGCGCTGTGGCTGATCGCAGCCGCCGCCCTGGCCCCCTTCTTCGGCCCCATCGCGGCCGCGATCGGCGTCTGGGGCTCCGCGATCTTCCTCAACTGGCAGCGCCAGAAGCGCATCGAGGCCTTCATCAACCAACTCCCGGACGTGGCCCGCCTCCTGGCCAACGCCTCCGCCGCCGGCCTCGCCCTGCGTACGGCCCTGGCGATGGCCGCCGAGGAACTGGAGGCCCCGGCCGGCGAGGAACTCGCCCGCGTCGCCGACCAGTTGAGCCTCGGCCGCTCCATCGACGACACCCTCGGCGAACTCGCCGAACGCCTCCCCTCCCGCGAACTCGTCGTCCTCGTCACGACGCTGGTCCTCTCCAACAAGGCGGGCGGCTCGGTCGTCAACTCCCTGCGGAACCTCACCCAGACCCTGGAGGACCGCAAGGAAACCCGCCGCGAGGTCCGCACGATGCTCTCCGAGGTCAACGCGACCGCCTTCACGGTCCCTCTCCTCGGCCTCGGCTCCCTCCTGCTGATCAACTCCTCGAACGAGGGCGCCCTGGCCCGAGTGACCGGCTCCCCGGTCGGCCAGATCCTGGTGTTGATCGCCATGGGCCTCTACACAGTCGGCTTCTTCGTCATCCGCCGACTCGGCAAGATCGAAGTGTGAGGGGGAGTTACGTTGCTGGCCTTGCTGCTCGCTCTCCTGTCGGGCCTCGCCGTCGCGAGCCTCCTCCTTGGCATCCGCATGATCCGCGCGGAAGCCAAGCTCCCCGGCGACCTGGCCCTCGCCCTGGAGGTCGGGTCCACCCGCGTCTCGAAGGCCGACTCCGCCGTCGACCGCCTCGGCATGCGCTTCGCGCCCCTGGTGCTGAGCCTGATGGGCCCGCGCCGCGTCGACGCCAAGCGCCGCCGCATCGACATGGCGGGCAACCCCGGCGGCCTGACCTTGAACCGTTACGCGGCCCGCCGGGCGGTGTACGGCATCTTCGGCGTCGTACTCGGACTGGTCTTCTTCACCAACGGACAGCTCCTGTTCGCCGTACTGACCCTGGCCTTCGGCCTGCTGGCCGCTGACGCCCTCATCTGGCAGGCCATCCGCGACCGCAAGGAGGTCATCGACCGCACCCTCCCCGACTTCCTCGACGTCCTCGCGGTCGTGGTCTCGGCGGGCCTCGGCTTCAGGCAGGCCCTGGACCGGGTGGCGGACCACTACGAGGGCCCGTGGGCGGACGAGTTGAGGATCACGTTGCGCCAGATGGACATGGGCGTCAGCCGCCGCCAGGCCTTCGACGAGCTGCGTAAGCGCAACTCGTCCGAGCAGGTGGCCCAGTTCGTCTCGGCCTTGCAGCAGGGCGAGGAACTGGGCTCCCCGATCGCGGACACCCTGATCCAACTGGCCACGGACATGAGGCGAACGGACGCCCAGAACTCGCGCCGCAGGGCCGCGAAGACGATCCCCAAGGCGACGATGGTCACGCTGGTCTTCATGCTTCCGGCGACGATGATCCTGATCGCGACGGGGATGTTCCTGGGGTCGGGGACTAACTTCGGCTCGATTTTGGGACGTTGAGATGGGCGAGGTCTGGAATCGCGCGCTTGGTCCTTACGCTGCCGTCGGCGGTCGGCTCGCTGCTGCGCTACGGTTCGGTGCGCCCCGTAAGGGGCGCGGGGAACTGCGCGCCAAGCCACGGACGGTCCGCAGCTTGGGAACGGCCTTGCCCTATCAGGGGCGCGGGGAACTGCGCGACCAGCCGCAACGGACCCGCAGCGTCCAAACTGCCCCCCGTGCCAAGCGAGCCGCAGGCTACTTCGCAGACGACGCGGCAGCGCCAAGCGTCCGCCTCCAGCTCAACGCCTTGCAGGCCCTGTGCCGTCAGGCCTTCGCCGTCCGCCTGACCCTGATCGCGATCGGCGCCCCCTTCGCGATGGCCAACGCGACACACGGCCCACCCCGCTACGGAGTACTGGCCGCAGCCGTCCTCGGCGTCATGGGCTCGTACGCCATGCTCAGGGACTGGGACCGCTTCGCCCCCCGCCTCCTCGCCCACCCCACCCTCATGGCCGTGGACCTGATCTTCGGCGCGATCCTCCTGCTGACCGCGTCCCCGGCCTCCCCCCTCGCATACGCGGCCGTCTGCACCCCCCTCCTCTCCGGCCTGCTGTACGGCTGGCGCGGCTCCGGCATCTTCACCGGCCTCCAACTCGTCGTCCTGCTCACGGTGTTCAGGGCCTGGGAACACCGCCCCGGCACCGGCGCCAGCACCCTCCTCATCGCCGGCTTCTGCATCGCGGCCGGCATCATCGGCGTAACCCTGCGCAACCTGATGTTCCACTTCGGCACGGCCAGCCAGGCCCTCGCGGAGGCCAACTCGCGGCTCGCGGTGGCGGAGGCCGTCGAGTCCGAACGCGCTCGCCTCGCCCGCGAGATGCACGACTCGGTGGCGAAGACCCTGCACGGCCTGGCCCTGGCGGCCGAGGCGCTCGCGGTCTCCGCCGACCACGACACGGACCCGCGTGCGCTGAAGGACCAGGCGACGGTGGTGGCGGGGGCGGCCCGCCGGGCGGCGGCGGAGTCCAGGGATCTGCTCACGGACCTGCGCCACCACACAGCCCTGTCGAGCCCACCCACAGACCTGAGAACGGAACTGACGGCAAGGGTGGACGACTTCGAATCCCGTACGGGCATCAGGGCGACCCTCGCCTACCGGGCAGCCCCCACCCTCGTACTCCCTCCCGCAGCACCCCACCAACTCCTCGCCATCCTCTCGGAGGCACTGGAGAACACGCACCGGCACGCGACGGACGCGACCGGGGTGGAGGTAACCCTCGAAGTCGACGCCGACGCCGATGCCGACGCCTCGACACTGCACCTGACCGTACGAGACGACGGAACCGGCACGTCCGTATCCCTGGACGACGTACAACACCTGGCGAAATCCGGCCACTTCGGTCTGCTGGGAATGCTGGAGCGCGCGACGTCGATCGGCGCGGCCATCGAGCTGCGCCGAGGCGAGCACGGAGGCACGGAGGTCAAGGTAAACCTCCCCCTGAGAACCTCGGGCACACCGCTGCCCGCACCCCCCTCACACACTCCCCAAGAGGAGGCCGCACATGCCTGACCAGGCACTTCCCGGCCCGCCCTTACGTGTGCTCGTGGCCGACGACAACCCGGTCGTACGGGCGGGCCTCGCGGCCCTGCTCGACGCCCACCCGGACATCCGGGTCGTCGCGCAGGCGGCGAACGGAGCGGAGGCGGAAGCGTTCGCTTGTCGCGCCCGCCCCGACGTGGTCCTGCTGGACGTACGCATGCCCGGCACCGACGGCCTCACCGCGCTGCCCTCGCTGGCGCGCCTGGCACCGGTGATGATGCTGACGTACAGCCGTGAACCCGAGGTGGTGGCGGAGGCATTGCGCCTGGGTGCGGTGGGTTATCTGGTCCATGGTGAGTTCACGGCCGATGAACTGATCACAGCGGTACGGGACTTGAGGGAGCGTAGGCCTACGTTCACGGCGTCCGCCGCGGCTGTCGTCTCGGGCGCGAATGTCTCGAATTCGGCTGTCCCGGAATCTGTCGCGGAAACTGTCTCGGAATCGCTCGGTGTTTCGTACGAACCGAACGAATTCTCTTCGCACGTGCAACCAGTTGTGGCACAGTCGTCCAAGGCCCGACTCGCCTACACGGCGGGGCTCCACGGCCGCGACGACAACGGACGGGATTTCGGACTGAGTTCACGTGAGGTGGAGGTCATGGATCTCATCGCGGCCGGCATGAACAACCGCCAGATCGCCGCCACCTGCTTCATCAGCGAGAAGACCGTCAAGAACCACATCAACCGCATCTTCGCAAAGCTGCACAGTTCTTCGCGCAGCGAAGCGATCGCGCACTGGCTGGGTACGGCTCACGGGGGGTGGAACCGATGACTCCGATGTCGGGAAGTTGGGTCTCTGGGCCCACTCGGAGTGGGCGGGGTGTCACGTACGGTGCGCGGGACGGTAGTGGTGTTGTTGGGTGGGAGGACAGCGGCCATGGTGGCGAAGGTGTCGATGCACGGCGTCAGGCGCGGGCTCGGGACGTGGAGGCGGACTGTTGTCTCCCGGATGCGGGGGAGCGAGCGGGATCGCGGGGCGGGGTTCGTGGAGTATGCGGGGCTGATGATCCTGATCGCCGGGATTTTCACGCTGATCGACGGTCTGGGCTTGGACGGGCTCATCTCGCAGGCGATTTTCGACGCCGTGAACGACGTCATCGGAGGCTGACGGCCCGGCGACACTTCGGCGACCGGGGGCAGACTCTCCCGATCTACATCTGGTTGACGGGGATTCTGCTCTTCGCCGCGGTCGCACTTTTCGTGTTCGCCCAGGCAGCGTCCGCGCGGAATGGAGCTCAATCCGCGGCGGACGCTGCTGCGTTGGCGGCTGCACAGGCGGATCGGGACGAACTGATGGAGGGCCTGGAAGGCGCCATCGGCGTGGACGACAACTGGCTGGACTGGCTCAACCCTGATGAAGCAACGGGTGTCGGAGCCACCGCCGCGGCCCAACAACTGGCCGCCGCGAACGACTCGGCCCTCCAGGGCGGTGCCCAGCTCGTAGAGGTCAACGGCTTCCGCGGATACGAGGTGGAGATCCAGACGAACTACACGGTCGGGGACTCGATCATCCCGGGCACGGAAACGCAGGAGGCGACGGCCCAGGCCACGGCCGTCATCGAACCGCGCTGTGACTTCGATGCGCCCGACGACCCCCTGGACCTCGTACAGCTCGACTGCGGTGACCAAATCATCGAGATCGACCCCGAAGATTTCGTTTTGGACGACCTTCCCGACGCGTCCGTGCTGTTCTCTGTGTATCTGGTCGAGTGAAAGGAAGCCGAACCGATGAATCTTCGGCACACCATGAAGGGCCGCACGGTGCTGACCGCGGTGGCGATCACAACTGGGCTGGTCCTCACGGTGGCCGGTTGCGGTGGGGGCGGTGATGACGACCAGCCCGACAAGGCGGCCTCGTCCGCCCCGGCCGAGAACAACGACAAGGGCAACGACCAGGGCAAGGAGTCCGAAGCGGCTGAGCCGGACCAGGTGCTCGCCGAGGCCACGGGCAACGGCATCACGCTAAAGGTCACCTCTGCCACACGTGACGACGGGGGATTCGTAACCGTCGAGGGCACGGTGACGAACGGCAGCAGCGGGTCGTGGGTGGCGGCCGACTGGCGCGGCGACGAGCGCGAGCTTGCAAAGAACGGCGGGTCCGTCGCGGGGGCGAGCCTCGTCGATCAGGAAGGCAAGAAGAAGTACCTCATCCTTCGCGATACCGAAGGACGGTGTCTGTGCACCAGGTTCAGCGGGGCTCTTCGACAGGGCGAATCCGCTGACTGGTACGCCCAGTTCCCCGCCCCGCCCGAAGGCACGACCAAGGTCTCCTTCCAGGTCGGCTCCATGCCGCCCGCCTCCTTCGAACTCTCCGAGGGCGAGTAACCATGCCCCTCCCCTCCCCCCTCCGCGCCACGGCGATCACCGCCACGGCCCTCACCGCCCTCGTCTTCATGACCCCTCTGACCCCCGTGTACGCCGACGAAGGCGACCCCAGCGAACCCCCGGGCAGCGTCACCACCTCCCAACCACCGGAGGTGGACGCCAACAGCCCCGGCCTGAGGCTCGCCGACGGCGCGACGCTCGCGCCCGCACGGGTGCTGGACATCAAGTCGGTGGTCGAGGACCTCGGGGGCGAGGAACGCCGCGAGGACACGAACGAGGACGTGACGTTCGCGCTGCAGGCGGAGGTGCTGTTCCCCAAGGACAGCTCGAAACTGAACCCCGACGCCCGGTCACGTATCCAGGCGATCGCGGAGGAGATCAAGGCCCAGAACGCCACGAAGGTCCGCGTCTTCGGCTTCACCGACAACCTCGGCTCGTACGCCCACGGAGTGACCCTCTCCAAGAACCGCGCCGAGGTGGTCCACGACGAACTGGCAGCCGCCGGCCTCGGCCCCGACGTCACCTTCGAGGTACGCGGCTACAGCGAGGACTACCCCATCGCCGACAACACCTCAGAACAGGGCCGCCGCAAAAACCGCCGCGTGGAGGTGACGTTCCCGAAGGGCGACTGAGGGTCATTCTTGACTTCCGCTCCCCGGGCTCAAGCCCGGGGAGCGGAAGTCAATCGACGGGACACCCTCCCGCTGGAACACTTCCTGAAGGTCGACCAGAAGGCCGGGGAGCTGGCGGAGAGCCCTCTGACGCTGGGTGAGCCGAAGTCCAAGTACCTCGGAGACGGCGTTCGTGAGCTGCGTTTCACCCTCGGTACCGGTCACGTACGGCTTACCTACTGGCTTACGGATCGGCGGTCCGTTGTGCTGCTGACCTGGTTCTATAAGACCCAGCGGCGTGAAGACACCCAGGTGCAACGGGCGAGAGACGCCAAGAAGGTCTGCGAAGCAGAACGCGGACCGGCGCATGAGGACTACGAGCGGGAAGGGGACGCGTGATGGCCGGACACATGAGGTACAAGGCGCTGCGGGCCCGCCGACTGAAGGAGCAGAGCGAGGAGGTCGCCGAGCGGCTCAAGGCTCAGAGGGCCTACAGGCTTCAGGGTGATCTTGCCCAGATCTTCTACGACCGGCGTAAGGAGCTGGGTTACTCCCAGTCGGAGGCGGCCTCCCGCTGCGGCATCACTCAGGCCAAGGTGTCGATCATCGAGGGGTCGGGCGCGCACCCGACCCCCGCCCTGCTGGAGAAGATCTCCCGTGGGCTGGAAGCGTCCATCACGGTCGTCTATCACCGGGAGAAGGACCACGAGATCAGCCTCGTTCCCGAGCCGGCAGAGGACGCTGCGTGACGTCAACGGGATAAGGGCCAGGCTCGTCAGGTGCGAGTCGGATGTCGAGTATCTGACATCAAAGTGAGACTGATCTTGCCTGTCGGCTCGTGAGACAGGAGACATCGAAGCAGATCAGTGCGTCGCTGAATGCCACGGGCCGCGAGTTCCTGCAGTCATCCGTAGCGGTAGCGGGCCTGGACCACGATCACTTCGTCGTCCCAGGGGACGTAGACCAAGCGGTGTTCGTCGGTGATGCGTCTGGACCAGACCCCCGCCAGCGCGTGCTTGAGTGCCTCGGGCTTGCCGATGCCGTCGTAAGGGTCGCGGAGCGTGTCGTCGATGAGGCGGTTGACGCGCTTGAGGGTCTTCCGGTCGGCGGTCTGCCAGTGGACGTAGTCCTCCCATCCCTGCGGGGTGAAGGCGAGCTTCACGGGCGGTCCTTGCCGGCATCGTCACGGATGAGTTCGCGGCTCTCGTATTCGCCGTCCAGGGCGTTCTGGTAGGAGCGCAGCAGACGGCGCGCGTTCGCGGGAGAGCGCAACAGGTATGCGGTCTCCCGGAGGGCTTCGTATTCCTCGGCTGCGACGAGGTACGCACTGCCGTTCTTGGAGACGATCTCTACGGCGCTCTGGTCGCTGTTGACCTCTTCGATCAGCGGAAACAGCCGACGACGAGCCTCGCTGGCGGTGATGGACATGAAACCGCACCTCCTAGGCAGTGGTACAAGAAACGGTACCGTCATCGATGGCGGGATGCCCCTCCGCCCTCTCGCGGAAGACCTCCGCAGCGTTCTCCTGGATCTCGGAGGCGGGCGAGCCCATCTCCGCCTCCTTCTCCTGGAGCAGCTCTTCGAGCAGATCACGCTGAATCTGCCGCTCCACCGCCGCGCTGACGTACGCCGAGAACCCGCGCGCCCCCACCCCGTGCCTTCACCGCGGCGACGAGGCCCGCGGGCATGGACACGCGGACCCTGACCTTCTGGGCCGGACCCTCGCCCTTGCCGCCCTGTTCGGTGACGTCCATGTCCCCAGCCCGCCATGGAAGTTGTCGGGGCTCGGCCGATTCGGCTCGGCATCACCGGATTGGGGAGGCACTGGACGGCGTGGAGGAGAGGAGGTTGACCACTTCACGTCACGTACGTGTCCATTTTGCGGAGGAGAGATGACTCCAAAATGCAATAAGGAATTCGATTGACCATTTTCGGGAATTTGAAAGGCAAATTCATACTTTCCGCCCAAAGTCTTCTTGACGGAGTCATGACCTCAAGTTCACACTTCCTTCACTGTGGCCCCGCAGGTGGTTCATAGGCTCCCTGTCCCCAGTGAGGGCCACCCGTCACGCCTGCCCACATCGGATTGGAGAGGCGTGAGCCTGTGAGAAGACTGTGGACATCTGTGCCGGCCGTGGCCGCGCTGGTGGTCGGTGCGCCCTCATGGAGCGCGGCGACAAGTGCGGCGGCGGAGCGCCTGGAGGACAGCTCCGCCCACGGCGGCGCCCTGTCGGCCATCCCCGGAATGCCGGAAAAGGTCCTTTCCTGGACCGAGGCTCACGTCTGACTCGTCTGACTCGTCTGCCTCTCCGCCTCCCAGGCTTCTCTTTCGATCCCTGCTTTTCCCTTTGCAGACCGCCCACCCCACCTGAGCAATGAGGTCTGCCTCCAACCTCACACCGCCGGTCCACGCCCCCCTCGGCCGGAGAGAACTGGATACCGCGATGCTTACCTCCTTATCCGCCGCCACCGAGCGCCTCCTCCCCCGCCGCATCCGCGAACGCCGCGAAGAGGAGCAACGCCAGGCCGAGGCCGCCGAGAGAGCTCAGTGCGAGGCCAAGACCCAGCGGGCCAAGGAGGAGAAGATCGCGGCCCTGCGGGCGGCCATGCTCGCCGCCGACCCGGTCGTCGCCGCAATCACCGCCGAGGGCCGCACGTACTACGGCCGCACGGTCAGCTCGTACACCGCTGAGGCCGCACGCGCCCGCAACCTGCACCTCGTCACCGACGCCTTGGACCACGCCGGGCTGGACTACTTTCTGGTCCCCGGCCGCTCCGTGCTGCGCCACGTGGTCGGCGTCCGCCTGGCCGACCGCAAAGCGTTCCTGACCGCGCTGCGCGCCCTCTACCCGACGGCTCCCCTCTACGCCGTCAAGCCCGGCAACGATCTCTGGCCTGCCTCCGCCGTCCTGTACGCCGACGGCTCCCTGCCCACGGCCCTCAAGCGCCAGAGCGTGATCCGCTTCGCCGAGCTCCAACTGGGTCCGGCCGGGCAGGTCCTCTCGGGTTTCTCCCAGGGCTGCGACGTCGAGTTCTGGCAGGACGGCGACGCTCTGCTCGCCGCCCGGGAAGCCGCCGACGAGGACCCGGCCAAGGCCGAACGAGCCGCCGAGCGCCTGACGACCCTGCGCACCCAGACGCCCGACGCCGCCCTGCCCGGCGCCCTCGTCGCGCCCCGCCCCAACGCCATCGCCGAGGCCGTACCCGCCGACGCCCGAATACCTGCCACCCGTGAGATAGCCGGCCGCCCCCACTCCACGTTCCGCGACCTGTTCCAACCCACCATCGAAACCGTCGACTTCCCCGTCGACGTCGTCTACACCTGGGTCGACGGCGACGATCCCGAGCTGGCCGCCAAGCGCGAGGCGCACCGCACCGGTTCCACCGCCGTCAGGCGCATCCACGCCCGCGAGACCGGCGCCTCCCGGTACACGAGCCACGACGAACTGAAGTACTCACTCCGCTCGCTGGAGATGTACGCCCCGTTCATTCGGAACGTCTACATCGTCACTGACAGCCAGACCCCCACCTGGCTCGACACTTCCGCCCTTGGCATCAGGGTCGTCGACCACAAGGAGATCTTCACCAACCCCGACGCCCTGCCGGTCTTCAACTCCCACGCCCTCGGCACCCAGCTCCACCACATCGACGGTCTGTCCGAGCACTACCTCTACTTCAACGACGACGTCTTCCTCGGAGGCCCTGTCACCGCGGGCCACTTCTTCCACGGCAACGGCATCGCCAAGCTCCCCTTCTCCTCCTTCCAGTTCGGCCTCGGCGCTCCGCACCCCGACGAGCCCGCCCCCAATTCCGCGGGGAAGAACGTCCGCTCCCTCCTCCAGAAGGAACACGGCCGCTTCATCGTCAACAAGTTCATGCACACCCCGCACCCCCAGATCCGATCCGTGATGCGGGAGATCGAGCAGCGCTACGCCGAGAGCGTCCAGCGCACCAGCCGCTCCCGCTTCCGCTCCGTCACCGACATCGCCATGGGCGCCACCATGCACCACCACCACGCCTACCTGACCGGCCGAGCCGTCCCCGCCGGCTACAAGCTCCGGTACATCGACGTCGCCAAGCCCGACGCCACCGAGAAGATGGCCGAACTGCTACAGGCCCGCCGCTTCGACTTCTTCTGCCTCAACGACGTCAACACCCCCGCCGACCAGCAACAACGCATCACCGAGAAACTCCACCATTTCCTCGAAACCTACTTCCCCTTCCCCAGCCGCTACGAGCGCCCGACCGTGACCGAGACCAACCCTTCGTCACCCAAGGCCCTCGATCTCACGAGCTAGGGCGTGCGCCGAGGGGGCTATGCCGAGTTGGGGCACGACTCCGTCCGCGTACAGCAGCGTGTGCCCGCACCCGGAAACCCCGCCGCGCGGAATTCCGGGTGCGGGCATCTGCGCACTCCTGAAGGCGAACGACTTCCTGGTGCACTCCGGCTCCCGGCACCACCAGCGGCGCTTGTGCCAGACGAAGTCCAACCCTGTGGTACGGACCCGCTGATCCTGGTTTCGTACATGCCGTCGACAATCCCGTGAGCGCGATCCTCACCTCCCGTCATGCCGATCGCCCGCCGGGACGTGGACGGAGTGAGAGCGAAGGCTGCCGCAGGCCGCATCACCAGTGACTGCCGGAGCCTCAGGTGTCTCACATGTACTCGAAGTAGCGCTCGGACCAGTCCGACTTTCCCAGCTCGTCGTCGTCCTCCTCAGCCTCGGCCTCGCCTGCGGCTATGAGCACCGCCGCCAGCTCCACGTCCTCTGCCGCCGCCAGGACCGACGGCCCGTCGTACAGCTCACGAAGCAGCTCGGTCGGGACGAAGGTGCACCCCATGGCCGTACAGACGCCGTCGAGCCACGTCACGAACTCCTCGGGCGGGCATGCCTCTTCGCTGGGGGCACCCACACCGACCACCACTTCCGCGGTGACGAAGTAACTGCCGAAGTTGCTCATCAGGACCCAGAGCGGCCGACCGAGGCCCGTCGCGTCCGCTGGGACAGTGATGACACCGTAGAAACTGGCGTCCTGGCCCAGGCCACTTGAGCAAGACGGCCCGAAACGTTCCTCAAGAGCGCTTACCAGTCGGGCGAAACAGTTCCGCGAGGTCTCCCGGTCGAAGTCCGCGGGGCGTTCCAGGTGGCGGGGATCGTCGTGTTCCAGTAGGAGTGCCCGGATCCGGTCCTTCGGGAGCATGTCGTGCCCTTTCATCAGTTCTTGTGCGGGGGAAGGGTGGTGGGCCCGGAGCCCGGGCCCACCACCCTCATGAGGTCAGGAGAGCGGACAGGGCCAGGACCGCACTTGCCCTCGTTGCTGAAGCCGATGAAGGGACGAGTGTCCTCGTAGGTGCAGTACGCAGCCAGCAGCACCGCACCCGCGTCCTCGCGGCCCTTGATGCTGTCCCAGCGGATGTTGCCCGCCCAGTCTCCGATCCAGCTGCCGAAGTCGGCACCGAGCGCCGCGCAGGAACCGATGTCCACCTCCAGTTCGGCTTCGGCGCCCCGCACCCCGACGAGCCCGCCCCCAACTCCGCGGGGAAGAACGTCCGTTCCTTCTTCCGGAAGGAAGTTCGGGCAACGCTTGAGGGCTTGCGGTGGGCGATCAAGCTCAGTAGTTGCCGATGTACCAGAACGCGGCGCCGAGGAAGACGGGGATGGTGAAGGCCATCTGGAGGACCCAGGGGCCATCCGGTCCTTCGTCGTCGGGCTTGCCGGGGTTCTCCTGCTTCCAGGTCATGAACGTGCGCATCGCCTTCCGGTGGCCCACGAGGCCCAGGGCCAAGGCCAGGCACATGGCGCAGTAGACGGGAAGCAGTTCGGCCGGGGACCAGTCGTAGACGGCACTGTAGGCGAGGGCCACCAGGAGTCCCATTACCGGGCCGCACGCCACGAAGGCCTTCTGGCGCCCGTTGACCATGGCCGGGAAGATCAGGGCGAGGAAGAGGGCCGCGCTGAGCGCTGCGAAGAGCCACCACAGTGGCGAGGATTTGTCCGGCATCGTTAACCCTTCGACTGTCCTTGAACCCTAGTGACAGCCTGTGCTGCGGGCGCGCGGAGGGGTGCGTTGCTGCTGACCTGGAATGCGGCGAGGCTGCCCCCAACTCCATAGACGTTGGGGAACAGCTCCTCGGTTGTCCCATTCGCCCGTTCGATGTCAGTGGTTAGTGCTGTGACCGCATACGTCCACCGAGTTGGGGATCCGTGACGCCAGGGAGCTGAGTTGCTGTCAGAGACGGCTTGTACTCTGCACTCATTCGACGATCGGACGATCACGGACACGGGCATGCGGGCACGGGGCGGGCGTCCAGGGGCGGGAGCGCGGGGATTTCGATGAGTGACGCACATCCGATACGAAGCCGCAGACCGGGCCTCTCGGCCGGTGCGCTGATCATCGCCGGGGTCGTCCTCGCCGCGATCGGGGCCGTCGGCGCCTGGCTCCAGCGCGACGCTCCCGACGGCCGGAGTGCGGAGCCGCGTACGGAGTTCACCGCGAGCAACCCGCCCGCCGGTCTGCCCACCGCGCTCACCACCGGCCAGCGCCTGCACTGGTCCCGCTGCACCTCGCCGCCCACCGCGCGCACGGGCTACGACTGCGCCACCATGAAGACCCCCCTCGACTACCGGAAACCAGATGGCAGGACGATCGAAGTCGCCCTGATCCGCCGCAAGGCCACCGGCCCGAACGCCCGGCGCATCGGCTCACTCGTCCTCAACTTCGGCGGCCCCGGCGAGTCCGGCATGAGCCGGTTGCCCGAATACCTCAACCAGTACAAGCCGCTCCTCGACCGCTACGACCTGGTCTCCTTCGACCCGCGCGGCGTTGGCGCGACCATCCCCGTGCGCTGCGGGAAGACCGCGGACGACACCGGCTACGACGGGGCCGACGCCTGCGCCGAGCACTCCGGGGCGCTCCTCCCGTACATCGGCACCTCGCACACCGCGCGCGACCTCGACCTGATGCGCTACCTCCTCGGCGACGAGCGGCTGCACTACTTCGGCGTCTCGTACGGAACGACGCTCGGCGCGGTCTACGCCCACCTGTACCCCTCGCACGTCGGACGGCTCGTCCTCGAAGCGCCCGTCGATCCGACCGAGGACCTCAACGAGGCGCAGGTGTCGCAGGTCAAGGCGGTCCAGGCGGCGTTCGACCGGTTCGCTGCGCACTGCGCGGCCCGTATCCGCCACTGCCCGACCGGCGATGGGCCCGAGGAGGCCGCGCGGCGCATGGCGCGCCTGGCCGACCGCCTGGAGAAGAAGCCCGCCCCGGCCGGCGGCGGAAGGAACCTCGACGCCGACGACCTCGCGGACACCGTCGGCGACCATCTCGACCTCGGCACAGACGGCTGGTCGCCGCTCGCCAAGGCCCTCACCGCGCTGATCGACCACAACGACGGCGGTCCGCTGAGCAAGGGCGCGGACGACTCCGGCTCCGCCGACCGCGCGCCGACCCCGCGCGACAACAGCCGCGTCGCCCGAACCGCGATCACCTGCGCGGACTCCAGCCTGCGCCCTGGCTCCGAACGCCTCGACAGGGACGAGGCCCGCATCAAAGCCGCCTCACCGGTCTTCGGCGCGGCCTGGTCCACCGGCGTCTACCTCTGTTACGACTGGCCGTTCGACGGCGAGCGCGCCACGCCCCAGGTGAACGCCGACGGCGCGGCCCCCGTCCTGGTGGTCGGCGGCACCGGCGACCCGACTACGCCATATCCCGGCGCCCGCCACATGGCCCGCGCCCTGGGCGACGGTGTCGGCGTGCTCCTGACGGCCGAGGAGGAGGGCCACGGCACATACCCGCAGAACCGCTGCGTCACGGAGGCGGTCGACACATACCTCCGCACGGGCCGCACCCCGGCCGCGGGGACGGTGTGCCGGGGCAGCATGTCCTGAGGCCCGCACGGATCCGCCGGGCGGCCGTCAGCACAGCGGTTCGCTCGCAGGGGCCCTGCGCGGGTACCACCACACCGCCCGGTCCGAGACCGCCTTTGGGTGGGTGCCGGTGCGGTGGTCGGGGCAGAGCGGCCGGATGATGCACACGCGGGCTGCGAGGTCGCTCCGGACGGCCTCGGCCACAGCGACGTGAATCCCCGGCGCACGACCTACTGCAGCTTCTGCCCCTCCTGGTCGGTCAGTCTGCGCACCCGCACAGGCTCAGCCACCACACCTCCAGCGGTCGGAACGGACGTCACCGCTCATCCGACCGTTCCAATTGCCAACCCGGCGAACCTTCCCGGCCAGAGCATTAGCGTCGCAGGACGCCCGGACGTGTGCCTACAAGATTTCGATGGCGCCCGGCGGGACCGGGCCCTCGCCCGCGTAGGAATCACCGCGCGGTGCGGACGGGGCGTCGTCCTCGGCCAGGGTCAGGGTGGGCCAGGGGGCGGCCAGGGTGGCGTCGTCCAAGGTGAGGCCGAGGTGGTCGAGGACGAGGGCGACCACGGGGGCCATTCCGGAGTCCCCATGCCCAGTTAGGGCTTCCTGGACTCTGTCCCACCAGGGGCTGGGATGTCCGGGCTGGGGGTGTTCCAGGCCGGGTTCGAAGTTCTCCCAGCACTCGCCGTCGCGCCAGTGCTGGAAGACGGCAAGCCCCTCGGTGGACAGGACGCTATAGGTCTCGGTGCCGCGGGACAGTACGGCGAGGAGTTCGGGCCAGGAGCCGATGACGCCGTCCTCCTCGACGCAGAACGTCCACTCGCCGAGCCTTCCGGAGCGTAGGAGCGACACCGTTCCGGCGGCGAATTGACCCGTGGTCAGGCTGGCTGCGGCGTCCGCATCGAGTAACCGGGAGCGGGCTGGGTCGGCGCCGTAGCGGGTGAACACCTCGGCGGGGTCCAGGTCCCGGGTCAAGGTGACGCACATCTGGTCCCCCGCCCAGTCGAGCGCGGCTGCCGTCACGTTCTGCCTCCATCCTGTGACCGGCACCGTCTGCCGGATCGTGTCCGCCAGGGTTCCCGCAGCCGCACCGCGGGGAGCCCCGTTCATGGTGTCTGGTTCAGGCGGTGAACTCGATACGGAATGGGTCGTCCGTCAGCAGGCGCTGGTACTTGCGAAGGGAGCCGGACGCCGCCCGCGGAGCTGTTGGCGCGCTGGGTGATGTGTAGCCGCAGACAGGTCTCGGTGCCGGTGGTCGGGCGGTCGGCCCCGGTCGCGGGCGCGGACCACACGTTGTTCACGACCTGAGGGGTCAGTTCGGCGCACATGTTGCCGTCCTGGCCGCCCTCCCTGGTGTCGGCCATCGGGAACTCGTCGCAGCTGTCCGCGCCACTGGTGGACGGGTCGCCGTCCGCGCCAGCGGGGCCAGTTGAGGGAAGAGTGCGGTCACGTCGATCGGCCGCGGCGGGGTGGTGAAGCTCCTGCCGGCTCCTGGCGTGCTGGTCACTGGACCAGCTCGATGTGCGGATGGTCCGGGGAGACCGGGCAGGCGTGGAGCTGGAGGTCGTAGCCGCGGGCGATGACCGTCATGGTGAAGTTCGCGGGCGGGGTGCCGCGGAGGAGTGGCGTCGGGTTCGTCCGCTCCTCCACGGGGGCCCAGCCGGCGCTGCCAGCGTCCCATTCGAAGGTGGCGATGGTGAGGAGCGGGAGCGCCTCGGTGCCACACTCCGGGCAGCGGCGGGGCATGGGGTCGGAGAGGCCCCAGCGGGACCAGCCGCCGGTCTTCCAGCCGGGGGCCGTGGTCAGCTCATTCCGGTAGAACTCCTGCGGGTCGGTGGAACCGGAAACGCCCCACCGGCTCGGGTCGGCCAGCTGCCGGCGCAGCTCCTCGTCCAGTTCCATGAAGTGGGGGTACTCCGTGACCTGCTCGGGTGCGAGCAGGGACGGCTCCGGGAGATAGTCCTGGGACTTGATCCCGGCCGGCTCGGGCGGTGAGTCGAGGTCGTCGGTGACGGTGACGGTGGCGGCGGAGCGCCAGCGGAGAGCGGTGCGGGGGTGGGTCGGGTGGTCGAAGGGGCACCACAGGACCTGGAGGAGATCGGCCCCGGGCGGGCTGACCGGGAGAGGGACGTCGCGGGCGTACAGCTGGGCGACGGGGAGGAGAGGGATCGGGCCCTCGGGCCAGGGGCGGCCCTGGCGGATCCGCTTCGAGGCCGCCAGTTCGTCGGGCGTGGGCAGGGACGCCGGGCGGCCGAGGTGCCGTCGGCTGGTGATGGCCGCCCGATTGCGGCGAAGGACACGGACGTCGTCCGGAGAGAGCACCACGGACGTCGCGCCCTTCTCGTGCAGTTCTTCGCAGTGCGGCCACGGCTCGTCGGCGGGCCAGAGCAGCGGCCCGCCGACGGAGCTGTCGTGCACGGTCGGCGACCCGGGCCGCGGGTGCAGCCGGGTCGCCGTCCGCGCCAGCGGGGCCAGTTGAGGGAAGAGTGCGGTCACGTCGATCGGCCGCGGCGGGGTGGTGAAACTCATCCTGACTCCCGAAGGCGCGAACAGAGGCGGCGGGCGCGATCAGTTCCCGAGGTTGTGCTGCCCGCCGGTCTGGGTGTTGGCGACGTAGACGTCGGGGAACAGCTGCTCCACGGAACCGTCCGCGCGCTGGATCTTGGCACTCATCGTAACGCCCACCGGAATCGTGCTGCCGGAGCTCAGATACGTCGGAGTCACCTGGTAGAGGATCGCGTCGTCGTCGCTGAACGTGTCGTCGTTCAGCTCGGCCCAGACCTTCTGCTCGCCCTCATCCCACATGCTGTCCGCACCGGTGTTCATGCCAGCCTGCCAGCAGGGGACGAGGTTCTGCGAGATCCTTCCGCCGAGAACGTTGGCGATCAAGTGACACCGGGAAAGCCCCTCGGTGAGATTGTTCTTGGTGCGGTATGCGGCTGCGTCCGCCCAGCCGGTGATGTCACCCCCGGCGGTACTGCCAGGCCCTGGCTGCGTGCCCAGGCAGACGGTCGCCGTGGACGCCCGGTAGCCGGCCGCGCTCGTCTGGTCGGTCTTGTTGACGTGCGGAACCGGTTCGACCGTGTTCTTGATCCAGCCGTTGCCGGCCGGACGCGCACCCTCCGGCGAGATCCCCAGGCACTCCGCGTGCGAGCCGTCGAGCGACGCCGTGAACGTCAGCTTGAACTGGTCGGCGTCGATGACCCGCTGGCCCGCGAAGCCGTCGGCGAGCTGGCTGACCGCGAACTGCTTGTCGACGGCGGCGACATGGGCGCGCACACATCGCTGGGAGGTGTCGAGGCTCGAACCGCCGTTGAGCTCGTGGATGACCCATCCGCCGTTGCCGTAGTAAGGAATGAGCTCGGCGCACTCAGCACCGTCCCTTCCGCCTTCCTTCGTCTCCGCGAAGGGGAACTGGGCACAGGTGTCGGTCGGTATGAGGTCGCTCGCGTCCGCGAACGGCTCCGACGCCCCGCTTCCACAGGTGCTGCTCGTACGGACGTCTACGCCGCCGGTCGACCGGGTCAGCGCGGCGTTGAGCCCCCAGCGGTCGGTGAGGTTCTTCTGGGCCCACAGATACGCCGCCACCGCGCCGCCCCGATCCGATCCCTGCGTGCTCATCAACAGCTCGGGCATGACCGACGGAACCGCACAGCCCGCCACCGAAGTGCCGCCGACCGCGTTGTCGCACCTGATCTGACGCGAGTTCTTCCACGACGCGTTCGGGTCGGTCGCCGTCGCGCCCGGGGACGTCACGTACATCGCGTAGGCCGTGTAGAAGGAGGCGGAGGAGCCCGTCGTCTGGGGCGAGGAGTAGGTGACGTTGCCGGTGAGAGTCTGGCCGAGGGTGATGTTGCCGCCGTACCAGGGGGCGGTCTTGGTGGCCGTGCAGCCGGCGTCGCACGAGGCGCGGAGCTTGGCGTTCAGCGCGGTGACATCGCCGACGGCGCTGGTCATGGTGACGGAGACCTGCTCGCTCCAGGTCGTGGCCGTCGGCGAGAGGTCACCGCCGGTGGAGACCTCCAGGACGCCGCGTCCGATCTCCACGCCCTTGCTGTCGCGGAGGATGTAGGTGACGTTGATGCCGTTCACGCAGTACGAGAAGCGCTCGTAGTTGTAGTTGCCGGGGCTGGTGATGTCGCAGCTTCCCGCGGCGGCTGCTGCTGCGGAGGCGGCAGGAGCGGCGGCGGCCGCGCGGGTCTTCGCCTTCGCGGGGGCGGGGGTGACCGTCACACAGGACTCGACGGCACCCGCGCGGCGCTCCTTGGAGCCCGGCGCGGTGGCGGTGCAGTCCTCACCGGAGCCGGCCGCGAACTTGCTGGTCTCGGTGGTCTCCGCGCTGGGCGCTGCGGACTTGGTGGTGGACGAGGCCTTCGCCGTCGCGGGCGGCTCGGCCGCCTGGCTCGTCGCGGCTGTCGTGAGGACGAGGGTCAGGGCGGTGAGGACGGTCAGGACCGTCGAGCGGGCGCGTCTCCTTGTGGCGCGCCCGCCAGGTATTCCATGCACGGGGGCAGGACCTTCCATGAGAAGAGGGGGACAGGGGGCGCCGGCTGATTGCGGCGCCCCCGGGAGAGACGGGCGGGATCAGGCCGCCAGGCCCCAGATGTCGCTGAGGCCCTTCGTGATGCCGGAGACCAGGTCCTCGCCGGTGTCTGTGATCTTGCTGACGACGGGCTTGACGAGGCCGCCGCCGAGCGCCTTGTCGGCGGCGCCGACCCACTTGTAGGCGCCGAAGGTGACCAGACTCAGGCCGGTGCCGGCGGCGGACTCCCAGAAGGCGCCGCTGGTGAAGCCGTGCTCGATGCCCGTGAAGAGGGTGCCGATGGCGCCCGCGCCCGCGGAGACGCCGGCGAAGAAGCCGGCCACGGCGAGGGCCGGCGGGAAGACGAAGGCTGCCAAGGCGCAGCCGGCCGCCAGGAATCCGGCGCCGATGCTGACCACGTTGGCGGCGTCCGCGTAGAACTGGGCGTCGTTCCACCACTCGTCGGCGTCGCCGTCCGCGGTGCCGTTCGGGTTGACCTTGTTGTTCTTGTCGTTGTTGGCCGGGTCCCGCTGGGCGTCGCGGTCCTCCTGGGCCTTGAGAGCGGCCGCCTTGGCCCTCGCGATCTCCTCGGCCCGCTTCTTGTCGGCGGCGATCTGCTTGGCCTGGGCGTACGCGATGGCGGCGGCCTTCGCGTCGGCGGAGGCGGCGAGCTCGGCGGCGCGGGCCGCGGCGGCGGAGCGCTGGGCCTCGGCGGAAGAGGCGAGGGCCGCGCGCGCCGAGTCGACGGCCTTGTTGGCCGAGTAGTTGGCGGAGCGGGCGGCGCCGCGGGCGGTGGCGGCGGCGTTCTTCGCCTTGGTGGCGGAGGCCTGGGCGGCGGCGGCCGACTTGTCGGCGGCGTCGGCGTTGTCCCGCGCCTGCTGGGCGTAGTCGTCGGCCTTGGCGGCAGAGTCGAGCGCCTTGTCCGCCCACTTCTGGGCCTCGGCGGCGGCTTTGCGAGCGTCGGCGGCGGCCTTCGAGGCGAGGGCCGCGTCCTCCTGAGCCTTCTCCGCGATCTTGGCGGCGGCGGCGATGGCCCCGCGGACGGCGGCGACGTGGGTGGCAGTCTCGAAGTCGAGCTGGGCCGTGCGGTACTGGATCACGGTGATGAAGTGGCGCAGCATCCACGCCGGTCCTTCGAGCGCGACCTCCGCGTAGGCCTTGGTGAAGGCGCCCGCGGTGTTGATCAACTCGACGGCCCGGACCTGGTCGTCCTCCTTGATGGCCAGCGGGTAGTGATGGTCGAAGAAGTCGTTGAGGGACTCGGTGGTGTTCTCGTCGAGCGCCTTGTTACCGGCCTCCTTGACGGCCTTGCCGGGATTGTCGCCGAGGATCTTGCTGATGGCGACGCGCAGGTCCTCGTCCGAGGCACGCTTCATGCCGCCGGTGAGGAAGTCGCCGACGGCCTTGGACTCGGTGCTCTCCAGCGCGGCCGCGGCGGCCGCGGCGACCTTCGGACCGGCGATCGTCGCCACGTGGAGGGTGGTCTCGCGGTCGTCCTGCGTCTGGGCGAGGGCCCGGTCGAGGTCGATCCAGGCGTAGACGTCGTCGTCGGAGCCGGCGAGGGCATGCTGGGCGGCCTGCCGGGTGTTGGCCCCGCGGGCGTCGATCAGGGCGACCGCGGCCTGCCTGCCCAGGGTCGCGGCAACCGACATGTCGCCGGAGTACAGGGCCTCTTCCGCCTTGGAGATGAGGTCCTTGGTCCCCTGGGTGGTGCGCTCAGCCATCAGCCGCTTCTCGCGGACGTCGGAGAGCTCGGCCTGCTCGATGGCGGCGAGCTGCTGGGCCTCCTCGATGGCCTGCTGCTTGTCCTGCTCCAGGGTCTGCGCCTCGGCGGCGCGGGCGTTCTTCTCCACCTCGATGGCGTCGCTGACGGCCTGGGTGGCGATGTTGGCGGCCTTCACGGCGGCCTCGGCGTGGGCGGTCGACTTGTTGGCGTAGTCGACGGCCTGACCCGCGTACTTCACGGCCTCCTCAGCGGCGTCCGCGGCCTTGTCGGCGTGGTCGGCGGCGGAGTTGGCGGCGTCGCGGGCGGTGCGGGCCGCCCTGGCGGCGGCGGTCGCCAGTGCCTGGGCGGCGGAGGCGGCGTTGGTGGCGCGGTTGGCGGCGCTGGTGGCGATGGCGGCCTGGCGCTTGGCCTCGTTGGCCTCCGCCTGGGCGGCACCGGCGGAGACGGCGGCCTGGGCTGCGGCGGTCGCGGCGGCGGCCGAGTTGCGGGCGGCGGAGGCGGCGGCCAGGCCGGCGGCCGAGGCCGCGTCGCCGGCGAGGGCCGCCTTGGCGGCAGCGGCGGCGGCGCTGCGGGCCTTCGCGGCGGCGTTGCGGGCGGCCACCGCGGCGTCCTTGGCGCCCTTCGCCATGCCGGCGTCCTTGGACGCGGCGATCGCGGCGTTGTAGGCGCGGGCGGCGGCGTTGCCGGCCTTCGCGGCGGCCTGGGCGGCGCCTGCGGCGGCCCAGGAGGCGCGGTGGGAGGCCTTCACGGCGGCGTTGGAGGCGTTGACGGCGTTGCGGGCGGCGTCGGCCGCGCCCTTCGCCGCACTCGCGGCCTTGCGGGCCGCGGCCCCTGACTTCTGCACGTCGCTCTTGGCGGCGGCGGCCTCGGCGGCAGCCTTCTCGGCGGCCTCCTTGGCCTTGGTGGCGGCGGTCTCGGCGCGGGCCCCGGCCTCGACAGCCAGGTTCGTCTCGCGCTCGGCGCGCTTGCCCTCGCGCTCGACGAGGGCCACCAGCTCCTCGATGGTCGCCGACTCCTGGTCGCGGGCGCGCGCGATGTGCTGGCCGGTCTCCATGAACCACTCGATGTCGTTCGCGGTGCCGCTGAGCGCGCGGTCCGCGTACTTCCGCACCTCCGGGCCGCCGGCCATCAGCATGGCGCTGACCTGGACCCGGGTGTCCTCCAGCCGCGCGTCGTACTGCTCGTCGGCAAGAAAGGCGACGAGGGCCTGCTCGGTGCCGGCGTCGAGGGCGGCGCTGGCCTTGCGCATCACGGCCTTGCCGCCGGTGGACGCGACGATGCTGGTGGCGACCCGGAAGTCCTCCCGCATGGCGGGGGCGAAGCCCTCCGAGAGGAAGCCGGCTATCGCTTCGTCGCCGTTGTCCAGGGCGGCGACGGCCTCGCGGCGCAGGCCCTTGCCCGCACGGTCCAGGCTGCGGACGATCGCGACCCGGTTGTCCTGCACGGTCTGCTGCGGCAGCGTCTCGGCGAGGAAGGTCTCGATCTCGGTGTCGGTCCCGGAGAGGGCCGTGGCGGCAGCGGCCTTGACGCCCTTGCCACCGGTCAGCCACGCGCGGACGGCCTTGGCGCGCTCGGTGTCCGGCAGCAGCACCGGTTCGGGCGCGGCGGCTTCGGCGGCAGTGGCGGTGGCCGGTACCAGGACCGAAGGGGTGGCCGCGACGGCGGTCGCGGCGGCGAGCGCACCGAGCGCGCGGCGTCTGCTCCAGAACGTTTTCTGCATAAGGGGATTTCCTCGCATGAGAAATGGGATGAGTTCCGCCGAAGTCGGGCGGGCAGGATTCGGCATGGATATACGCCACTGAACGACGGCGACCCTATCAACTCGCCACGGTAAAAGTAGAGGCAAAGAACAGCTTTACCGGAAGCGGAATGCAAACCTTCGTTACGGTTTCCTTATGGAGGCTCGTACAACCTTTTACGAGTGTGATGAGCGTCACGATGAGTGGTTCAACTGCCGTCCGTTTTATGGGCGTTGGAGGGGCTGGACAAAGCCGGAGATGCGAGATGGCATAAGGAAGATGAAGCGGCTCCCCGGGCTCGTGGAGGGTCTCTGTCTTCGCGGGGGTGACGCGACGAAACAGTCGTGGACTGGTTATTTCCGCTGCTCGGGAGTGGGGGGTTCCATGCGAATTGCGGACGCCTTCTTGCAGACGCCTTCGCGCCTGTCTTGAGTCACATTACGGGCATCGATCGAAAGTAAATTTAGGAAAGTGATGAAGGCACGCATGACAGTTGCGGCGAAGCCGCAGCGGAAGAGATTCATAGCGCGCACACTGGGCGCGGCGACCGTCGGAGCTCTCGCGTGGGTCGCGCTGGCGGCCGGCGGCCCCGGCGGGTCCCACCCGCAGACCGGCACTGCCACGGTTGTCGCGGACGGCGACCCCGGCTATGCGGTCGAGGACTTCAACTACCCGCAGGCGGACAAGATCCTGACGGAGCAGAACATCGTCCTCAAGCGCGGCGACGGCCACATCACGCTGGCCGACTGCGCGAGCGGCACCGGCCTGATCGAGGTCATGGCCCGCGAGAAGGCGGAGACGATCTGCTTCCGGGTCGTCGGCAACTCGGGCTGGCTGACGCTGGAAATCCCTGCCGTCTACGCCGTCAAGGGCAACGACTACGACACTGAGGTCGACATGACCGTCGGCGCCGAAGAGAAGTCCTTCGACATCATCAAGAACACCTGGACCGCGGTGGGCGAGAGCGCGGACGAACAGGGCCGTGAGCACATGCTCGTGGAGATCAGGACCTCCAAGTAGCGCCCCGCTCCAGCCCGTTGTCCGCTCTGCCTTCAAGGAACTGAACTCATGCGACACACCAGACCCGTGCGCTATGCCGCACTGGCCTCATCCCTGATCGCGGGATCCGTTGCGCTGACCGCCGCGCCCGCCGCCGCGGTGACCGGCCCCGAGGTCGCCTCCGGTGACACCACCCACGCCTACACCGCGCAGCTGATCATCGGTGACCACGCCCGCGGCTGCTCCGGCGTCCTGGTCGACCGGGAGTGGCTGCTCACCGCCGCCAGCTGTTTCGCCGACGACCCGGCCGCCAGTCTCGCGGTGCCCGCCGGCAAGCCGGCGCTGAAGACGACCGCGACCATCGGCCGCTCCGACCTGACCGGCACCGACGGTGCCGTGCGCGAGGTCGTGGAGCTCGTCCCGCGCAGCGACCGCGATGTGGTCCTGGCACGCCTGAACCGACCGGTCACCAACGTCGCCCCCGTCGCCCTGGCCACGACCGCGCCCACCGCGGGCGAGGAGCTGAGGTTCGCCGGGTACGGGCGTACCAAGACCGAGTGGGCGCCGCTGAAGCTGCACACCGGGGCGTTCTCGGTGGACGCGTCCGCCGCCACCACGGCCACGGTCACCGGCAAGGACGGCGCGGCCGCCTGCATGGGTGACACCGGCGGCCCCGTGGTCCGCGTGGCGAACGGCACCCACCAGCTGGCCGCCCTCAACAGCCAGTCCTACCAAGGCGGTTGCTTCGGCATCGACGAGACCGTGACCGACACCGGCGGCATCACCGCCCGCATCGACGACCTGGCCTCCTGGGTGAACTCCAAGGTCGGCGCGAACCGCGTCACCGACTTCAACTGCGACGGCGTCGAGGACATCGCCATCGCCGACCCCGCGGCGAGTGTCGGCGGCGACGCCGGCGCCGGTGTCGTCCGGGTCGTGTACGGCGGCGGCAAGGGCACCGCCGAGATCAACCAGGACCTCGACTGGGTGCCGGGCGGCTCCGAGGCGAGCGACTGGTTCGGCGAGGCCATCGACACCGTCGACTACAACGAGGACGGGTGCACCGATCTGGTTGTCGGCACCCCCGCCGAGGACGCGGGCAGTGTCACGGACGCCGGTTTCGCTGACATCCTGTACGGCGCGGCGGGCGGCCTCGGCACGGGTGCGACGAAGGCCACCCACTTCGAGCAGGGCGCAGGCAACGGCTCCCTGGCCGTCTCGGCCCCCGAGGCGGGCGACCGCATGGGCCACGCCGTCGCCGCCGGTACCAGCGCGGCCGGTGAGCCGTTCGCGGTGATCGGCGTCCCCGGCGAGGGCCTCAGCGGCGCCGCCAAGGCGGGCATGGCCGTGTACGTGCACGGCTCCACCAACATCGTCACCCACCAGGACGCCACGGGCGTGCCGGGTGGCGTGGAGGCGAACGACGGCTTCGGCAGCACCGTCGCGGCCGACGCCAACCACGTCGCCGTCGGCGCTCCCGGTGAGGCCATCGGAGCCAACGCGGACGCCGGCAACCTGGCGGTCTTCAGCCACACGCTGAACTCCGAGGGCCGCCCCACCCCGCGGTTCGGCCTCGACCAGGACCTGGACACGGTCTCCGGCGGCGCCGAGGCCGGTGACGAGTTCGGCAAGTCCCTGGCCCTGGCTCCGTACCGCCCGTCGGGCGCGGCGACCGCCAACGAGTCGATCCTCGCGATCGGTTCGCCGGGTGAGGACTTGACCGTCGACGGCGCCAACCAGGCCGACACGGGCAACGTCCTCACCTTCCGTGTCACCGCCTCGGGCGCGTACAGCCAGCTCAACGGACTCTCGTCGGGCAGCGCCACCGACGACGTGTCCGGCACCTCCGAGGCAGGCGACCGTTTCGGATCGACCCTGACAGCCGTGAACACCGCGCCGCGCACGGTGAGCACCACGGCGACGATGAAACTGGCCGTCGGCGTCCCGAACGAGGCCGTCGGCACGACGGCGAACGCGGGTGCGGTCCAGACCTTCTCGCTCCTGGGCGCGCCCGATGCCAACGACAGGTGGCTGGAGCCGGGCGACGGCGACGGCATCCCCGGCACCCCGGGCGCCAACCAGTACCTGGGCCGCAGCATCCACTTCACCGGCACCCACCTGTACGTCGGCATGCCGTACGGCCCGAGCACCGGCGCCGTGCACGCCCTGCCGATGTCCAACGTGACCGCCGGCGGCGCGGTCGCCGCGGTCACCTCCTACCGGCCCGGCCAGGGCGGCCTCCCCGCCACCGGCACCCGCTTCGGCTACGCGGCGCGGTAACCCACGAGTCCTCCGGGGGCCGGTGCGGACCGGCCCCCGGAGGACCGCGATGTGCGAAACCCGTCGTACGGCGGGTGGTAGAACCGCACTCCTCGCACCCCTTGTCGCCCTCATCCCACGACAACGCCCCATGGCCCTGGCGTGAACCAGGTCCATGGGGCGCTTCGTTATCCAGCCGTACCCGTTGCCGACGGGCTGCCGTTACCCGAGCCGCTACTTCACCGGCAGCTGGAACTGGGAGCGCAGCGCCCCCGTGGGCGGCGACTTCACCGCTGACGGCAAGAGCGACCTGGCGGTTCTGTACAACAGAGGCACGACGGCCGAGGGCCGAATCCGCCACGCCCTGTGGACCTTCACCAGCACCGGCGACTCTGTGAGCACACCCCGTGCGCGCTTTTGGGGCGCTGCTCAGGCAGCGTGCCCCTCGAAGCGGAACTCGGGACTGGTGCGCGGGTCGATTCGTGCGCCCGACTCGAGTGCGGTTGCCAGTTGCTCGAGGAGCTCGGGAGTCGGATCGACCCCGCTCTCTTCGATGGACTCGATGTCCTCCTCGGACATCCCGGCCCGGCGCGCCAGCTCAGCCGTGCTCCAGCCCAGGGCCGAGCGCCGGTCGTAGACCGCCTGGGCGAAGTCCATCCGCCGCCCCGCGGCGCGGTAGGCGGGGTCTTCGCGGTGCTCGGGCGGGACCTTCCACCTGGTGTGGTATCCGCTGCTCATCAGGCTCCTCACTCCTCCTGTAGACGCCGTGCTCGCCCGCCGGGACATGGACGGAGCGAGCGCGAAGGCTGCCGCAGGCCGCATCGTCGGTGACCGACGGAGTCTCAGATGTAATCGAAGTACCGGTCGTGCCAGTCCGACTTTCCCAGCTCGTCGTCGTCCTCGGCCTCGGCCTCGCCTGCGGCTATGAGCACCGCCGCCAGCTTCACGTCCTCTGCCGCCAACATGGCCGATGGCCCGTCGTACGGCTCACGGAGCAGTTCGGTCGGGACGAAGGTGCACCTCATGGCCGTACAGACGCCGTCGAGCCACGTCACGAACTCCTCGGGCGGGCATGCCTCGCCGCTGGGGACACCCTCACCGATTCTCATTGATGCGGTGACGAAGTAGTTGCCGAAGTTGCTCATCGCGACACCCATGGGCAGGCCGATGCCCGATGCGTCCACTGGGACCTCGATGACACCGTAGAAACTGGCGTCCTGGCCCAGGCCACTTGAGCAAGACGGCCCGAAACGTTCCTCAAGAGCGCTTACCAGCCGGGCGAAACAGTTCCGCGAGGTCTCCAGGTCGAAGTCCGCGGGGCGTTCCAAGTGGCGGGGATCGTCGTGTTCCAGTAGGAGTGCCCGGATCCGGTCCTTCGGGAGCATGTCGTGCCCTTTCATCAGTTCTTGTGCGGGGAAAGGTGGTGGGCCCGTTGCACTTCATCAGTCGACCGGTCGGGCCGGATTCGATCACGCGCCGAAGCCGTCATCTGGAGCGTCGGTTGCCGGGGGGTGTGCACTCGTGGCTTGTAATCCAATGGCCGGCACCCTTCAGGAGGGGCGCGGAGTCGGCCTCGGTCCGGAAGGTGAAGGTGACGCCTGTCGCCTCGGCCTGCAGGGCGAGCTGTCCGGGTGGTTGGTGGAGTGTCACGGGAGTCAGGCGGCAACCGATTGCGTCGAGCTCCGCCGTAACTTGATCGTGGGTGAGGTGCCCGGCGAATGTGGCGAGTGTCGTCGTTCCCGGGACGGGAAGCTCGATGGCATCGCGCCAAGTCTGCGCGCTGATCAGCGTGATGCGGCGGCAGTGACAGACGCGGAACTCGGCGTCTCCATAGGAGAACAGATGGGGCCAACGCCGCCGCTTGCTCACCCGGCCGATGTCCCACGGCGGTACGAGCGCGACGAGAAGGCCCGGATCCAGCGGCTGCGCCGCGACACCCTCTGGTGCGCCACGTATGGCATCGACCTCGATACCCGAGACATCCACAGTCGGCTGGAGGTGGCGTAGTGGACGACGGCAACCACCGATGCGTACGACTCCTGCCCTGGACCGGCACCGACGGCAAGCACTGCTACCTGCTCGGCGACGGCGCGGCGAGCGGAGTGCTGTCACGGCACGCGGACCACGTCGAGGCCGTACAACTCGGGTTCGCGGGCAAGCTGCAGGGCCTGGGCCTGCTCGTCCTCCCCGGCGGCGATCTCGCCTCGGCCGGAGCTGCCCGCCGCTACGTCCGGGGCGTAGCCCGGTCTTGGGAGTTGCTCCCGGAAGCGGTGGACACTCTGGAGGCCATCACCGGTGAACTCGCCGCGAACGCACTGGAACACGGCCACAGTCAGTCCGTCACCGTGGCCCTGTCTCTTGCCGCCGGGACTGTCACCGTCAGCCTGACCGATGAGGGAACGGGCCATGTGTTCGTACTGGGGATGGCAGGGCCGGAGCAGGAGTCGGGACGCGGGCTGCTGATCGTCGATGCGCTGGCCACCCGTTGGGGGCAGCGGCAGACTGGCGGTCGCTTCACTGTGTGGGCCGAGGTCGACGTAAGGCACGATCCCGCGCACGGAGGCGTTCACGTGCGATTTCCGGGAGGAACTGTGAATCACACCCGCTGGAGACTGGCGCGCGAACGCAAAGCTGCCGAGGGATACACCGAGCCCCCGGAGGTCGTCGCCGAGCGTGAGCAGATCCGGTTGGCGCATGACCTGGGGCAGCTCGTGTACGACCGGCGTACCGCCTTGGGGCTCTCGCAGGCCGTGTTGGGTGAGCGCCTCGGGATGACCGCCGACGACGTAGAGGCGGTCGAACTGGGCGGGCTGCCCGTCACCGCCGACCTCCTCGTCAGGCTCGCGGTGGCACTCGAAGTCACAGTGGACGTCCGCGTGGTGTCCGACGGGCACAACACCGTGGCGTTCGGCGAACGGGCCGCGTAGCGGCCCGCGTTGGGGTTGGGATCACTCGGTCTCGGAGTCGGGACCCGTCGCCGCCACATACCGCTCATCCACCAGCTGATGAAAGCGGCGAGCGCGCCGCGTGCTCGCCGCATCCCGCCGCGCCATGCGGGAAGCCGCCCAGAACCTACGCGCCGGGACCGTAGAGAAGATGCTGTCGGCGCCCTGCCGCAAGTGCCCCTCGCTCAGCGCACCAAGCTCGAACATCATCTCCCAGTGGGAGACGACGAGGTTCAGGTAGAGATGCTGGCGCCGGGACTCCTCGGAGGCGTTCCCGTCCAGCCTGCCCCAGCACGCCATCAGGGACGGGTCCGTCATCGCCATCCGCATCAGTTCGGTGTGGGCGGTGCGCATGCCCTGTTCGCGGTTGGCCTTGCTCTCCCGGGCCTGGAACACGAGCGAGGCGCCCACACCCGCGAGCGCGAGCCCGGCGATCAACGCCGAGACCGCCCCGTACGCCTGGGCCACATTGCCGACGCGCTGCCAGTCGCTGTCGGAGCCGTCGGGGCCGTAGGCGCGTAGGGCAAAGGGGGAGAGGAGGACGAGGGCGGCGGAGGCGGCTATCGCCAGGACCGAGAGGGCGATACGGACGGCGGGCGTGCTCAACGCGCGGCGGCGTCCGTTCGCGGGGCGGTCGGGGGCGCCGGAGTCACTGCTCATGGCCCGTGTCCCTCCCGGCTCGGGCGGCCAGCAGCGGTGCGGTCACCCGGTGGTGGAAGGAGAGCAGCTCCTCACCGTCGGCGAGGAGCTGCTCGATGTCCCGGCGGCAGGCTCCGATCAGTTCGCGACCGGTGTGGCGTACCGCGCCGTCGAGGTCTCCCTCAGGCGTGTACCGCAACTCGTGGGGTGGGGGCGGCAACGGGGCGATTGCGCCACGTGGGCACGACGTAAAAGCAGTTGTTCGTACCGGGACCTCAGGTTAGGAAGGGCACATGACTGCTCTCGGTGCCGTGTTCCGCCCCCAACTGCCGCCCGAAAAGCTGCGAGACGTGGCCCGTACCGCCGATGCGGCAGGGCTCGAAGAGCTGTGGCTGTGGGAGGACTGTTTCCTGGAGGGCGGGGTCTCCACCGCGTCCGCCGCGCTCGCCTGGACCGAGCGGCTGCGGGTCGGGATCGGGCTGCTGCCCGTGCCCCTGCGGAACGTCGCCGTCACTGCCATGGAGACCGCCACCCTCGACCGTCTGTTCCCCGGTCGCTTCACGCTGACCGTCGGGCACGGGGTGCAGGACTGGATGGGGCAGGTCGGTGCGCGGGCCGAGTCGCCGGTCACGTTGCTGCGCGAGTACCTCGACGCGCTACGGGCCCTGTTGCGCGGCGAGCGCGTCACCACCGACGGGCGGTACGTGAAGCTGGACGACGTCGCGCTCGACTGGCCCCCGCCCGCCGCGCCCGCGGTCCTGGCCGGCGTCACCGGCCCCCGTTCGCTGCGCCTTTCCGGTGAGGCGGCCGACGGTACGTTGCTCACCGCCTCCACCCCGCCCGACGGTGTACGGAAGGCTCGCCAACTCATCGACGAGGGGCGGAAGTCGGTCACTCGCACCGACCCCCATCGCATCGTCGTCTACCTCCTCACCGCCACCGGACCGGACGCCGTCGCCCGTCTCAAGGCTGAACAAACCGCCGAGGGCGAGGACAAGATCCCTGGCCTCGGAGCCGCCGGCGACGCCGACACGGTCGCCAAGGCCGTACAACGCCTGGCCGACGCCGGAGCCGACACCGTGATCCTCCAGCCCACCGCCGACGAACCGGACCCCGAGGGCTTCGTCCGCTTCGCGGCGGAGGAGGTACGGCCACTCGTTCCGTAGGAACACCTGGGGCAGCGGCGAACCGTGACGCGGATGATCCCCGTCGCCCGTGACAGGGGGCGGGCCGTGGCCGGGAAAATCCACTCGCGAGCCGGGGCGACTCGCTGCCACGATCAGCTCCATGAGCCAGTCATCCCAGGCACCCACTACCTTCGAAGCGCCCACCACCTTCGAAGAACTCGTCGCCGAAGCCGAAGCCGCCCCCACGGAGGGCTGGGACTTCTCGTGGTTCGACGGCCGGGCCACGGAGGCCCGGCCGTCGTGGGGATACGCACGGGCGATGGGGGAGCGGCTGGCGAAGGCCGAAGCCGCGCTCGACATCCAGACCGGCGGTGGCGAAGTCCTCAACTCGGCGGACCGGCTCCCGCCCCTCACCGTCGCCACCGAGGGCTGGCCACCGAATGTCGCCAAGGCCACCGCCCTCCTCCACCCGCGTGGCGCGGTCGTCGTCGCGTCACCGGAGGACGCCCCGCTGCCGTTTGCGGACGAGGCGTTCGACCTGGTCGTGAGTCGGCACCCGGTGCAGGCGCAGTGGACCGAGATCGCCCGCGTCCTCAGGCCCGGCGGCACGTACTTCGCCCAGCACGTGGGTCCCAGCAGTGCGTACGAGGTCGTCGAGTACTTCCTCGGCCCTCAGCCGGAGGCTGCCCGCAACGCCCGCCACCCCGACCACGAACGCGCCGGGGCCGAGGCAGCCGGGCTCGAGATCGTCGACCTGCGGGCGGAACGGCTGCGGATGGAGTTCTACGACATCGGCGCGGTCGTGCACTTCCTGCGCAAGGTGGTGTGGATGGTCCCCGGCTTCACCGTCGACCAGTACCGGGACCGGCTGCGTGAGCTGCACGAACGGATCGAGGCGGAAGGCCCGTTCGTGGCCCACAGCGCCCGCCACCTCATCGAGGCCCGCAAACCGTGAACCGGGGGCTCAGGCCTCGTCCCGCAAGCCCAGCCGCAAGTGCTCCACGTGATGCAGCGCCTGCTCCAGCAGCTCCGCGACATGGTTGTCGTACAGCGCGTACACGATCGACCGCCCGCGCCGCTCACCCGTGACGAGTCCGAGGTTCCGCAGCAGCCGGAGCTGATGCGAGCAGGCGGACTGCTCGAGCCCCGCCGCCTCCGCGAGCTCGCCGACCGCGCACGGCCCCTCCTGCAGGCGGGCCAGTATGCGCAGCCGCGAGGGCGTGGCCAGGGCCTGGAGCGTGGCGGCGACGTCCACGGCGCCGACGGCGTCCAGACGTTCGCGGGTGCTCTTCTCATCGACTCCATGGCCCATGACGCCATCGTATCGACGCGGCCGGACCGGTAGCCGTCATCGGTAGCCGTCAGAAGTTCCGTACGGTGACCCGCACTCCGGGGCGTAGGCCCCAGCGCTCCATCGTCCCGGCTTCTGCCTCCAGTACGTGCCGGGCCCGGAACCTGGGCAGCCCGACCCGGCCCGGACGCATCGTCCGCACCGCCAGGACCCGTAACGTCCGGTCCAGGTAGGCCACGTCGATCGCGAACCGCATCCTCACCGTGTGCACCGCGCTCGCCGGAGTCAGGAGCAGCGCGCCCTCGATCCCGTCTCGCCCGAGCAGCCCGCGGCGCCTGGTCCGGGCCGACTCGGCGAGCTCCAGCGGGATGGGCTCCGGTGTCTCAGGGGTGGTGAGGGTGGCCATGGCTGTGAAGGTAGCGACGGCGTCAAGCGGGCGTGGGTGGTTGGGTCACTCTTGTGGAGTACGCCGGGAACATGCCACCGAAGGTCCCACAAGCAGTCAGAAACCGCTGAATTCCTCCTCATCCTCGTTGTTCTCCTTGGATTCCGTTGTGATTCGGCCATGATCAGCACCGGAATTAACGTCTCCGCATCCACCCCGGCGTTGCCGGACAGTTTCGGAGAGTAGTTATTTCACGCCGATGCACGCAGCAGCACTTACGAAGGGTTATGGTGGAAACCCCCCCTCGGGCCGGTCCGTATCCCCCCCACGGACCGGCCCGTTTTTTGTGCGCTCCTGAGGGCCGGGTGTTTTCGCCCCCGCCGCCCCTACCCGTCCCATCCCGGGGTCGGCCCCGGAGTCACCGCCAGGGGCTCTGCCCCTGGACCCTGCTGGGGCTGCGCCCCAGGCCCCCATCGGCCTGAACGGTCTCGTCCTCAAGCGCCGGACGGGCTGGTCGGTGCGGGACTGGGCTGCAAAGCGCCCCTGGACAAAGTGCCCCCTGGGCAAGGATCCGCTTGGGCAGCGGAACCTCAGCTGCAGAAATCAGCCCAAGGTCGCGTAAAAGAGGAAATCATCCCGGTTCCGCGCAAAATCAGCCCCTCCGGCGTTTGAGGAGCGGGGATCCGGGGGCTGGCCCCCGAAACGGGGGCCGGGGCGAAGCCCCGAAGGGGGCCTGGGGGCGCAGCCCCAGGTGGGGCTCTGAGGCGAAGCCCCGAGCGGGGTCCAGGGGCGCAGCCCCCAGCGGGGTCCAGGGGCCGGCCCCTGGATGGGGCGGGTAAGGGCGGGGGGCGGCGAAAAACCACCCCCCGCCCTCGCACAGCCCTTGCACCCAAGGGGCCCCCGGCCCTCCACAGCGGTAGGGTGTCGCCCTCGGGGGATCGCCATCTGCACGGAGGGGCTGACTAATAACGTGAACCTGCGCGACAACCTGCGCCGCTTGCTGCTCAGGGTCTACGCACGCAGGGTGGAGGTCCACCTCGACCACGACCAGGTGCCCAAGCACATCGGGGTCATCATGGACGGCAACCGGCGCTGGGCGAAGGCGGCCGGGAGCACCACTGCCCAGGGGCACCGTGCGGGCGCGGACAAGATCGAGGAGTTCCTCGGCTGGTGTTCCGAGACCGATGTCGAGCGTGTCACCCTCTGGCTGCTGTCCACGGACAACTTCGACCGGCCGCAGGAAGAGCTGGTCCCGCTGTTCGGGATCATCGAGAACGTCGTCCGCACCCTCGCCGCCGACGGCCGCTGGCGCGTCCACCACGTCGGTACGCCGGACCTCCTGCCCTCGCATGTGCAGACCGCCCTCAAGGAGGCCGAGCAGTCCACGGCCCATGTCGAGGGGATAGTGGTGAACGTCGCCATCGGCTACGGCGGCCGTCAGGAGATCGCCGACGCCGTCCGCTCGATGCTTCTCGACCACGCGGACAAGGGCACCTCCATGGAGCAGCTCGCCGAGAGCGTCGACGTCGACATGATCGGCAAGCACCTCTACACCAGCGACCAGCCCGACCCCGACCTCGTGATCCGCACCAGCGGCGAACAGCGGCTGTCCGGATTCATGCTCTGGCAGACCGCGCATTCCGAGTACTACTTCTGCGAGGTCTTCTGGCCGGCCTTCCGCAAGGTCGACTTCCTGCGCGCCCTACGTGACTACGCGGCGCGACACCGCCGCTACGGAGGCTAGGCCCTCCTTTTTTGAGGCTCGGTTCGCCTCCGGGGCGCTGCAGCCGGTGTCGAGAGCCCGATCGTGCTCGACCCTCCTTCGTCGGGCCTCCGCGCGTTCGGTCTCTCGACACCGTCGCGCCCCTTCGGCTCACTCGCCGGGTGAGTTCTCGCTCATCAGCGGCGTAGTCAGTGGCGTACTCAGTGACGTATGTCATCTGGAGTTAACGCGCTCGCCGTCACATGCCGTGGCATGGCCGCGCCTCATCCAGGGCATAAGCCCTCCAGGTCGACACCCGAACCACGGGTGTCGTATCTCAGCGGACGGCACGGGGCCGTCCGCCCGGGAGGCCCTTTGCACCAGCCCGACCGTGCGGTCAGTACGGACGAAGCGGAGGGCCGGTTCTCGGCCCGTGCATCGGTGCCCGAGACCGGTCCAGATTTCCTCCGTCGCTCCCCGACCTCATCCGAGGGGGTACGTCCTTCCGTGGTGACCAGCACAAAGCGCCGTATGCCAGACCGGCGCACCTATGTTCTCGACACCAGCGTCCTGCTGGCCGACCCGCACGCCCTGAACCGCTTCGACGAGCATGAAGTCGTGCTTCCGATCGTGGTGGTCACGGAATTGGAGGCCAAGCGGCACCATCCCGAACTCGGTTACTTCGCCCGGCAGGCCCTGCGTCTGCTCGACGACTACCGGGTGAAGTACGGCCGTCTCGATGCCCCCATCCCCACAGGGGAGATGGGCGGGACCGTACGTGTCGAGCTCAATCACTCGGACCCCAGTGTGCTGCCCAGCGGCTACCGCCTGGGGGACAACGACTCCCGCATCCTCGCGGTCGCCCGCAATCTGCAGGCCGAGGGGTTCGATGTCACGGTGGTGTCGAAGGACCTGCCGCTGAGGATCAAAGCCTCGTCCGTGGGGCTCCTTGCCGAGGAGTACCGCGCGGAGCTCGCCATCACGGGCTCCTCCGGCTGGACCGGAATGTCCGAACTGACGCTCGCCGGCGAGCAGGTGGACCTCCTCTTCGACCAGGAGAGCCTGTACGTCCCCGAGGCGTCCGGGTACCCGGTGCACACGGGCCTGACGATCCAGTCCGAGCGCGGCAAGGCCCTGGGACGCGTGACGCCCGAGGGCAACGTCCGTCTCGTACGCGGCGACCGGGAGGCCTTCGGCATCAAGGGGCGCAGCGCGGAGCAGCGTATAGCGCTGGATCTGCTGCTCGACCAGGACGTCGGGATCGTGTCGATGGGCGGCCGGGCCGGCACCGGCAAGTCGGCGCTGGCGCTGTGCGCGGGACTGGAGGCCGTGCTCGAACGCCGTCAGCACCAGAAGGTGATGGTCTTCCGGCCGTTGTACGCGGTGGGCGGGCAGGAGCTCGGTTATCTGCCGGGCTCCGAGTCCGAGAAGATGAGCCCCTGGGCGCAGGCGGTCTTCGACACACTGTCGGCGGTCACCTCGCGCGAGGTCATCGAAGAGGTCACCGCGCGCGGCATGCTGGAGGTCCTTCCGCTCACGCACATCCGCGGCCGTTCTCTCCACGACGCGTTCGTGATCGTGGACGAGGCCCAATCCCTGGAACGGAACGTCCTGTTGACCGTTCTGTCCCGGATCGGCGCGAATTCACGGGTCGTTCTGACTCATGACGTGGCCCAGCGGGACAATCTCAGGGTCGGCCGGTACGACGGAGTCGTGGCCGTCATCGAGAAGCTGAAGGGTCATCCGCTCTTCGCGCACGTGACCCTCACCCGGTCCGAGAGGTCCCAGATTGCGGCACTGGTGACGGAAATGCTGGAGGACGGGCAGGTCTGACCGAAGTGCTCAACTTCATAGCGGTTACGCGCTAGTTGGCGCCGTCCAGTAAAGGCAGTGAGCCTAGCTGGGCGGCGCCTCGGCGTGTGCCGCTTTCCGAAATCTCCTGGGGCAAACGAGGTGTGAGCTTTCACACGCGGCACAGAATTGCCTCCCACTATCGGGTTACGGCAGAGTCTCAGTCCTGTCAGGCCCCGCATACGACACACCGGTACCCCCAGCGGTACGGCACCACAGCAGAACCCCCAGAACTCCATACAGTCGTCGTATGCCGCCCGAGTACCTCGCGGCGCTCCCCGCAAGGGAGTTGCCCACCGGGCCCGTGCCTCCCGTGACCCCGCAGTTGGGAGGCCAGTGTCAGGGGCACGATTGCGTCTGCCAGGGTCACCACGGCGGGCGATGCTGGAAGGAAACCGTGTGAGCCGGATCTCGGTCCGGGGATTCGCAGTGGCCTCGGCCACCGCGGTCACCACTGTCGGCTGTGTCGTCGGTGTTGCCTCGGGTAGTACCGTGCAGACCCCGTCCGAGGACGCCGAGGCGCTCGTCGGCGACTCGACGCTCCTCGCGGACCTCCCCGCGGGCCAGCAGGCCCAGGTGCAGACCGCGTCCCTGACACAGCAGGCGGACTCTCAGGCCATCGCGGCGGACACCACCGCCAAGAAGGACGCCGAGGCAGCCGCGCGCAAGAAGGCCGCCGAGAACGCGGTGGCCAAGCAGAAGGCCGCCGAGAAGGCCGCGCAGGAGGCGAAGGAGCGCGAGAAGGCCAGGCAGGAAGCTGCCAGCCGCTCCGCGACGCGTGACCCGTCCAGCTTCGCGCCCCAGAAGTCGTACTCCGTCGCGGACATCCAGGCGATGGCGCGGCAGATTGTCCCCGCGGGCCAGTTCCAGTGCTTCAGCGCCATCGTCGACCACGAGTCCGACTGGAACTACCGGGCCGACAACCCCACCTCCGACGCCTATGGCCTCATGCAGGCGCTGCCGGGTTCCAAGATGTCCTCGGCCGGCGCCGACTGGGCGACCAATCCGGCCACCCAGATCAAGTGGGGTCTCAACTACATGGAAGGCCGGTACGGCAGCCCGTGCGGGGCCTGGGAATTCTGGCAGGCCAACAACTGGTACTGACCCACTCGCCGCTCAACCTCGCGGAGCCCCTCACCGTCCTTCGGTGAGGGGCTTTCCGCATGTACGGTCGGACGCGACAACTCCAGGGGGGAGTGGTGGGTGGCTTAGGGGGAAGAGGACGGATCATGTCGCGAGTGCCAGGGTGGCTCGGTCGGGTCGGTGCCGGTTTCACCCGCATGGGAGAGCGGTTGGAGGAGCGGCGTCGCGCCGAGGCCGAGAAGGACGTCCAGGAGGACTCCGGGCCGGCCGCTCCCGATCACGTGCCGCCCCCGCCGCCGTACGCCCCTGCCGTCGCCCCTCCCCGCCCCGATCCCGCCGCGGCCGTGCCGTGGGGGATGCGGGTCGCCGCCGAGGCCGGCTGGCGGCTGCTCGTTCTCGCGGGCACCCTCTGGGTGCTGATGCGGATCATCAGCGCCGTACAGCTCGTCGTCCTCGCCTTCGTGGCCGCGCTGCTCATCACCGCGCTGCTCCAGCCCACGGTGGCCCGTCTGCAGCGGTACGGGGTGCCGCGCGGGCTCGCCACCGCGCTCACCGCGGTCCTCGGCTTCGTCATCATCGGGCTCATCGGATGGTTCGTGACCTGGCAGGTCATGGAGAACATCGACAACCTCTCCGACGAGATCCAGGACGGCATCGACGAGCTGCGCCGCTGGCTGCTCAACAGCCCGTTCCATGTCACCGAGGACCAGATCAACGACATCGCCAAGAACCTGCGTGAGGCGATCAGCGCGAACACCGACGAGATCACCTCGGCGGGCCTGGAGGGCGTCACGGTCATCGTGGAGGCGCTGACCGGCATCCTGCTGACGATGTTCTCTACGCTGTTCCTGCTCTACGACGGCAAGCGCATCTGGCAGTGGTCGCTCAAGCTCGTCCCGGCCGCCGCCCGTCCTGGCGTCGCGGGCGCGGGCCCGCGCGCATGGCGGACGCTCACCGCCTACGTCCGCGGCACGGTGCTGGTGGCCCTGATCGACGCCGTGTTCATCGGTCTCGGCATCTTCTTCCTCGATGTCCCGATGGCCGTTCCGCTCGCCGTGTTCATCTTCCTGTTCTCCTTCATCCCGCTCGTGGGCGCGGTCGTGTCGGGTGCCCTTGCGGTGGTGGTCGCGCTGGTGACACAGGGCGTCTTCACCGGGGTCATGACCCTGGCCGTCGTCCTGGCGGTCCAGCAGATCGAGGGCCATATCCTCCAGCCCTTCATCCTGGGCCGCGCGGTCCGTGTCCATCCCCTCGCGGTGGTGCTGGCCGTCGCGGCGGGCGGCCTGGTCGCGGGGATCGGCGGCGCGGTGGTGGCGGTGCCGCTGGTCGCCGTGACGAACACGGTGGTCGGCTATCTGCGCGCGCACTCCCGCGATGCTTCTCTACGGCACTCTCCGGCGCCGCACGGGGCGACGGCGACGGACGCGGCACCCGGGGCGGGGCCGCCGACTCCTACTCCGACTCCGGCTGCGGCCTCGGCGGAGGCGCCGCCTTCGGAGCCGCCGCGAGCGGAGTAGCCCTCTTGCCGCAGGGCTACTCCGCCAGTACCGCCTCCGCGTCCAGCGTGACCGCCACGGCATAGATCACCGCGGCGATCTTGAACGCCTCCTGGATCGTCCCGCGGTCGACTCCCGCCCTGCGAAGCGCCCGCTCGTGGGAGTCGAGGCAGTCGCCGCAGCCGTTGACGGCGGACACGGCGAGGCACCAGAACTCGTGGTCCGTCCTGTCGACCCCCGGGTGACCGAGGACGTTCGTACGGAGGCCGGCGCGCAGGTTCTTGTACTCCGGGTCGGAGAGCAGATGCCGGGTGCGGTGGAAGACGTTGGTCATCGCCATGGTCGCGGCGGCGGACTTGGCGGCCGTATACGCCTCGGGAGAAAGCTTCGCCGAGGCGTCCTCGGCCAGCTCACACAGCACACGGGGCGAGCGCGAGGCGATCGCGCAGGCCAGCACCGTGCCCCAGAGCCGCTGCTCGGGCAGCGGGCTGTCGCCGATCACGGAGTCGAGGTTCCGCCGCAGATCCTTGGCGTAGTCGGGAATGGCGGACTTCAGCGCCTCGAGAGCCATGCGGCAACACTATGCCGGAGGGGCTGGGTTCAGCCCCTCCGGCAGGGTGTCCTCAAGCTCCTCCGGCGTTTGAGGAGCGGGGGTCATAGGGGGCGGAGCCCCCTATCTCACTCCGTGCGCAAGCCCTCCGGCCGCATCAGCCGCAGCAGCGGCGGCAGGCTGAAGAGGGTCACCAAGAGGACCACTCCCGCGCCGATGCCCGTCATCGCGAGGACGCTCGACCAGTCGACACGTATCGGGGTGCTCGCCATCTTCAGCAGGACCGCGCCGAGCGTCAGGCCCACCGCCGAGGCGAGGACCAGGCCCAGTGCGACCGGGATCGCGGTCTGCCACAGCACCGACAGGCTCAGCGTGCGGCGCCGGGTGCCGAAGGCGACCAGCGCCGACAGCAGCTTCTTGCGCTCCCGCAACTGCTCCAGCTGCGACACCAGCAGGCTCGCGCCGATCAGCGCCAGGACACAGGCGGCGCCGACGAACAGGCCGGTGCGGATGGAGTCGTAGCGGTCGGAGGTCTCGGTGGAGAACCACATCATCGGCTCGTTGATCGGGTCGATCGTGGCCGCCGTGTTCCGGACCAGGTCATGGACGTCCGGCACGGACTCGTTGAGATTGAGGTAGATCTGGCCGCTCAGGCCGGGCACGGCGCCCGCGGGCAGCGCCTTGGGGGTGACCATGAGGCCGTCCCGCTGCGATCCGGTCATGTGGACGCGCGCCTGAGCCTTCTTCATCGTCGACGGCAGGGTCCAGGGGAGCGGTGTGGTCTTGGGCCCGTCCGCGTACCCCGAGTCGAAGTACACCGTGCGGCCGGGCTTTGCCAGCTCCTCCGTGCTCACGCCGTTGTCGACCTTGTTCTCGTCGTTCTCGGCGCCCTGCACGGCGAAGATGTCACCGTCACGGCATGAAGGCAGGCTCGCCACTTCGCGCAGCGCGGCGCAGTCGCCCACGGTGACCGAGGAGTTGAGCTCGGGATCCATGGGCCTCTCGCCGACGAATCCCTCGTCGTACGCGTAGACCTTGCGCACCCCGTCGGTGTCCCGGAACTTCGCCGCGGACTGCGCGAGGCTCACCCCGTCCGGCAGGCTCACCTGCATCTGCGCCCGGGTGACATCCTTGCCCGTCGACTGGGTGTAGTCGCCCTCGACCCCGGCGAACAGCATCTGCAGCGCGATCGCCCCGGCCACCGCGACCGCGATGCCGTTGACCATGCGGGCCGCCGTGCCGCTGCTCAACTGGAGCCTGCGCACGGCCAGTTGCCAGGCGATGCCGCCCGAGCCGAGCTTGCCGACGGTCGTCTCGACGATCCACGGCAGCAGCGCAGTCACACCGACGAGCAGCAGCATCACACCGCCGATGACGAGGTACTGGTTGAAGTCCCCGCCGTCACGGCCCTGGCCGATCATCGGGTAGAGCATCGCCAGCCCGGCCAGCGGCAGCAGCAGCCGCCACCACAGCCGGCGCCGCGGGGGCTTCGCCGTACGGACGACACCCAGCGGCTCGATGACGACGCCCCGCAGCGCGAGCAGCGTGACCAGCACCGCGGCCGCCGGCACGAGGAGGGCGACCAGCAGGGCCAGCGCGGGCGACGGGTTGAGGTCGCTCGGGAAGATGCTGACGTCGAACACCTCCATGGCGCCCGCGATCTCACGGCCGATCAGGAAGAAGCCCGTGCCTAGGACCAGCCCGAGGGCGGCCCCCGCGAGCGCCTCGCCCGCCGCCACCCGCTTGGTCATCCGGCTGTCGGAGCCGACCAGCCGCAGTGCCGCGAGCCGACGGTCCCGCCGCTCGCCGCCGAACCGCACGGCCGCGGCGATGAACACACCGACCGGCATCAGCAGCGCCACGAAGACGACGAGGATCAGCAGGAGCAGGACGGGATCCAGCGGCTCCGATTCCGAGCCCTGCCGCCCGTACTCATCGATCCGTACCACACCGCCGTTGGTCAGCTGCGCCGCGAGCCCCTTCCCGCCCCGGTAGAAGGCGAGGTCGGTCGGGTCGATCAGCCCGCGCTCCCCGATGGTCCCGACGATCTTCTGCGGCAGCCGCTCCCGCAGCAGCTTCCCCTCGTCGGAGCCGAGGAGCTTCTTCAGCGCGGGGGAGACCACCATCTCGCCGACCGCCGGGAACTTCTCGACGCCCGGCGGCAGCGGCGCCTTCGGACCCTCGGGCTGCACGTCCCGCCCGCGGATGCTCTTGTCACGGAAGGTCGTACCGCTGGCGGCGGCCAGCAGAGTGTTGTCCGCCTTCGGTATTTCCTCCCCGCCGTAGTTGATGTCCGACCGGGCGGCCTCCCGGCCGCTCCGGGCGTCCAGCGCGCTCGGCAGCGCCGTCGTCAGCAGCAACAGCGCCACCCCGAGCCCGACGCCGACCCCCGTCAGCAGGACCCGGACCCAGCCCTCGCGGCCCCCGGCGAACGCGAACCGGACCCCCATGCCCAGGTCCCTCGTCCACTGCGAATAAGAAGGGGCGGCGCGAAGCGCCTCGGTTGGGGTGGTGGTGGGAGACGGGTGGGAATTCATACGACGCGCTCCATGTCCCGCGACTTCCCGTCCCGTACGACGATCTCGCGGTCCGAGTACGCGGCGACCCGCGCCTCGTGCGTGACGAGGACGATGGCGGCGTTGGCGGACCGGGCGGCGTCCGTGAGCAGGTCCATCACGCGCTCGCCGTTGAGGGAGTCGAGCGCGCCGGTGGGCTCATCGGCGAACAGGACGCGCGGGCTGGTGACCAGCGCGCGGGCGACGGCGACGCGCTGGCCCTGGCCGCCGGAGACCTCGCCGGGCCGCTTGCCCTTGAGGTCGTCGACCTCAAGGCGCTCCATCCACTGCAGGGCGGTGCGCTCGGCCGACTTGCGGTTGCCGCCGTTCAGGCGCAGCGGCAGGGCGACGTTCTCCACGCAGGTCAACTCGGGGACGAGCTGGCCGAACTGGAAGACGAAGCCGAACTCCGAGCGCCGGAGCGCGCTGCGCTGGGTGTCGTTCATCGTCGCCATCTCACGGCCGTCGTACGTGATCGAGCCCGAGTCGGGCGTCACGATGCCAGCGAGACAGTGCAGAAGGGTCGACTTGCCGGAGCCGGACGGGCCCATCACCGCGACGATCTCGCCGGGGTGGATGGAGAACTCCGCGCCGTCGAGCGCGGTGGTCGGACCGTACGTCTTCCGCAGGTCGACGGCGGCGAGCAGGGAACCCTCGGGGGTCATCGGATCACCGCCTCGGCGAGCTTTTCGAGGCGGGCGGCGGTGAGTTCCAGCCACCGCAGGTCGGCCTCGAGGTGGAAGAGCGCGTGGTCGCAGATCAGCTGGTCGGCGAGATCGCCCTTGCGTTTGCGGTCGGTGAGGATCCGCATCATGCGCAGATGCTCGGAGCGCTGCGCGTCGAGGATCTCGGCCGCGTTCCGGTGCGTGAGCAGCGCGAGGACGACCTTGGTGTAGAGGGTCGACTGGAGGTACGGCTCCGGCTTCTCCGGGGTCGCGAGCCACCGCTGGACGTCGGTGACGCCCGCCTCGGTGATCGCGTACCGCTTCCGCTCGGGGCCGCCGCCCGCCTCTACCCCATCGACCTCCACGAGGCCGTTCTTCAACAGCCGCGACATCGTCGAGTAGACCTGGCCGTAGTGCAGCGGCCGGTCGTGACCGAACTTCTCGTCGAAGGCCCGCTTCAGGTCGTAACCGTGACGCGGTCCCGACTCCAGGAGCCCCAGAAGGGTGTGACCGATGGACATGCGGAGCACTCTACACACGACGTATACACCGCGTGTATACGTGCCGTGTGTAGACTGCGGCAGGGCGTACGGGAGTGCAGGTCGGGGCCGATTGTCACGGTTCTGCTGCGTGGCTCGGGAGTCGGGTGCCTACTCCTCGGGCCTCTCCGCGGTGCGGGGCGCCCTCGGTGGGCGACCGGGTCGGCCCGACGGGCAGGCGCCTCCCTTGGTGAGCGCCCAGCGCGGGGGGGAAGCCGTACCTGCCTGCCGGACAAGCGCGTCATCTGGCAGCGGATCTGGCTGCCGCAACATCTATTTTCGCTGCTGCGGCAACCGGCTGGGCCGTTGCTTCGCGCTGGCTATCGACTATCCCTGGCCGGAGTGCAGGTGCTTCACCTTCGAGACTGCGGGCGTGCCAGAGTGCGGGACCTCTGGTCAGTTTCCACGGGGCGACCCGGCCAGTTGCCAGGTGCTGCCGCCATTGCCGTCGGCGTCGAGGTTGAAATTGATCTTTCCGTCGCCCGTCCAGTTACCAGAGTTCGAGTTGTCATAGAACTTGCCAGTGGTGCACTGGAGGTTGAGGGCTTCGTGCTGGTTGATCTCCGAGGTGATGTCGCAGGTCTTGGTCCTGAAGGTCTCTTGGAAGTGCTCGAGGCGTATCACGACATCGAAGTTGTCGAACTTCCGGGCGCCGCCGCCGTCCTGCCAGTATCCCTGGGCTATTGCCCGGCGATACTGTCTGTCGCCGTCGTAGCCGTTCTGGACGCAGATCTTCACGTAGACATCGGTGTTGTAGCCAGATGTGGGGAACTCCCGATGCTGGGTGTCGGTGCAGAAGGTGTAGGCGTGGGCGGGAGTGGCGGTCACGGCCAGCCCTGCGAACGTCATAGCGGCGGTGACAACGGGTATGGAGATGCGGCGCGAAATTCTCGGCATCATAGGCCTTCCTGTGTCTGGACAGATCGGTCGAAGTCGATCAAGTGTGCTGATCTTATGAATGGATCATGACAAAGAGCAAGCTCTTACTGCTGGCCGTTCCAGTAGTCGGCGAGGTCCGGGCAACCCTCCGGCGCTCCTGTGAGTCGGTTCCCATGAGACTGAGTGCTCATCGTCACGTCCGGAAAAGACCGGATCGGCGGTCCTATGTCACGACGCGTGGTGTTAGTTTGCTGAGCTGACTTGAATGGCGAACCTGTGTGACGCGTGAGTTGAACGGACACTGAAGGCGAAGCGGAGCGGATCGGACCCATGGGAAGAGCGGAAGAGAGACGGGCGCGGCAGGGCGGTGGCCGCCGCCGCGCTGCCCCGAAGCGCTCCGCCGAGCGGAGCGGCATACGCCGGTTCTTCAGCTGGAAGAAGGTCCTGGGCTCGTTCTTCGGCCTCTGCCTGCTCGGTATGGCCGCCTTCGTCGTGATGTACCTGATGATCGACGTGCCCGAGGGCAGCAAGGCCGCGGCGGCGGCGCGGCAACAGAGCAACGTCTACCAGTACAGCGACGGCACGATCCTTGCCCGCACCGGAGAGGTGAACCGCGAGATAGTCGACTTTGATCAGATCCCCAAGAAGGTTCGGTTCGCCTTCGTTGCCGCCGAGAACAAGTCCTTCTACCAAGACCCCGGCGTCGACTTCAAGGGCACCGCTCGCGGTCTCTTCAACACCCTCTCCGGCAAGGGCAAGCAGGGTGGTTCGACGATCACCCAGCAGTACGTCAAGAACTACTACCTCGAGCAGGACCAGACCATCACCCGCAAGCTCGAGGAACTGGTCATCTCGCTGAAGGTGGACCGCACGACGTCCAAGGACGACATCCTCGCGGGCTATATGAACACCAGCTACTACGGCCGCGCCGCGTACGGCATCCAGGCCGCGGCCCAGGCGTACTACCGCGTCGACGCAAGCAAACTGACGGTGGAACAGGGCGCCTATCTCGCCGCGGTGTTGCAGGCCCCGAGCCAGTACGACTGGGCGGTCGCGACGGACACCGGCAGGGAACTCGTCAAGCAGCGCTGGGAGTACGTACTGAACAACATGGTCGAGGAGAACTGGCTCGACCCCGCCAAGCGCGACGACATGAAGTTCCCCGAGCCCAAGGATCCGAAGGGCGCGCCGGGTCTGGAGGGGCAGAACGGCTATCTGTGGGACGCGGCCAACAGGGCGCTGCAGAAGCAGCTCGTCGCCCAGGGCAAGGCCGCCGACGCGGAGGAGGCCGAGAGGCTGGTCACCGCGGGCGGCTGGACCATCACGCTGAACATCGACAAGAAGAAGCAGGCGCAGCTCGAGAAGGCCGTCAAGACGCAGCTCACCAGCAAGCTCGACGGCAAGAAGCGCAAGGTCGACGCCGACGTCCAGGCCGGAGCCGTCTCCGTCGACCCGAAGACCGGCAGGGTCGTCGCGATGTACGGCGGCGTCGACTACTTCAAGCACTACACGAACAACGCGACCCGCACCGACTACCAGCCCGCCTCCACCTTCAAGCCGGTGATCCTCGCCGCAGCCGTGGACAAGGAAGCCGAGACGCAGGACGGCATACCGATCACGGCGGACACCATCTACGACGGCACCAGCAAACGCCCCGTCACGGACAACGGCAAGAAGGTCGGATTCTCACCGCCGAACGAGGACGACGTCGACTACGGCGACGTCACCGTGCAGACGGCGATGAACAAGTCCATCAACTCCGTCTTCGCGCAGATGGGCGTCGACGTCGGCATGGAACAGGTCATGAAGACCGCGGGCGATCTCGGCATGGACACCGCGGACCTGCAGGCCGTGCCCGCGCAGACCCTCGGTTCGATGGGCGCGAGCCCGATGGAGATGGCCGGGGTGTACGCGACCCTCGCCAACCACGGCGAGAAGGTCACCCCGTCCATGATCAAGTCGGTCGAACACAAGGATTACACGGTCAAGATCCCGGACGCGATCGGCGACTCGGTCATCAGCCGCGAGGCTGCCGACACGGTCAGCTCGGTACTCACCGGCGTGGTCGACGACGGTACGGCCCGGACCTCGGTGCGCGACAACCCGGCCCGCGACGGCCAGCAGGTCGCGGGCAAGACCGGTACGTCCGACAAGAACAGGTCGGCCTGGTTCACCGGCTACACACCGAACCTGGTCACCTCGGTCGGCATGTTCGGCGAGGACGACAAGCCCCCGCACCCGCAGGTCACGCTGCAGGGCGCCACCGGCCTCCTGCCGGGCAAGGGCCGGGTCGCCGGCGGTAGTTACCCCGCTCAGATCTGGGCGGCGTACACCTTCAACGCGATGGGCGACGTCAGCAAGTTCGACCTGGAGACCAAGCAGGGCTCGGGCGTCCAGCCGACGTTCACCCCGCCGCCGCCGGAGCCGACGGAGGAGCCGACGACGCAGGAGCCCACGACGAAGCCCCCGCCCCAGGAGGAGCCGACGACGAAGGAGCCGCCGGAGGAGCCCACGGACGAGCCGACGGAGCCCACAGAGGAGCCGACGACGCCGGAGGAGCCCACGGACGATCCGACGGCGGACCCGATCGAGCCACCAGAGGGCGGGGACGGCGGCGGCGGCGACGACGCGGGCCCGGTTGACCCGCAGCAGTGAGACAGAAGCCCGCGCCCCTCGAGCTCGAGGGGCGCGGGCTTCTGCTTGTCTTCTGCTTGTCCTCGGTTTTATCCCCGGTTCAGCTCGAACCAGACGACCTTGCCGGTACTGAGCCGGGTCGCGCCCCACCGCCTGGCCAGCTTGTTCACCAGGTACAGCCCGCGCCCGCCCTCGTCCGTGGCGCGCGCCTGGCGCAGCCGCGGCAGCTGCGGTACGTCGTCGCCGACCTCGCAGCGCAGTACGTCCGTGCGCAGCAGGCGCAGCGAGACGGGCCGTGAGGCGTAGCGCACGGCGTTGGTGACGACCTCGCTGACGAGCAGCTCCACGGAGTCGCTCATGTCCTCCATGTCCCAACGGGACAGCGCGCGCCGGGCGAGGCGCCTGGCCTTGCCCGGCGCCGTCTCCTCGGGGTCCAGATGCCAGACCGCGACATCGCTGGGCGCGATGCCGTCGAAGCGGGCGGCGAGCAGCGCGATGTCGTCGTCCCGGTCGCCCGGGCCGAGCATGTCGAGCACCTCGTCGCACAGCGCCTCGAGCGGCGGCGAATGGTCCGCACCCGTCAACTGGGCGGTGGCGGCCAGCTTTTCCCGCAGCTGCTCTATCCCGGTCCACACATCACGCAGCCGGGACTCCACAAGACCGTCGGTGTAGAGCAGCAGCGTGGCCCCGGCGGGCGCGTCCAGCTCGACCGCCTCGAAGTCCACACCTCCTACGCCGATGGGGGCGCCCGGCGGCACCCGCAGCACCTCGGCCCGGCCGCCCAGGTGCAGCAGGACCGGCGGGGGATGGCCGGCGTTGGCGATGGTGATCCGGTGCGCGACCGGGTCGTACACGGCGTACAGACAGGTCGCCATGCGGTCCGTGCCCAGCCGCTGGGCCTGCTCGTCGAGGTGGTGCAGGACCTCCTGCGGCGGCAGGTCGAGCCCGGCGAGGGTCTGCGCGGTCGTGCGCAGCTGGCCCATGATGGCCGCCGAGGTCATGGAGTGGCCCATCACGTCACCGACGACGAGGGCGACCCGGCTGCCTGGCAGCGGAATCGCGTCGTACCAGTCGCCGCCGACCCGGGCCGTCTCGGCCGCCGGGAGGTAGCGCGAGGCGAGCCGCACACCCGTCGGTCGCGGCAGCGTCTCGGGCAGCATCGTGCGCTGCAACTCGTCGGCGATGTACGCCTCGCGGCCGTACAGCACCGCCTTGTCGATGCCGAGCGCGCTGTGCGTGGCGAGCTGGGCCGCGACGAGCAGATCGTCGGCCTCGAAGGCCGGCCGGTCCGGGCGGCGCAGGAAGAGCGCCGCGCCGATCACACGCCTGCGGCCGCGCAGCGGGGCGAGGATCGCGCGCTGGCCGCCCGGCACCGTCAGCTCCTCGCCGATCAGCTCGGGCAGCGCGGCGCGGGCGGCGGGCGCGTCCGCGAAGACGGGCCGTACGCCGCGCAGCACCTCGGCGAGGGCGCCACCGGGCCGCACCTCGCACAGCTCGGAGGTCGCCCCGAGGTCGGGCTCGGACTGGAGCGCGGGCAGCAGGAAGCCCTCGGTCTCCCGGTCCTCCGGGATCCGGTCCGTACGCCGCAGCCGCAGTACGACGGGCCCGGTGGGCCGCTCGTCGCCGACCGGCAGCGGATCGCGCAGATAGACGAGGATCGCGTCCGAGTAGGTCGGCACGGTGGCCCGGCACAGGCCCATCACGATCTCGTCGAGGTCTATACCGCGGGCGATCCGCCTCGTCGCGGCTCCCACGAAACGCAGCCGGTCGCCGTCACGCCGCATGGGCATGGGCGTACCGGGCGCCGGGCCCTGCCCCTTACGGCGGTCTGGGCCGACGGGCGCCTGCGTATTCGGCTGCGCCGGAATGGACTCCGGCACCGGGCGCGGCCGGTGCGGATCCGGTTCGGTGGCCGACGGCTGGGAGTGCTCGGGACCGGCGGGCGCGGGCGTCCCGGCCGGGCCGTGACCGTCGGAGGGAGCGGGTGTGCCGTGGCTGCCCGCGGGCGTACCGGTGGCGGCGCAGCGGGCTTCGGAGGGTGCGGGGGAGCCCAGGGGGCCCTGCGCCGGTAGAGCCGGAGAGCCCTGGAGCGGCGGCTCCGGGGTATGCAGCAGCGCCCCGCGGGGGTCCGCGGGGGCGGTGGGCCCGGCAGCTCCTGGCTGGTGGCCCTCGTGGGAGTTGGAGTGCTCCGTCACGCGTGTCGAATCCATCCGTCCGGGGCTGCGCGCCATGCGTGCGGTTCGTCCCGCAGGAATGCCGATACCCGGATTACGTGTCCCAGGAACGGAATTCCCGCGTGCTCAGACAGCCTCTCAGAGCCGGGCCCGGCCGGCGACGCCGACAGGGACAGCCCGTCCGGCCGCTTCCCAGCCGTACGACCGTACCCCTCGTACCCCTCGCTCACGTCCTGCCGCCCCTCGGTGACGTTTGGTCAAGCCCAGCGCATGCCGCGGGAGTTGTTGCTGCTGTGCAGCTGTTGCGGAGGACGATCCTACGGTTGTACCACGGGGGCGCAACAAGGGTCTCATGTGGACACGTGGGTGGGCGTACGGTCCCAGTCTTCCGGCAAGGACGGTACGGACCAGGCCGGATCCGGGCGCCAGTGCTGCCAGCCGTCCGAGAACGGCGGGCCCCAGGCGCGGATCACCTCCACCGCGGACCGTCCCGCCTCCCGTACGTCTTCGGCCAGTCGCCGATTCATCAGACCGTCCCGCTGAGCCTGCGCGAACTCGTCCTCGTCGCGCCAGCCCCAGGTCCGGTCCGGATACACGCTGATGTCCAGGAAATGGTCCTCGGAGTCGACCCCACCCGCCCATCTGACCAGCGGTTCCTCCAAATTCACGTACCAGTTCTTGAACCGCCAGCCGGGCTCCCAGAACAGCCACACCGACCACGGCTCACCGGGCCGCGCCAGCTTCAGCACACCCGTGCCGAACCAGCGGTCGAGCTGTACGGTCCGCGGCCTGGTGTAGCGGGACTCCAGCGGCTCCACATGGACGGGCGTACCGTCGGCGATCACCGGTTTCACACACTGGGTGCCGGGCGCCATCCATACGGCGAGCAGTTCGGCGTCGTCCCGTACGACGGTCACGGGACGGCAGATGTGGACGCGCGTGCCGCCGTTCTCCCGGTACCGCCACAGGATCTGACTCCCGGGGGTCCAGAACGCCGCCGTTCCGCCCGTCTGCACGTCTGCCACCGCTCCACCCTCTGTCATGGCCGGATTTTAGGTGCCCAGGGCATACGACGCTGCGGCGCGCGTCACGGTTCGCGCGCCGCGCGTCAGGACGTTACGGCCGCGTCATCCCCAGGACATCCAGCGCCTCGTCCAGCTGCTGAAGGGTGAGGTCGCCGCGGTCGACGTACCCGGACTCCAGGACGACCTGGCGGATCGTCTTGCGCTCGGAGAGGGACTTTTTGGCCACCTTCGCGGCCTCCTCGTAGCCGATGTACTTGTTGAGCGGCGTCACCACGGACGGCGACGACTCGGCGTACTCACGGGCCCGTTCACGGTTCGCGGTGATCCCGTCGACGGTCCGGTCGGCGAGCAGCCGGGAGACGTTCGCGAGGAGGCGTACGGACTCCAGGACGTTCTTCGCGATGACCGGAAGCATCACGTTCAGCTCGAAGTTCCCGGCCGCGCCCGCCGCGGCGACGGTGGCGTCGTTTCCGGTCACCTGCGCGGCGACCATCAGCACCGCCTCGGGAATGACCGGATTCACCTTGCCCGGCATGATCGACGAGCCCGGCTGGAGATCGGGGAGAGCGATCTCGGCGAGCCCGGTACGCGGCCCGGAGGCCATCCAGCGCAGATCGTTCGCGATCTTGGTCAGCCCGACCGCGATCGTCCGCAGCTGCCCGCTCGTCTCGACGATCCCGTCCCGCGCCCCCTGCGCCTCGAAGTGGTTGCGCGCCTCGGTGAGCGGCAGCCCCGTCGTCCGCGCCACCTCGGCGATCACGGCGGCGGAGAACCCGGGCGGGGTGTTGATGCCGGTGCCCACGGCTGTTCCGCCCAGGGGCAGTTCGGCGAGCCGGGGGAGCGAGGCGCTGAGCCGCTCGATCCCGTACCGGACCTGGGCCGCGTACCCGCCGAACTCCTGGCCGAGGGTGACCGGGGTGGCGTCCATGAGATGGGTCCGCCCCGACTTCACGACGTCCGCGAACTCCTCGGCCTTCCGCTCCAGGGACGCTGCCAGGTGCTCCAGGGCGGGGACGAGGTCGCGGGTGACGGCGGCGGTGGCCGCGATGTGGATGGAGGAGGGGAAGACGTCGTTCGACGACTGCGACGCGTTCACATGGTCATTGGGGTGTACGTCCCTGCCGAGCCGTTCCGTCGCGAGGGTGGCGACGACCTCGTTCGTGTTCATGTTGGACGAGGTGCCGGACCCTGTCTGGAAGACGTCCACGGGGAACTGCGCGTCCCAGCGCCCCTCGGCGACCTCACCGGCCGCGTCCTGGATGGCCTCCGCGATGTCCTTCTCGAGCACGCCGAGATCGGCGTTCACCTTGGCGGCGGCTGCCTTGATCCGGGCGAGGGCTTCGATGTGCGCGCGCTCGATGTGCTGGCCGGAGATGGGGAAGTTCTCGACGGCGCGCTGGGTCTGGGCTCGCCACTTGGCGTCCGCGGGGACGCGGACTTCGCCCATGGAGTCGTGCTCGATGCGGTAGTCGGTCATGGGGGGTATAGCGCCCCCGCCGCCCCTGCCCATTCCCCGTCCCCGGGGCTCCGCCCCTGGACCCCGCTGGGGCTGCGCCCCAGACCCCCTGTCGGCCTGAACGGCCTCGTCCTCAAGCGCCGGACGGGCTGATTGATGCGGGCCTGCGCTGACAAAGTTCGGCCACGGAAAATCAGCCCCTCCGGCGTTTGAGGAGCGGGGGTTCGGGGGCTGGCCCCCGAAACGGGGTCCGGGGCCGACCCCGGGGACGGGACGGGTAGGGGCGGCGGGGGCGAAAAAACCTAGCCCAGCCCCGGACCCCGCACCGGAATCGACGTGAACGTAGGAGCCGGCGCCGGATCCTGGAAGAAGTCGTTGCCCTTGTCGTCGACCACGATGAACGCCGGGAAGTCCTCCACCTCGATCTTCCAGACGGCCTCCATGCCGAGCTCCTCGTATTCGACGACCTCGACCTTCTTGATGCAGTCCTGGGCGAGGCGGGCGGCCGGGCCGCCGATGGAGCCGAGGTAGAAGCCCCCGTGGGCGTCACACGCGTTGGTGACCTGCTGCGAACGGTTCCCCTTCGCCAGCATCACCTTGGAGCCGCCCGCCGCCTGGAACTGCTCGACGTAGGAGTCCATGCGGCCGGCGGTGGTCGGGCCGAAGGATCCGGACGCGTAACCCTCGGGCGTCTTCGCCGGGCCCGCGTAGTACACCGGGTGGTCCTTCAGGTACTGCGGCATCTCCTCGCCCGCGTCAAGCCGCTCCTTGATCTTGGCGTGCGCGATGTCCCGGGCCACGACGAGCGGGCCGGTGAGCGAGAGCCGGGTCTTCACCGGGTACTTGGTGAGCTCGGCGAGGATGTCGTCCATCGGCTGGTTGAGGTCGATCTTCACGACGTCCCCGTCCGACTCCAGGTGCTCGTCCGTCGTCTCCGGCAGGAACCGCGCCGGGTCCGTCTCCAGCTGCTCCAGGAAGACGCCCTCCGCCGTGATCTTCGCGGTCGCCTGACGGTCGGCCGAACAGGAGACGGCGATCGCCACCGGACAGGACGCACCGTGCCGGGGGAGTCGGACCACGCGTACGTCATGGCAGAAGTACTTGCCGCCGAACTGTGCCCCGATCCCGATCCGCTGCGTCAGCTCGAAGACCTTCTGCTCCAGCTCCTTGTCCCGGAAGCCGTGGCCGAGCGGCGAGCCCTCCGCCGGGATCTCGTCCAGGTAGTGCGCGGAGGCGTACTTCGCGGTCTTCAGGGCGTACTCGGCGCTCGTACCGCCGACGACGATGGCGAGGTGGTACGGCGGGCAGGCGGCCGTACCCAGCGAACGGATCTTCTCCTCCAGGAACTTCATCATGGAGGCCTCGTTCAGGACGGCCTTCGTCTCCTGGTACAGGAACGACTTGTTGGCCGAGCCGCCGCCCTTCGCCATGAACAGGAACTTGTAGGCGCCGCCGTCCGTCGCGTACAGCTCGATCTGGGCCGGGAGGTTGGAGCCGGTGTTCTTCTCGTCCCACATCGTGAGAGGGGCCATCTGCGAGTAGCGCAGGTTCAGGTTCAGGTACGCGTCGTAGATGCCGCGGGACAGGGCCGCCTCGTCGCCGCCGTCCGTGAGCACGTTCTGTCCGCGCTTGCCCATGACGATCGCCGTGCCGGTGTCCTGGCACATCGGCAGCACGCCCGCGGCGGCGATGTTCGCGTTCTTCAGCAGGTCCAGCGCCACGAACTTGTCGTTGCTCGACGCCTCCGGGTCGTCGATGATCCGGCGCAACTGGGCCAGGTGGGCCGGGCGCAGGTAGTGCTGGATGTCGTGGATGGCCTCCTCGGCGAGCTTGCGCAGTGCCTGAGGCTCGACCTTGAGGAATGTGCGCCCGTCGGCCTCGAAGGTGGAGACACCTTCCGAGGTCACCAGCCGGTACGGGGTGGTGTCCTCCCCCTGGGGGAGCAGATCGGTGTAGACGAACTCAGGCATGTCGCCCATTCCTCACTAGTCAAAGGCAGCGGCTGGCCTCCGTCGGCAGCGCCCACCAGCGTAGGACGCGGTCGATGGGCGGGGCTGGTGAGGTAAGGCTCAGTTGGAGTGCCGGACTGACCTTCGGTGGTTTTCCGGACGGTTTTCCACAGGACGCTTCAGGGGGTAGTCGCGATCTATCGCGTTTGGGTACGCTGCTGCCGTGGACCTTCAAAAGAGCCCCGCAGTCAACGAGAAGACGCCCGAGCGGCAGCCCCCGGCGCCGACCGAGCTGCGCGCCTCCGACGCCGACCGTGACCGGACCGCCGACATCCTGCGCGATGCCCTCGCCGAGGGGCGTCTCACCGCGGAGGAGCACTCCGAGCGGGTCGAGGAGGTCTTCCGCGCCAAGACCGTCGGCGAACTCGAACCGCTCGTCCGGGACCTCCCGGGTGAGCACCGCAGGGGCGCGACGCGGGCGTACCAGCCGGCGCCGAACCATCCCACCCCCGGAGCGGTCCCCCCGGTCGCCGACGAGAACGTGGTGGCGGTCCTGAGCTCCGCGACCCGCAAGGGCCGTTGGCGAATAGGCCGCCGCACGCACGTGTACGCCATCTTCGGCAGCGTCGAGATAGACCTCAGCGAGGCGATCTTCGAGCACCGACAGGTCGTCATCAAAGCCATCTCGGTCTTCGGCAGCGTGGAGATCCGCGTCCCGGAGAACGTCTCGCTGCGGGGCAACGGCGGCGGTGTGCTCGGCAGTATCGAGGTGCGCACGCTGGATTCGGGTGAGCAGGACGCACCCGTGGTCTATGTGGACGGACTGGCCATATTGGGAAGCATTGAGGCAAAACCCAAGCGCGGCAAGGTGGTTGAGGATCTTCTCGACCGGCTCGGTGACCGGGTGAACGACAAGTTGCGCAAACACCTGGGCCATTGACGGTCGCGAATTCGGCGGCGATTCAACGGCGTTTTGGCGGCGCCTCGGCGGTAAGCGGAGCGATCTGATCCGCTCGCACCCGCTCGGACCTGCGAAGAACTCCCGTGCTTCGGAACTCAGTGCATAGGCGCGCGCACAGCGGGTAGGCCTTGTCGCATCGTCGCTCGCTCGCGAAGCCGTCGTCAGGAGTAGACCGTGCTGCATCCGCCGCATCAGTCCCTGCAGGTCGCTGCCGTTCCGCCCCAGGGGGTTCCGGTGCGTGAGAGGGACCAGGACGCCCCGTGGCATACGGAGGCCGTGTGCCGCCGCGACGAGGCCGGGCTGTTCTTCGCACCCTCAAAAGAGCCCACAGCGGCCCGGCTGTCCCGCGAGGATGCGGCAAAGCGGGTCTGCGCGCGCTGCCCGGTGATGGTCCAGTGCCGCGAACACGCGCTGGTGCAACCCGAGCCGTACGGAGTGTGGGGCGGCCTCACCGCCGCCGAGCGCCGCGTGGTCCTGGCCCGACGCCGCCGCCGTGACCTCGAACTGAAGAAGGCGGCTCGCTCCACGGCGGGACAGATAGCGGCGGCCGGATAGCCGGCATGTGAATGGGGCGCCCCTCCGCACAAGGGGCGCCCCATTCACGTACGTACGCCGTTCACGTACGTACGACTGCTGCTTCTGGCTTCTACTTCGCCTTGTCGAAGTCGATGGTGCTGTAGGCACGCAGCTTGCTCAGCCGGTGCTCGGAGGTGATCTGGCGGACCGTGCCGGACTTGGAGCGCATGACGATCGAGTCGGTCGTGGCGGTCTCGGCGCGGTAGCGCACGCCGCGCAGCAGCTCGCCGTCGGTGATGCCGGTCGCGACGAAGAAGACGTTCTCGCCGGAGACCAGGTCGTCGGTGAACAGGACGCGGTCGAGGTCGTGGCCCGCGTCGACGGCCCGCTGCTTCTCCTCGTCGTCCTTGGGCCAGAGCTTGCCCTGGATGGTGCCGCCCAGGCACTTGACCGCGCAGGCCGAGATGATGCCCTCCGGCGTGCCGCCGATGCCCAGCAGCAGATCGATGCCGGTGCCCTCGCGCAGGGCGAGGATCGAGCCCGCGACATCGCCGTCGGAGATCAGTTTGATGCGCGCGCCGGTCTCCCGGATCTCCTTGATGATGCCCTCGTGGCGCGGCCGGTCGAGGATGACGACGGTGACGTCCTCGGGCGTGGACCGCTTGGCCTTGGCGACCCGGCGGATGTTCACGGACACCGGGGCGTTGATGTCGACGAAGTCGGCGGCCTCGGGGCCGGTGACCAGCTTGTCCATGTAGAAGACGGCGGACGGGTCGAACATGGTGCCGCGGTCGGCGGCGGCCAGCACGGCGATCGCGTTCGTCATGCCCTTCGCGGTCAGCGTGGTGCCGTCGATCGGGTCGACGGCGATGTCGCACTCGGGGCCGGTCCCGTCGCCGACGCGCTCCCCGTTGAACAGCATCGGGGCCTCGTCCTTCTCACCCTCCCCGATGACGACGACGCCGTTCATCGAGACGGTGGAGACGAGGGTGCGCATGGCGCGTACGGCGGCTCCGTCGGCGCCGTTCTTGTCGCCGCGGCCGACCCAACGGCCCGCGGCCATCGCGGCGGCTTCGGTGACCCGGACGAGTTCCAGGGCGAGGTTGCGGTCGGGGGCCTCGGACGGGACCTCGAGCTCGGACGGCAGGTGATGATGGTTCTCGGTCATCGGAGCGCACCTTTCTGATACGACGACGGCCGGATGAGGGTTCGGGCCGACTCTATCCTCAGTCCGACAAAATGAGCAGGGTCCCCCACGGATGAGCAGACCAGTACACCTGCGACGATGGTGGCGTGGCAGGTATGAAAGGCAAGCAGACGGTCCGGGACATGGTGCTCTCCCTGGGCCTGATCGGAATCGTCGCGGGAGTCATCTACGTCTTCATTCCCCATGACGACTCCGAGCCCCCGCTCAAGCAGGTGGATTACCGCGTGGAGCTCCTCACAGCACGCCGCGCGGCCACCTATCCGGTGGCGGCACCCGAGGGCCTGTCCAAGGAGTGGAAGGCGACGTCGGTGCGGTTCGAGGGCGACAACTTCGACGCCTGGCACCTCGGCTTCCATGATCCCGACGGTGACTACGTGGCGGTCGAGCAGTCCACTCAGAAGCCCTCGACGTTCATCGACGAGGCCGGCCAGGGCGCCGAGGAGACGGACGTCACCGAGCGCATCGGCGAGCGGACCTGGACTCGGTACGAGGGGCCGAAGTACGACGCCCTCGTCCTGCGGGAGGAGGGCTCCACGACGGTGGTGACGGGCACGGCGTCGTTCGGAAAGCTGACGAAGATGGCCGAGGCCCTGAAGATGTCCTGAGGGGCCGAAGGTGGCCTGAGGCGTTGAAGACGTCCTGAGGCTTACTCGGAGTCGTCTGCCGCATCGTCGGCCGACGACTCCGCCTCCTCTTCGGCCAGCGCCGCGTCCAACCGCTTGCGCGCCCCGTCCAGCCAGCGCCGGCACACCTTGGCGAGTTCCTCGCCGCGCTCCCAGAGGGCCAGGGACTCCTCGAGGGTCGTGCCGCCCGCCTCCAGGCGGCGTACGACCTCGATCAGCTCGTCCCGCGCCTGCTCGTACCCGAGCGCCTCGTCCACTTTGCTGGTCATGCGCCCACCCTATGCATCCACTCGGACTGTGAACTCACCCTCCGCGACCCGCGCCCGCAGCGGCTCCTCGGCCGTCACCTCGTCCGGTGCGCGGACCACGTGGCCGTCGGACTTCTGCAGGACCGCATAGCCGCGCCGCAGGGTCGCGGCGGGGGAGAGGCCCACCACGCGCGCGTGCGTGTGCGACAGCTCCGAATCGGCACGGTCGAGGAGGTGTCCGAGGCAGCGCCGGGCGCGGTCGAGCAGCGCGTCGATCTGGTCCTCGCGCTCCTTGATCATGCGGTGCGGATCCTCAATCGAGGGCCGGGCCAGCGCGTGCGCAAGGCCGCGCTCCTCCCGCTCGATGAGGGACAGGACGCTGCGCCGCGCCCGGTCCCGCAGGAACTGGACCCGCTCGTACTCCTCGCCCACGTCCGGCACGACCTTCTTGGCCGCGTCCGTGGGCGTGGACGCGCGCAGATCGGCCGCGTAGTCGAGCAGCGGGTTGTCCGGCTCGTGCCCGATCGCCGAGACCACGGGCGTACGGCAGGACACGACGGCCCGTACGAGCTGCTCGTCCGAGAACGGCAGCAGGTCCTCCACGCTGCCGCCGCCGCGCGCCACGATGATCACGTCCACGTCGTCGAGCGCGTCCAGCTCCTTGACGGCCTGGATGACCTGGGGCACCGCGTGCACGCCCTGCACGGCGACGTTGCGCACCTCGAAGCGGACGGCGGGCCAGCGGCGCCGTGCGTTCTCGAGCACGTCCCGCTCGGCGGCTGAGGCCCGCCCGCAGACGAGGCCGATGAGCTGGGGGAGAAAGGGCAGCGCCTTCTTGCGCTCGGCAGCGAACAGGCCCTCACTGGCGAGGGCCTTCTTCAACTGCTCCAGGCGGGCGAGCAGTTCGCCCACACCCACCGGCTTTATCTCGGCAGCCCGGAGGGAGAGCTGGCCCCTGGGCGCGTACCACTCCGGCTTCGCGTGGACCACCACGCGCGCGCCCTCGCTCACCACGTCGGCCACCGCGTCGAACACCTGCCGGTAGCAGGTGACGCTCACGGAGATGTCGTACGACGGATCGCGCAACGTCATGAAGACGACGCCCGCGCCCGGCCGTCGCGACAACTGGGTGATCTGCCCCTCGACCCACACGGCACCGAGCCGGTCGATCCACCCCCCGATGAGCCGCGACACCTCACCGACGGGCAGCGGGGCGTCCGCGGACGTGTTCGCAGCCATGCGCCCGAGAGTAACGGCCGGGAACGACAACGCGGGTGCCTCCGGCGGTTGGGGCGGGGCGCCTGTGGGTTCGTCGGGGGTCGGGGCCGCGACGGGGGTGTCCGTCCTCGGACCGGCGCGCGAGCTGTCGGCTGGTAGAAGTTGCTCGGGTTGGCGCGCCGGCCGCTGCGGGCGGACACCCCCGCCCCGTCCCCTTCCCGCCGTGGGCGGCCGCGGGTTCATGGGGGGCGCGCCTCCATGCCCGGGGGCCGGGTCGGGACGGCGACCGTGCGCCCCCGCCGGGCTGTCCACAGGGGATCTTCGGCCTGCCGGACGCGGCCTTACGATGGTTGGCATGACTGCTTCGACTGGCCGCCGTGTCCTGCTTGCCGCCCCCCGGGGCTACTGCGCGGGTGTGGACCGCGCCGTGATCGCCGTCGAGAAGGCCCTCGAGCAGTACGGGGCCCCGATCTATGTCCGCCACGAGATCGTCCACAACAAGTACGTCGTGCAGACCCTGGAAAAGAAGGGTGCGATTTTCGTCGAGCAGACGGAGGAGGTCCCCGAGGGGTCGATCGTCATGTTCTCGGCGCACGGTGTCGCGCCCGTCGTCCACGACGAGGCCGCCCAGGGCAAGCTCGCCACCATCGACGCGACCTGCCCGCTGGTCACCAAGGTCCACAAGGAAGCCGTCCGGTTCGCCCAGGACGACTTCGACATCCTCCTGATCGGTCATGAGGGCCACGAGGAGGTCATCGGTACGTCCGGTGAGGCGCCCGACCACATCACGCTCGTCGACGGCCCCGAGGATGTCGCCAACGTCGAGGTCCGCGACCCCTCCAGGGTGGTCTGGCTCTCCCAGACCACCCTCTCCGTGGACGAGACCATGGAGACGGTCGACGCCCTCAAGGAGAAGTTCCCGCAGCTCATCGCCCCGCCCAGCGACGACATCTGCTACGCCACACAGAACCGTCAGCTCGCCGTGAAGCAGATGGGCGCCGATTCCGACCTGGTCATCGTGGTCGGCTCGCGCAACTCCTCCAACTCCAAGCGGCTCGTGGAGGTCGCCAAGCTCGCGGGCGCGCGTGAGGCGTACCTCGTGGACTTCGCGGACGAGATCGACGAGGCCTGGCTGGAGGGCGTCACGACGGTCGGTGTGACCTCGGGCGCGTCCGTGCCGGAGGTGCTGGTGGAGCAGGTCCTGGAGTTCCTCTCCACCCGCGGCTTCGAGGACGTCGAGATCGTCAAGGCCGCCGAGGAGTCCATCACCTTCTCGCTCCCCAAGGAACTGCGCCGCGACCTGCGCGCGGAGGCGGCGGCACTGGTCGCGGAGCGCACGGCCGAAAAGTAGCCGGAAGGCAAGGCCGAGAAGTGACTCTCAGTCGTACGTCGTAACGTGGGCCCATGCAGATCTTCGGCGTGGACATCGGTGGATCAGGGATCAAGGGCGCTCCCGTGGACCTGGACCGGGGCGACCTGGCGCACGAGCGCCACAAAGTGCTCACCCCGCACCCCTCGACCCCTGACGCGGTGGCCGACGGTGTGAAGGAGGTCGTCGGCCACTTCGGCTGGACGGGCCCGGTCGGGGTGACGTTCCCGGGTGTGGTCACCGGCGGCTCCACCATCCGTACGGCCGCAAATGTGGACAAGCGCTGGATAGACGTCGACGCGCGCGCCCTGCTCAGCGAGCGCCTCGGCGGGCTTCCGGTGACGATCCTGAACGACGCGGACGCGGCGGGCGTGGCCGAGATGCGCTTCGGCGCGGGGCGTGACCGTCAGGGCACGGTCATCGTCCTCACGTTCGGTACGGGCATAGGCAGCGCGCTCTTCATCGACGGCGTCCTCGTGCCGAACACGGAGCTGGGCCACCTCGAACTGCACGGCCACGACGCCGAGAAGCACGCCTCCACCAAGGCCAAGGACGACCACGAGCTGAGCTGGGAGCACTGGGCCCGGCGCGTCCAGAAGTATCTCGCGCATGTGGAGATGCTCTTCTCGCCCGAGCTCTTCATCGTCGGAGGCGGGGTCAGCCGCAAGTCCCACAAGTTCCTGCCGCTGATCGAGGGCATCAAGGCGGAGATCGTCCCGGCGCAGCTGCAGAACAACGCGGGGATCGTGGGGGCGGCCATGCGGGCGGCGAAGGCGGGGTAGCGGCGGTTGCCCCTCCGTCCCGTACGACGTCTCGTACGACTGTGGAGTGTCTCGTACAAATGTGGGGGCGGGCCGGGCTGCAGGAGACGGGTCGCGTCGGGCCGGTCTCAGACCGGGCGGCGCCGCGGCTGAGCCTGCGCCCTGGCCCGAGCCGCGGGCTTCTGCTGCGCCGGAGGCCTTGGCGGCTGGGCCGCCGCCCGGCGCTGTGCCGCCCGCCGGTTCATGAGGCGGAGCTTGCGGACGGTCACGATGAGGCCGGCGATCAGCGTGCCGCCGTACAGCCAGCCCGCATGCATCGCGAGGGCGGTGAACAGCCCCATCAGCCCGTCCCCGAACCCTCCGTCGCTGCCGGCGACGGGCAGCAGTCCGAAGGCGAACGCGATGGGTACGGCGATCGGCGCGGTGACGAGATCGGCCCGGCGCACCCAGATCGCGGTCAGCGCGCAGACCGGCAGGAACAGCACCCCGTAGACGGCGAGGGACGCCCCGAAGAGCAGCCGGTCGAGACAGGCGAGCGCGAACATCGACGCGATGCAGAACAGACCGCTGCCGAGCCCGGTGAGCCGCGGGTTCGGCATCCTGCGTACCGCGAGCACCAGCAAGGACACGGGCAGCGGGCTCCGGGGCAGACCGGGTCGGCCCTGCTGGGGCGTACGGGCTCCGCCGCGCGCGGCCTGCGGGGGAACGGGCGGGTCGCTGCGCGGTCGCGACGGAGGCCGGGGCTGGGACCTGGGCTGAGAGGGGCGCGTCCTGTGTTGCTCCACCGGTCCAACTTAGGTCGGTTTATGTGTGGAATGGCTTCCCGGACACGCGCTTTGGTCGACCTTGGCCAAGCGTTCGATACGTCGCCGGTCCGGGGCGCCGCACGCCGTAGACTGGTGGATCGGTCCGCCCGGGTCTCCACCAACCTCATGTACGGGAAGTCGCAACGTGTCGCTCACGATCGGAATCGTCGGTCTGCCGAATGTCGGCAAGTCGACCCTGTTCAACGCCCTGACCAAGAACGACGTGCTGGCGGCCAACTACCCGTTCGCCACGATCGAGCCGAACGTCGGCGTGGTCGGCGTCCCCGACGCCCGGCTGACGAAGCTGGCCGAGATCTTCGGTTCGCAGAAGATCCTCCCCGCCACCGTCGACTTCGTCGACATCGCGGGCATCGTGCGCGGTGCGAGCGAGGGCGAGGGGCTGGGCAACAAGTTCCTGGCCAACATCCGTGAGTCCGACGCGATCTGCCAGGTCATCCGTGCCTTCAAGGACGAGGACGTCGTACACGTCGACGGCAGGATCTCGCCGAAGGACGACATCGAGACGATCAACACCGAGCTGATCCTCGCGGACCTGCAGACCATCGAGAAGGTCCTGCCGCGTCTCCAGAAGGAGTCGCGGATCAAGAAGGACGTCGGGCCGAAGGTGGCCGCGGTCGAGGCGGCCAAGGAGATCCTGAACGCCGGACAGACCCTGTTCGCCGCGGGCATCAAGCAGGACTCGGAGCAGGAGGCCCTCCTCCACGATCTGCACCTGCTCACCGTCAAGCCGTTCCTGTACGTCTTCAATGTCGACGAGGACGAACTGACCGACGAGGCCTTCAAGGCCGAGCAGCGCGCCCTGGTCGCCCCCGGCGAGGCGATCTTCCTGAACGCCAAGCTGGAGGCGGACCTCGCCGAACTCGACGACGAGGACGCCCTGGAGCTCCTCCAGTCCGTCGGCGCCGAAGAACCCGGCCTCGCCACACTCGCCCGAGTCGGCTTCAACACCCTCGGCCTCCAGACCTACCTCACGGCCGGCCCCAAGGAATCCCGCGCCTGGACCATCAAGAAGGGCGCCACGGCGCCCGAGGCCGCCGGCGTCATCCACACCGACTTCCAGAAGGGCTTCATCAAGGCCGAGATCATCTCCTTCGAGGACCTGGTGGAGACGGGTTCGGTCGCCGAGGCGCGCGCCAAGGGGAAGGCGCGTATGGAGGGCAAGGATTATGTGATGCGGGACGGGGACGTGGTGGAGTTCCGCTTCAACGTTTAGTTTTGCGTCAACTCGCCCTCTGATCTGCATTTGTGCAGGTCAGAGGGCTTCCCCGGGTGGTTGAAGCTGGGCGGGGTTTCCCGTTGCTGGATCTCTGCTGGTTCGGTCGGTATGGCTGGAAGGCCAGGAAGGGCCCGGGTTGGCGGCGGCTTGGAGCCCCGCCACCGTTGCCCAGGCCGGTCTGGCGGGTGCTCAGGTTCTGGCGGCGCCGGCATGCGTGGGGCCTCTGGGGGTGCCGCTGCTGGTTCGGCCGAGCACCGTGCTGCGCCGGCACCGCGACCTCACCGCGTGTCGGACGCCGCCGCCTCCCGTCCCAAGCGCCCGGGACGGCCGCCGCCGGTGCACTCAGTCCGGTGCCCTGGTGCTGCGCATGGCGCGGGAGAACCCCAGCTGGGAATATGCCCTACTGGCCTGCGACTTCTTCGAGACAGTCACCCTGTCCGGGGCGTGGCTGTATGTGTTGGCGGTGATCGAGCACACCGGTCGGCGGATCCGGGCACTGGGTGCCACCGGACATCCGACCGCATCCCAGCGACGGATGCGGGAAGCCGGTCACACAAGACCTCATACGCCCTGCAGGTATGCTCCCGCGCGCGCCGCCGCCTCGGCGGCCTCGGCGGCCCGGTCTGCGGCGGCTTCGTCGAGGCGGTCGCCGGTGGTCAGCAGGCGGTAGTAGAGGGGGGCGGAGACGGCACGGATCACCTCGTGGGGGTCGGTGCCCTCAGGTACCTCCCCCCGGTCGATGGCCTGCTGGACGCAGGGTGCCCACTCCTTGACGCGGATGTCGTAGAAGCGGTGCAGGGCCTCGGCTGTCTTCGCCTCGCAGGTGGCGGCCGCGATCACCGCTTTGAACAGCGCTCCCTGCCGCGGGTCGGCCAAGGTGCGCTGCACGAGCCGGGCGTTGGCCTTGAGGTCGCCGAGCAGCGAGCCGGTCTCGGTACGCGGCAGTGACTGCTCGGCCATGTCTACCAGCAGGTCGGCCACCAGGCTGGTCACCGTTCCCCAGCGGCGGTAGACGGTCGTCTTGCCCACTTCGGCACGGCGCGCGATGTCGGCGAGGTCCAGGTGGGCAAATCCCTGCTCTGCCAGGGTGTCCCCGGTCGCCTGCAGCACTGCTGCCCGCACCCGCGCCGTGCGCCCTCCGGGGCGGACGGTCCCAGGCTCCGTACCCTCAACCCCCATAACGGTACTCCAGTTCCGTTAATTGCTCACGCCTGCTACGTTGAGAACCACTCTAACGGAATGGTAGACCCGTTAGTCGTCCCTCCGATGAAAGAGGATCAGCATGGAATACAGGCGGCTGGGTGCGTCCGGACTAAAGGTCCCCGCACTGAGCTTCGGTGCCGGCACCTTCGGCGGCCGAGGACCGTTGTTCGGCGCTTGGGGCAACACCGATGCGCGAGAAGCGCGCCGCCTCGTGGACATCTGCCTCGACGCCGGGATCACGATGTTCGATACCGCTGATGTCTACTCCGGCGGTGCGTCCGAGGAGGTGCTGGGCGAAGCGATCAAGGGCCGCAGGGACCATGTGATCGTGTCCACCAAGACCAGCCTGCCGATGGGCGACGGCCCAGGCGATGCGGGCTCCTCCCGCTCGCGCCTGATCACCGCATGCGAGGACGCCCTGCGCCGGCTCGGCACCGACTACATCGACCTGTTCCAGCTGCACGCCTTCGACGCCGGCACGCCGATCGAGGAAGTCCTGTCCACACTCGACGATCTCGTACGAGCAGGGAAGGTCCGCTACCTCGGCATCTCCAACTTCTCCGGGTGGCAGGCGATGAAGTCCCTCTCGATCGCGGAGAGGTACGGCCACCCGCGCTACGCCGCACATCAGGTCTACTACTCCCTCATCGGCCGCGACTACGAATGGGAGCTGATGCCTCTCGGGCTCGATCAGGGGCTCGGGGCACTCGTCTGGAGCCCGCTCGGCTGGGGACGGCTCACCGGCAAAATCCGCCGCGGCCAGCCGCTACCGGCCACCAGCCGACTGCACCACACCGCCGACTACGGTCCGCCGGTAGAGGACGAATACGTCTACCGCGTGGTCGACGCCCTCGACGAGATCGCACAGGAGACCGGCAAGAACATTCCGCAAATCGCCCTCAACTGGCTGCTGCAGCGGCCCACCGTCTCCTCCGTCATCATCGGCGCCCGCAACGAGGAGCAGCTCCGTCAGAACCTCGGCGCCGTCGGCTGGACGCTCACCCCCGAGCAGATGGCGAAACTCAATGCGGCGAGTAGCGAGACAGCGCCCTACCCGTACTTCCCCTACCAGCGCCAAGAAGGCTTCGCCCGCCTCAACCCGCCAGTGGGTGACGCCGCGCCTATGCATGCTGCCTGACATCGGCATCTAGTAGCTGGAGTGCAGCCGCGCCTCCATGTCCGCCAACTCGGCGCCCAGCTGGACCACGGACAGTGGCCACGAGACCTCACACCGAGGAATGCGCGACAGCCGATTGCGCGAGGCCGCCGGTTTCATGGCCCGCGATCAGGGCGTCGAGGTGGGTCAACTGGCTTTCGTCGTCAAGGTCGTTGGCCTGCCACCACTGCCACCATTGCCACAGCCGGTCATCGGCGTCCGTCGAGCCGTACCCTTCTGCGTCCAACCGCTGTTCGAGCACGTCGACATACAGGGCCGGCCAGTTGACCACTGTCGACGGCTGCCGCATTTCCGGGGCGGGCGAGCGAGGCCGATGGACGCGAGCCGTACTCGGCCCTCGTAATGGCGGTCGAGGCGGGCATGGGTGTTGGCTCCGCTGGTTCAGCTTGCGGTCGAGCCTGGCCACCATGGCGGCATGGTCGAGGCGTGCGGCGAGGCGGAGGACGAGCCCGAGCGTTCGGTGCAGCCACTTTCAGGGATGGACCAGTGGGTTCAGGGGACAGGCTGCGCCAGCTTCGAGAAGCTGGTGCGCGGAGTCCCGTAGCAGGTGACGGCGGGGGAGAAAACCGGTCGACAGGCGAGTGCGCGACGCACTGTGATGGCACCGACTGCCCGCCGCACGGAGTGGGCCGACTCCAGGAGCTGCTCTTGGCAACCGCGAGGACTCCCGACGCCCGCCCCGCGATCGATGCCACGTTGGTCAGGCGCCTGGTCGATACGCAGTTCCCGCAGTGGGCCGGGCTCCCTCTGCAGCTGCTCGACCCGGCCGGCTCGGACCATGTGATCCACCGGCTGGGCGAGGAGCTGTCCGTCCGGCTGCCCCGCCATGCCGGCGCCATCGGGCAGGCCAGGAAGGAGTCCGAGTGGCTGCCGCGGCTCGCCCCGCACCTGCCCCTGGCCGTCCCGGTCCCGGTAGCGGTGGGGGAACCCGACTTCGGCTACCCGTGGCCATGGGCGGTCTCCCGTTGGCTGGACGGCGAGGTGGCGACCGTCGAGGCACTGGCCGACTCGTACGAGGCTGCCGACGAACTGGCCGGGTTCCTGACCGCCCTCCAACGGTTCGCACCCGAGGAGATCCCGGCCGAGGGCGCCCGCGAGGATCTCACCGCCCGGCCGCTGGTCGCACGGGACCGGGCGACGCGGGCCGCCATCGCGGAGGTCGACGGCGCGTTCGACACCGCGGCCATGACCGAACTGTGGGACGCGGCGATCAGCGCCCCCGCATGGGATCGCCCTCCGGTCTGGTTCCACGGCGACTTCCACACCGGCAACCTGCTGACCGCGGGCGGCCGCCTCAGCGCGGTCATCGACTTCGGCGAGCTCGGCATCGGAGACCCGTCCTGCGACCTGATCATCGCCTTCACCCTGATGTCGGCCGGGCCCCGGGCCGCCTTCCGCGCCGCGCTCGGCGTGGACGACGCCGCCTGGGCCCGAGGCCGTGGCTGGGCCTTGGCCACGGCCCTGAACGCCCACATTTCCTACGCTGCTGTCAACCCCCGGGTCGCCGCGCAGACCTCCCGTCAGATCACCGAGGCTCTCATCGGCTAATAGCGTTCCACCAGCAGGCAGCCCAATCAGGGCAGCAGTAACGAGATCGAGAGAGGAAAACGGCATGAAGTACACCAGGCTGGGCTCGACAGGGCTGAAAGTCTCGCGCGTCTGTCTCGGCATGATGAGCTACGGCGATTCCGCCCAGCGCGCGTGGTTCCTGGACGAGGAGGCGGCCGAGCCCATCGTGCGTCGGGCCGCGGAGGCCGGGGTGACGTTCTTCGACACCGCGGACATGTACTCGCGCGGTGTGAGCGAGGAGATCACGGGGCGGCTGCTGGACAAGCTCTTCCCCCACCGTGACGACTACGTGCTCGCCACGAAGATCTACTTCCCGATGGGCTCCGGTCCCAACGACAACGGCCTTTCGCGCAAGCACGTCCTGTCCGGAATCGATGCCTCGCTGCGGCGGCTGGGGACCGACCACGTGGATCTGTACCAGATCCACCGGTGGGACTACGAGACGCCGATCGAGGAGACCATGGAGGCGCTGCACGACGTGGTGCGCTCCGGCAAGGCCCGTTACATCGGCGCGTCCAGCATGTTCGCCTGGCAGTTCGCCAAGGCCCAGCATGTCGCGGAGACGCACGGCTGGACGAAGTTCGTGTCGATGCAGAACCACTACAACCTGGCCTACCGCGAGGAAGAGCGCGAGATGATCCCGCTCTGCCTCGATCAGGGAGTGGGCTGCATCCCGTGGAGCCCACTGGCGCGCGGGCTGCTCGCCGGTTCCCGCGAACGCGGCGGCAAGCAGCTCACGGTCCGTGCGGGCAGCGACCAGTACGCCGAGGACCTGTACGGGGACGCCGACTTCGACGTGGTCGACGCGGTGCGCGAGGTCGCCGCTGAGCGGGGACTGCCGCCCGCGCAGATCGCCCTGGCGTGGCTGCTCGGCAAGCCTGCGATCAGCGCACCGGTTGTGGGCGCGACCAAGCTGCATCATCTGGACGACGCGGTCGCGGCGGTGGAGGTGTCTCTGAGCGAGGAGGAGATCGCCCGCCTGGAGGCCCCGTACCAGCCCCACCGAGTCCTCGGCCACTCCTGACGTGACCGCCCGTCGGCATCGGTAACGGCTCTCCTGGACCGTTGGCGGCCAGGGCCTGTCTGAGCGTCACAGTTGGCTGTGACCGTCCACGAACATCAGGGCGAGACGCCGTGGCAGAGCATCGAACGGGCCATCAACCGGCTCAATCAGCACCGAGCCGTGGCCACCCTGGCTCCGCTCGTGAGCACCAAGATCAGTCCTTCAACCGTCCTTTGGCAGGTGGAAGTAGACGGTCCCCGACCGCCAGGGGCCATGTGCGGTCGTCTCCGATTCGATCACTACGTCCTGGATCTCAACAGGGCCCAACACCTCGATGGCATCGGCCAGCCGCCGCAAGAGGGCCGGAACGCTGTCGCAGCCCGGACCGGCGGGGTTGGCCTGCGAGAAATGGCGCACGGTCCAATGCTTTGGAGTATCAATCATGGGCTGATCGTAAGACCTGTCGTGGTCAGCAGACCGACCGCTGGGGCCGGGCGACTCACATCCCGGGGCGGCCGAGACCTTGATCGACCGGACAAGTCCTGGCGACCGGCCCACCGTGGAGGGACTGATGGGGAGAGGCGGGGATGAAAGCGTCCTTCGCCAGTGGTGAACCTCGCGACGGTCCCCGTTGCGGGCGGGAGTGAAGACCTCTGAACGCCGAGGCGGGGCCACGTACCGGTCTCGAGATGTCCGTCGGGCGACGGATCTCTCGGTGTCGAGTTTGGCCGCGCGTGGCCACCCCGGCCGGACGTTCCGCTCCCGCTGCTGGATCCCCGCTGGATCATGTTCCGAAAACGGCGGTCTTTGCAGGTCATTGCACCGCTGACAATGTTCCGCTTCAACGTATGGATGATTCCGCCCCCTGGCCTTGCGTGATGAATCCGCAGGGCAGGGGGTGTTTTACGGATGCGGGGTCGCGTGCTGCGGGCCCATGGAGCCCCCCTCCCTGTGCTCGTTCGAGGGTCCCACCGGTTCCCGCACTGCCGGGCGGGAACCGGTGCAATCCATTTCTCCCGGCGGCTACTCGGGGTGTTCACCCTCACCGCCGCCACAGCCCTCGGGCTCCTCCTCGGTTCGCGCCCCGGCTCGTCCGGTCCATCGCCGACGGTCAGCCGCGCACGTGCAGCCGGAAACCTGTGCTGCCCGCAGGCTCCAGTCCCTCCTTCAGGTGCAGTGAGGGGATCTCGTAGTCACCGAAGTTCTGCCGCCGGAACGCGATCGGATCGGTCGACTCCAGGGTGAGCAGGCGCTGTTCCCATGCCTTGGCGACGTCCGAGTAGTCCTCGCCGGTCATCCGGTCGGTGCCGTACAGCACGAACGGCGGCAGCACCTCGATGCCCGGGTAGTACAGGATGCCGTGGTGGATCGGGAACAGCAGATCGTCGATGGGGCCGTTGATCCCGCGAGCGGCGTAATGCGACTCCGGTCCGCCGGCGGTCACCGACAGCAGAGCCTTCCTGCCCGCGAGGGTGCCTTCGCCGAAGCGCTCGCCGTACTTGATGTCGCTGTGCTCGCCGACGCCGTAGGCGAAGCGGTAGGTGAACACCCGGTCCACCCAGCCCTTGAGGATCGCGGGCATCGAGTACCACCACAGCGGGAACTGGAAGATGATCATGTCGGCCCACAGCAGCTTCTCCTGCTCGGTGAGGACATCAGGGGTGAGCGTCCCGGTGTCGAAGGCCCGGCCCGAGTCCTGTGCGACCTTCAGCGGACTCGAGGCGTGGGGGCCGTAGTCCGCGGCGTCCACGACCGCCTTCCAGTTCATCGCGTACAGATCGCTCACCCGCACCTCGTGCCCGGCGTTCTCCAAGGTGGACACCGCGAGGTCCTTCAGCGAGCTGTTGAGCGACTGCGGCTCCGGGTGGGCGTGGACGATCAGCGTCTTCACGGGAACTCCTTCGGATCGGATGCCTTCGATCCTGGGCGTCCCGGCGCCCGTTGTTCAGGGACGCCTTTTCCATCGGACGGGACTTCCTGGTACTGGCGGGGCCACCTTCACGAGGCATCACCGACGCCATACTGGGAGCATGGACGATCTTGCAGGCTTCCTGCGGACCCGGCGTTCCCGGGTCGACCCGGCAGCCGTCGGCATCCCCACCGACAGCCGCCGCCGGGTCGAAGGGCTGCGCCGTGAAGAGGTCGCGCACCTGTCCGGAGTCAGCGTCGACTACTACGTACGCCTGGAGCAGGGCCGCGCGACCCAGCCCTCCGAGCAGGTCCTCGACGCGCTCGCCCGTGTCCTCGGCCTCGACGCGACCGAACGCGGGCACCTCGACCGGCTCGCCCGGCAGCGCCGCCGCCGCGCGAAGGCGCCGGGCGGGCGGGTCCGGCCGGAGCTGCTGCGCGTCCTCGGCCTGGTCGCCGACGCGCCCGCGCTGATCATGGACCATTGCCTGGACGTGCTCGCCGGAAACCGTATCGCCGGGCTCCTCTACGGCCGTCCGATGCCAGGCCTGAACACCGCCCGGCACATCTTCCTCGAGGAGACCGAGCGCGGCCTGTACGCGGACTGGGAGAACTGCACCCTCGACGTGGTCGGGCACCTGCGCCTGGCCGCCGGCAAATACCCCGAGGACCCCCGCCTGGCCTCGCTCATCGGTGAGCTGGCGATGGGCAGCGAGCGCTTCCGTCGCCTCTGGGCCCGTGCGGACGTGCGCGCCCGCACACATGGACGCAAGGCGTACCGGCACCCGCTGGTCGGACTGCTGGAACTGCACCAGGAAAACTTCGCACTACCGGATGAATCAGGCATGGAGCTGCTGGTGCTGTCCGCGGCCCCCGGCAGCCCCACCGAGGACGGACTGCGCCTGCTCGCGGGCCTGGGCGCGGACAGCGGTAACGCGCATCCCACAGTGAACGTCCAGGTCCGCGAGCAACTCGACGACGCCAATCCACCGCCGGGAATGCCTCAGCACTGACGGCTTTCCGATCCCCGGCCTACTTGCGGCTGGTGACACGCTTCCTGCTGACGCTGTTGCTCCCCACGTGCCAGGTTGCTGTCTCGTGCGGCTGTCGGCGTGGCTTGTGGCTGTGTCGCGCTTCTCGCTCAGGAGCCCCCTGGCAGGAGGCATGTCCGGTGGTGTCCGAACGGGCTGGACGAGGTGGCAGATTTTTCGAATATGGCTCGGCAGTTTTGGTGAAACTGAACCGCGAATGGTCATCACGCACCGGCCGCCCGTGAAAGGCCCGCGTCCGACCGGAACGCGGCCCTGCGCCTGCACCGTCTGGCACAAGGCCTGACAGCCTGGATGATGCCGGCCGTCAGTGGGTGAGCAGCAACGCGTCGCCCACCGTCCGCTCGGTGCCGTCCGACGGCGAGTTGATCACCTTGCCGTTCACCACCGTGGTGACCGAACCACCGCCGTCCAGGGCCATGGCGCGCACCGCACCGAGCGACTTCATCAGCTCCGCCCCTTCGGTGAGCCCGAATCCGTCGCTGTAGCCGGGCTGGCGGCCGTCCGCGGCGACCAGGAGCACACGGCCTTGCCGGTCGACGCCCAGGAGCATGCGCGGGTTGCGCTTGATGCCCCAGGTGTACGCGAAGGACGGGTCGCCGGTCCGCTCGATGCCGTCGGCTCCGTAGTTCACCGCGACCTTTCCGTCGCGCACCAACTCGGGGCCGCCGTTGACGATGTCGTCCTGCGGGCCGAGTTCGAGCTCGCGGCCGCGCTCGTCCAGGATCCGCCGGTGCACCTTCAGTTCGCTGCCCGGCTTCGCGTGCGTACGCAGCCAGGAGGCTCCTTCGCCGACGCCAGCCAGGACGCTGTCGCCATCCGGTACGGCACCGCCGCGCGGACGCACCTCCCGCACCCGGCCGCTCGCGTCGAGCACTGCCTCGATGCCGTCACCGGCCGGGGTGCTCGCGCCCAACTCGTCGGTGAATTCGACGATCTCGTCGGGATCGGTGCAGGTCACATCGTGCTGCGGCCGCTCGGTCGGGGAGTCGCCGCCGACGCCGCCGCAGTTGCGGACCAGGCCGGGCACGCGGTTGACGCCGTCCACGATCGCGGACGCCCCGCCCGCTCGGACACTGAGTTCCGTGCGGAGCTTCTTGAACTCCGGGCGCAGACCGTCGCCGCGCAGCACCGCCGCGATCCGGCCGTTGGTCGGCGCGCTCTGCAGCTCCCCGTCGTACGCGGCGATGCCGGCCGAGGCGCCCGGTATGCCGTCCTTGCCCTCCATGACGAAGAAGCCCGCGTTGACGCCGAGCAGGGCGCCGTCGCCGACGGCCATGTCGCTCACCTTCTCCCGGCCGGCGACACCCGTGCCGTACGTGGCGTCCAGCGCGCCGCCGTAGCGCTTCGGGTCGATGATCGCCACCTTGACCTGGGCAAGACCGGTGCCGGGCACACCGTCCGCGCCGGTCCACTCGCTGACCGCGTCGAACCCCGCGGCCGCGAGGGCCTGACGCTGCGCGTCGGCCTCGGTCCGGGTGGCGTACTCCCCGACCCGGACTCGCACACCGACCAGCCCTCTGCGGTCCGTACCCCGCGGCCATTCGACCCGCTCACCACGAGCGCTGAACCCGGCGCCACGCAGCCGCTCCGCCAGGGCCTCCGCGCCCTGCTCGGTGGCGAGGTGAGCGCCGTCGGCGCGCACCGTGACCGTCCAGCGGTCCGCACCGGGACGGCCTGAGATCCTCCCCTGGTACAGATCGACTCCGGCGGCGAGGCGATCGTGCTGCCAGTCGGCGATCGGCCGAGGGACGGCGGTCGTCGCAGCGGCGGCCGCGGTGGCTGCGGTGTTGTCGTACTGGTCGACGGCAACACCGGGGGCGACAAGTCCCGCCGCGGTGACGGCAACCACCGACGCCTTCACGGCAGCTCTGAACGGACGGTGTGCGAGGGCCACAGGAACTCCTAGGTCGCGGACGAGCATCGCGTGCACAGCTGACTTGCACACAGGGCTTGCACACATGACACGGTGCTCGGAACGCGCGTTCATGCGTGGCAAACGCAACTCCTTGTGCAGCGAACGCGAGTTCTCGAGCGACGATCGAACCCACGAGTGAATACCGGAAGTCCGACCAGTGAACTTGCCTCAGGTCAGCCAGGGGTAAATTCGCGGTCACGGACGAAATGGCCCTGCCCGAGCGCCATGGCGTCCCGTCATTCGGATGCTGCCGCGGGCCTGCTCGACGGCGACGGGCCCGCCGTTCATGACGCCGAAGTTGTAGTAAGGAGATCTCCGGCGACCGCTTCGCCGCCCTGCAGGAGCTGACCGGTGCACTGAACGCGGACGAATCATCTGCGCGCCGCGATGTCCCGTGCCGCGATGTACCCGAATGTCATCGCGGGTCCGATCGTCGAGCCCGCGCCCGCGTAACTGCGGCCCAT
>NZ_JNWJ01000026.1:0-167173 GCF_000716805.1 Streptomyces yerevanensis | reverse complement strand
TCGACCCATAGGCAGACCATGCTGCTGGTCTCGTTACTCACGCACGTCTTGGACACGCTTGCAGCCTAACCAGCAGCATGATCGACCGGACAAGTCCTAAGCGCCGGGCCCTACAAGGTGCTTTGTCGACTGCGGGTCCGTCGTGGCTTGTCGCGCAGTTCCCCGCGCCCCTTACGGGGCGCCCCTGAACGTCGCGTAGTCAGGTTGGCCTTTCTTCCGGCGGCCCACCATCAACTTGCTCGGCACCCGGTGCCGGGAACCACAGGACGAACGTCGAGCCCTCTCCCATCCGGGAGAACAGGCGGATCTGGCCGCCGTGGGACTCCACGATCTGGCGCACGATGGCGAGGCCGAGGCCCGCGTGCCGGTCGCGTCCGCCGCCGTTGCCCTTCGCGCGCCAGAAGCGGTCGAAGACCCGGGCCTGGTCGTCGTCGAGGATGCCGGGGCCCTCGTCCTGGACGGACGTCCACAGCCAGCCGTCCTGGCGGCCCGTCGAGACGGTGATGCGGGTGCCGGGCGGGGCGAGCCGTACGGCGTTGGAGAGCAGGTTGCCGATCGCGCGTCGCAGCGCGTCGTGGTCGCCGATGACCGTCAGGCCGGTGGCGAGGCGGCGGTGCAGGACGAGACCGCGCTCCGCTGCGAGTGGCACGAACTCCTCGCAGGCCTCGCCGGCCGCCGCCGCCAGGTCCACGTCGGCGTCGGCGAGCGCGGGCGCGGTACGGCGGGCCGTGGCCAGCAGGTCCTCGACCAGCCGTGTCATACGGGTCGTGGCACGGTCCACGCTGCGCGCGGCGGCCCTGCGTTCCGCCTCGTCGGACTCCTCGGTGGTCAGCACCGCGTCCAGGTTGGCGCGGATGATGGCGAGCGGGCTGCGCAGTTCGTGCGAGGCGTCGTCGATGAGCTGGCGCTGGGCGCGGAAGGCCTCGTCGACCCGGTCGAGCATGGAGTCGATGGTGTCGGCGAGGTCGCGCAGTTCGTCCTTCGGCCCGTCGAGACGGATGCGCTGCGAGAGGTCGGTGGCCTGGATGTCGGCGGCCGTACGGGAGATGGCCCGTACGGGACGCAGTACGCGGCCGGAGAGGATCCAGCCGATGGCGAGGCTGGTGACGCCGAGGCCGCCGAGTACGACGAAGGAGGAGCTGCGGAGGTTGTCCAAGGTGGCGTAGTTGACGGCGGCCTCGACCTCCTTGAGCTTCACGGCGTCGACCTCGCCCCAGTAGACGCCGTTCACGTACTTCTTCGCCCGGAACTGATCGCTGACGGGGTGCGCCTCGCCGCTGCGCTCGACCACGAAGTACGTCGCGCCGAGGACGAGGGCGGTGAGGACGAACAGCAGGCCGGAGTAGAGGACGGTGAGCCGGAAGCGGATGGTGTGGGTGAAGGCGGGCAGGCGCAGCTTCGCCCGTACGAGCCGGAGTGCGGCGCTCAGCCCGCCCCGGCGATGGTGGCCGGTCATCCCGCGGCGTCCTCTCTGGGCTCGTTGTCCTCCTTGAGCCGGTAGCCCTGCCGGATCACCGTCTCGATGAGGGGCTCCTCGTCTCCGGTGATCTTCCGGCGCAGGGAGCCGACCGTGACCCGCACGGTGTTGGTGAACGGGTCGGCGTTCTCGTCCCAGACGTGTTCGAGCAGTTCCTCGGCCGGTACGACACGGCCGGGGCGGGTCATCAGATAGTGCAGGACGCCGAACTCCTTGGGGGTGAGGTGGAGTGGGCGGTCCCCACGGAAGGCCTCGAAGCGGGCGGTGTCCAGGCGGAGTTCGCCGACCTCGACGACCGAGGTGCCGCCGTCCTCGCGGCGCAGCAGGGCGCGGATACGGGCGAGGAGTTCGGGCAGCATGAAGGGTTTCACCAGGTAGTCGTCGGCGCCCTCGTCGAGGCCGCGGACCCGGTCGGCGAGCCGGTCGCGGGCGGTGAGCATCAGGATGCGCGGGCCGCCCTGGGTCGCCCGTACCGCCCGGCACACCGAGAACCCGTCGCCGTCCGGCAGATTGAGGTCCAGCAGGACCAGGTCGTAGTCGTTCACGGCCAGCTTCTCCGTGGCCGTGTCGACGTCCGGGGCGACGTCGACGGCGTACCCGGCCCTGACGAGGCCGACCTTGAGCGCGACGACCAGGTCTTCTTCGTCCTCGACCACCAGGAGTCTCATGGTGTTTCACCCCTCGCCGCTAGCTTCCGTCGATGATCGCCTGCGCGGCTTCCCTCGCGTCGGCGACCGGGATCGCGAAACCGATGCCTATGGAACCACCACGCTGCTGGTCCAACGTCGCGATCGCCGTATTGATGCCGATGACGCGCCCCCTCGCGTCCACCAGGGGTCCGCCGGAGTTTCCCGGGTTGATCGACGCGTCGGTCTGCAGGGCGGGGCGTCGTTCGCCGCCCTCACCGAGCCGTACGGAGCGGTCGAGGGCGCTGACGATGCCGGAGGTGACGGTTCCGCTCAGGCCGAGCGGGGAGCCGATGGCGAGGACGGTGTCGCCCACACCGGGCCGGGCGCCGGTGGCGAGATCGGCGGCACGCAGACCGCGTGACGTCTCGGGTTCGAGGACGGCCACGTCGTTGGCACGATCGTCGCCGAGTACGTCCGCACGAAGCCTCCGGCCGTCCTGCAGCTCGATCGACACCTGTGAACTGCCCGCCACCACATGGGCGTTGGTGAGGATCCGGCCACGCTCGTCGAAGACGAACCCGGAGCCCTGCCCGTCGTCCGTCTGGATCGACACCACGCTGGGCAGCACCCGCGCGGCGACGGTTTCGAGCCCACCGACGTCCTGCGCGGCAGCTGGCTCGTCGGAGCCCGACTCACCGAAGCCCCCGGCCGCGTACCCCGCCGCTCCGCCCGCGAGCACGGCGGCGAGAACCGCCGCGACGATCGGGCGGGGCTTTCGGGGGCCACGCTGGACCGGTGCCGGCGGGGTGGCGTACGGGGACGTATACGCCTCCACCGGCCGGGCCCCCGCCGCAGGCGACCCGAACGTCGGCGGTGGTCGGCCCGGCACGAACGCCGGTCCGCGGGGCTCTCCAAGTCCGGCGTACGGAGGCTCGGCGGACGGCCCACTCGAGTGCGGGTCACTGGCCTGTGCACCTGGTTTCACACCGCCGTACGGATCGTGCGACGGCGCGACAGGGTCCGCGTGCCTGGCGCCCGCGCCGTCGAACGGGCCGCCGCGCGCCGCGGCCAGACCCGGGTACGGGTCGTCGGCGTCCGGCCTCGACCAGCCGTCGTCAGCTCCGGTGTCACCGTAGGGATGCTCGCGGCCCGTGGCCGGATCACGACCGTCGGGTCCCGGGCCCGGAGGGGCCGCGGGGCCGGGGTGGCCGGTGTATCGGTTGTCGGACACGAGAGTTCCTCCTTGGTCACCGCGCCCCTTCAGGGGCACGGGCTGCATCAAATTGCGGCTCCACCAGCGCCCCGTAGGGGGCGCGGGGCTGTGTCGATTTGCGGCTCCGCCGCGCGGGCGCGACCAGCCACAACGAACCCGCAGCTTCGAACCGCACCCCCAGTGGAGCGCCACCGCGTCACGGCAGCCTCGAGAACCAGAGCAGTGAGGTCGCTGCGGCGGCCAAGGCCGCAAGCAGCCCCGCCGCGACGAACCACTGCCAGATTTCGCGTTCCTCCGTGCGGTGCCCCACGGAGCTGCCGATGTCCTCGTACACCGCCTGGAGTTCTTCCCCGGTCGCGGCCTCGTGGAAGTCGCCGCCGGTGCTGGAGGCGAGGTTCTCCAGAGCGGGGCCGTCCACAGGGACGGGGATGCTGTCGCCCGAGGGCAGCTCGATGGTGCCCCCTTCCGTGCCGTACGCGATGGTCGAGACCGGGATCTGGTCGCCGGCCGCCTCCTCGGCCGCCTCCTCGATGGAGCGGCCCGTGGTGTTGGAGCCGTCCGACAGGAGCACGATGTGCGCGGGCGGCGGGCGCCGCTCGGCCTCCCGGTCGAGCATGCGGACGGCGTCGCGCGAGGCCACGACGGCCTCGCCGATCGCCGTGCCCTCGCCGGTGGTGAGCCGTTCGATGGCGGTGCGCAGCGCGGCCCGGTCGGTGGTCGGCGGCACCGCCACGTTCGCGGTGCCGCTGAAGGGGACGAGCCCGGCGTTGAAGCGCTCGGGCAGCCGGTCGACGAAGGCGAGGGCCGCTTGCTGGGCCGCCTCGAAGCGGGTCGGCTCGACATCCGTGGCCTCCATGGAGGCCGAGACGTCGAAGGCGACGACGATCGTGGCTCGTTCGCGCGGCACCTGCACCTCGGTGGTGGGCTGGGCGAAGCCGACTATCAGCAGGCCGACCATGGCGCAGAAAGCGGCTGCGGGGACATGCCGGCGCCAGCCCGGCTGCTTGGGCGCGACCTTGTCCAGCAGATCGAGGTTGGTGAACCGGACGGCGTACCGGCCGCGTCGGCGCTGCACCACCAGATACACGGCGATCAGCGCGAGCAAGGGCACCAGGAGCAGCAGCCAGCCGGGCGAACGCAGACTCATGGCAGCTCCCGGTGGACGGACGGGGACGGGGACGGGGATGCGGATGAGGACGGCGGTGACATGGCACTCACCTGCACGGGCCGGGCGTTCACGCGGCACCGCCTCCCGCCCTGCGCCGCTGGGCCGCGACATGGCGTACGACATCACGCACCCAGTCACGATCCGTACGCAGCCGCAGATGGGCCGCGCCCGCCCGGCGTATGGACGTCTTGATCAACGCCCGCTGTTCCAGCGCCGCCGCGGCGTACCGCTCGCGCAACCGCCGTGCGTTGGTGGGGATTTCACGCCTGCGGCCGGTCTCGGGGTCGACGACGGTGAGCAACCCCACGTCGGGCAGCTCCAGTTCGCGGGGGTCGACCGTCTCGACCGCGAGCAGCTGGTGGCGGTGGGCGATGGTGCGCAGCGGCTGCTCCCAGCCGGTCTCCAGGAAGTCGGAGACGACGGCGACGAGGCCGCTGCCGGGCAGGGTGCGCAGCGCGTACAGGGCGTCGGCGAGGCTCTGCCCGGCGGCGGCCTGGCCGGGTGCCACGCGGGGACGGTCCAGGGCGGCGCGCAGCACCCTGAGGAGGTGGCCGCGGCCGGTGCGCGGCGGGATCCGCCGGATGCCGTCGGGGCCGGTGATCTGGGCGCCGATCCGGTTCCCGGCCCGCTCGGTGAGGAAGGCGACGGCCGCGGCGGCGCCGACGGCCAGGTCGCGTTTCTCCATCTGGGCGGTGCCGAAGTCCATGCTCGCGGAGGCGTCGAGGACGATCCAGGTGGTCAGTTCACGGTCGGCGAGGGTGAGCCGGACGTGCGGGACGGTGGTGCGCGCGGTGGCGCTCCAGTCCATCCGGCGTACGTCGTCCCCGATGGCGTACGGACGGGTCTCGGACACCTCGCTGCCGGGACCGGGCACCAGCCCCGTGTGGTCGCCCTGGAGCAGGCCGTCGGGGCGGCGGGTGAAGAGCAACTCCAGGTGTTTCAGGGCTTGTTCGGGAGTGAGTTCACGCAGGCTCGGGCTGCTGCCGCTCATGCCGCATTCTCCTCCTGGTCGGGCCCGAGGTCGTGGCGCGGACTGACCCGTGGCTGCTCCACCGCGGCCAGCACCTCGTCGAGGATCTCGGCTCCGGTGATGCCGTCGGCGAGCGCGTCGAAGGACATCACCAGCCGGTGCGCGATGACCTCGTGGGCCAGATCGTGCACGTCCTCGGGGAGGACGTAGCCACGGCCGCGCAACAGGGCGAGCGCGCGGGCGGCGGCGACCAGGCCGAGGGTGGCGCGAGGTCCCGCGCCGTGCGCCAACCGGCCGTCACGGCCCGCGAGTTCACGGGTCGAGACGATCAGCCGTACGGCGTACTCGGCGATCGCGTGGTGCACGAACACCTCGTCGGCGGCGCGCTGGAGCGCGATCAGCCGCTCCGGGGTGAGGACGGGGCGCGCCCGGGGTGGGTCGACACTCATCCGGTAGAGGATCGCGAGCTCTTCGGACTCGCTCGGGGCGGCGATCTCCACCTTGAGCAGGAAGCGGTCGCGCTGGGCTTCGGGGAGTTGGTAGACGCCCTCGGACTCGATGGGGTTCTGGGTGGCGAGCACGAGGAACGGCTGGGGGACGGGGATGGTGGTGCCGCCGATGGAGACCTGGTGCTCGCCCATCACTTCGAGGAGCGCGGACTGCACCTTGGCGGGGGCGCGGTTGATCTCGTCGGCGAGGACGAAGTTCGCGACGACGGGGCCGGGTTCGACGGTGAAGGTCTCACTGGACTGCCGGTAGATCCGGGTGCCGGTGATGTCGGACGGTACGAGGTCCGGGGTGAACTGGAGCCGAGCGAACTTTCCGCCCGCGACCTGGGCGAGGGTCTTCGCAGCGAGCGTCTTGGCGACACCCGGCACGCCCTGCAGCAGGCAGTGCCCACGGGCCAGGACCGCGGTGAACATCCGCTCCACCATGCGGTCTTGGCCGACGATCACCCGCTTGACCTCGAAGAGCGCCTCTTCGAGAAGCTTGCCGTCGCTTGTCTCGTGGTTCGTGGTCACCGTGCCTCCGCGCTGTCTGATGCGAGGACCGTGTGGGGCGTACGTGTCATGGTCTTGTCGCTCCTTAGCGCCGTCGGGCTGCGGCTCCGCCCGTCGTACGGGGCGGGCGAGGCCGTTGTGAGGCGTTGCCTGGGAGCAAGACCATCAGGCGGGGGCGAAAACCGGCTTAAGGACGGCGGCAACGCGAGGCAGAGGGAGTTCCGGGACCTCGTCATCGCGGGTGGGCACAGCGGCCAATGGCCAGAGGAACGGTTACGTTGGTCCGGAGCCGCACAAGAGCGACCGAACGGAGCCCCCATGCCCTTCGCCCGACTCGCCTCAGCGACGACCCCCACCTGCCACATCGGCCTGGGCCTCGCCGCCGTCGGCCGCCCCGGCTATATCAACCTCGGCCGCGAGAGCGACCTCCCGGCCGAACGCAGCGTCGAGGCGTTGCGCGAGCGATCCCATGAACTCCTCGACGCCGCCTACGCCCAGGGCGTCCGCTACTTCGACGCGGCCCGCTCGTACGGCCGTTCCGAGGAGTTCCTCGCCGACTGGCTGCGCGCCCGGCCCGAGATCGACGATGTCGTCATCGGCAGCAAGTGGGGCTACACCTACACCGCGGGCTGGCGGGCGGACGCCGAGGAGCACGAGGTCAAGGACCACAGCGTCACCACGTACGAGCGGCAGCGCGCCGAGTCCGCCGAACTGCTCGGCGACCGGCTCGACCTGTACCAGATCCACTCGGTGACCCCGGACAGCCCGGCCCTCACCGACAAGGAACTCCACGCCAAGCTGGCGGAAGCCGCGGCCCAGGGGCTCACGATCGGCTTCTCCACCAGCGGACCCGCCCAGGCCGACGCCATCCGGGCCGCGCTCGCCGTGACGGTCGAGGGCGAGCCCCTCTTCCGTACCGTCCAGGCCACCTACAACGCGCTGGAGACCTCCGCCGCGCCCGCGCTCGCCGAGGCGCATGACGCCGGGCTCACCGTGATCGTCAAGGAGGCCATGGCCAACGGCCGCCTCGCCGGTCCGCACGCCCCGGAGGCGGTGCGCGCCATCGCCGAGGCGGCGGAACTCGGCGCCGACGCGGTCGCCCTCGCCCTCGTCCTGCGGCAGCCCTGGGCCGGTGTCGTCCTCTCCGGCGCGGCCACCGTCAACCAGCTCACCTCGAACCTGCACGCCGCGGTGGTGGACCTGGACGACGAACAAGTGGCCCGGCTGGCCGCGCTCGCCGAGGAGCCGGGCACGTACTGGGAGCGGCGCGGGCAGCTGCCCTGGCACTGAGCACCCGCTGATCACCGGAGTCCAACACTGCGGGCACCGCAGGCAGGCATGACTGAGCGGGCATGGATGAGCCGCGTACGCCTTGAATGAGACACTCATGTCTCATGTGGGCTATGGTTGTCTCATGGCTGTCGATCGCTCACATGTGCTTCGCAGCGCCGCCGCGCTGCTCACCCGGAAGTCCACCTCCACCATGGACGAGGTCGCCAAGGCCGCCGGGATCAGCCGGGCCACCCTGCACCGCCAGTTCGCCGGGCGCGACGCCCTCGTGCGAGCGCTCGAAGAGCTCGGCATCGAGGAGTGCGAGGCGGCGCTGGACGCGGCGCGGCTCGACGAGGGGTCCGCGAGCGATGCCGTACGCCGACTGGTGCGCGAGATCGAGCCCGCCGCCGGACTGCTCTCGTTCCTCTACACGGAGAACCAGCTCTTCGAGGGTGAGCAGCAGAACGAGGGCTGGGCCCGGCTCGACGCCCGTATCTCCGCCCTGTTCCGGCGTGGCCAGGAGAGCGGCGAGTTCCGTATCGACCTCACGCCCGCCTGGCTCACCGAGGCGCTGTTCGCACTGATCGCGTCCTGCGCCTGGGTCGTACTGAACGGCAAGGTCGCCGCGAAGGACTTCCACCACATGATCGTCGAGCTGCTGCTCGGCGGCGCACTACGGAGAGAATCATGACCAGCACACAGCAGTGGACGGCGGCGACGGAAGTGGAGAAGCGCCCCGGGCGCTGGCTCGCACTGGCCGTGCTCGTCCTCGCCGTGCTGCTTGTGGCCGTCGACGCGACCGTGCTCGGGCTTGCCACCCCGTACATCAGCGAGGACCTGAAGCCGTCCGGTACGCAGTTGCTGTGGATCGGTGACGTCTACTCGTTCGTGATCGCCGGTCTGCTCGTCTCGATGGGCAGCCTCGGCGACCGTATCGGCCGTAAGAAGCTGCTGCTCATCGGCTCGGTCGCGTTCGGCCTGGTCTCCGTGCTCAACGCCTATGCGGGCACTGCGGAGTTGATGATCCTGGCGCGGGCGCTGCTCGGCGTCGCGGGCGCGACCCTGATGCCCGCCACGCTCGCCCTCATCCGCAACCTCTTCCACGACCCGCGCGAACGCAGTCTCGCCGTCGGCATCTGGGGCGCGACCGCCTCCGCGGGCATGGCGATCGGGCCGATCGCCGGCGGTTTCCTGCTGGAGCACTTCTGGTGGGGCTCCGTCTTCCTCATCAACCTCCCCGTGATGGCGGTCCTCGTCGTCGTCGGCATGAAGCTGCTGCCCGAGTCCCGTGATCCCGAGCCCGGCCCGTGGGACCTGATCAGTGTCGTCCTGTCGCTCGTCGGGATGGTCGGCATCGTGTACGGGGTCAAGGAGGCCGCCGCACACGGGGTGAGCGGGGAGGCGGCTGCCGCGGGTCTGCTCGGTGCCGCCGCGCTCTTCGGCTTCGTACGCCGTCAATTCGCGCTGGAAACGCCGCTGTTGGACATGCGACTGTTCCGCAATCGCGGCTTCTCGGCGGCCGTGCTCGCCGATCTGCTGACCATTCTCGGCCTGTCGGGTCTGGTCTTCTTCCTCTCGCAGTACCTGCAACTCGTCCAGGGCATGCGGCCGTTGGTGGCGGGTCTCGCCGAACTGCCCGCCGCGGTGGGCGCGGTGGTGGCCGGATTGATCGCTGGTTCGGTGGCGCGCCGATACTCGGTACGGGCCGTCGTCGCAGGCGGGCTCGCCGCGATCGGCCTCGCGCTGGCCACGCTCACGCTGCTGAGCCCGTCCACCGGCTATCCACTGCTCGGCGGCGCACTGCTGTTCGTGGGCGTCGGCGCGGGTCTCTCGTTCACCGTGACCGCCGACGTGATTCTCTCCAGTGTGCCGAAGGAGCAGGCGGGCGCCGCGTCCGCGGTCTCCGAGACGGCGTACGAACTCGGCGCGGCCCTCGGTATCGCGCTCCTCGGCTCCATCGTCACGGGCGTCTACGGCGGCTTCACGGCTCCGGCCGGTACGCCTCCGGAGGTGGCCGCAGCGGCGCACGAGTCCCTGGGCGGCGCGGTGGAGGCGACGGCGGGCCTGCCGAATGCGGAGGCGCTGCTGAGCGCCGCCCGCGCGGCCTTCGTCGACGGGCTCACGCTCGCGGCGGGCGCCGGCGCGGCGGTGCTGCTCGGCGCGGCGGTGGCGGCGTGGTTCCTGCTGCGGGGGCAGCGGCTGGAGGGCGGGGCGGAGCACCCGTAGCCCGCCGCGCGCCGTGGTGGCCTGGTGGCGTACGGGTGCCCAAGTCACCCAAATCCCCAGGCCACCGGCCGCTTTAAGCCCGTTTTCGCCCTCACCTGATGCTCTTGGCCGTGTACCCGGTGTCGTCCCACTCGGCTGAAGGAGCCACCGACATGACACGTCGTACCCGTAAGACAGTTGTCGTCGCCGCCACTGTGCTGGCCGCCGCAGGCCTGGCCGGAGGCGGTGTCGCCATCGCCGCCGACGGCGACCGACCGCCGCGCGACAAGGTCGAGTTCGTCGTCGAGGAAGGCACGTCGAACAGTGGAACCAGCGCCTGGAGCGAAGAGGACTGCCCTGAGAAGGACGGGGGCGGCGGCACCCCGTCCGAGCCCACGGGCGATCCGGCCGACGCGCTGTGACCGCCGCACTCCCCCGCTGACCTCAGGCACTCACGGGCACTCACCCGCTTACTTGCGGGCGTTCGCCCACGCGTGCTGGTCCGCCACGTCCGCCTTGACCTCGGCGAGCTGGACCGCGACCGCGCTGGGTGCCGTGCCGCCGCGGCCGTTGCGGGAGGCGAGGGCGCCGGGGACGTTGAGGACGGTGCGTACCTCGGGGGTCAGATGCGCGGAGATCTTCGCGAACTGTTCGTCGGTCAGCTGGTCCAGCTCCTTGCCCTCGGCCTCGGCGACCTTCACGCACTCCCCCGCGACCTCGTGCGCGACCCGGAACGGCACGCCCTGCTTGACCAGCCACTCGGCGATGTCGGTGGCCAGCGAGAAACCGGCCGGGGCCAGCTCCTCCATGCGCTCGCGGTTGACGGTCAGGGTCGCCATCATGCCGGTGAAGGCGGGGAGCAGGACCTCCAGCTGGTCGCAGGAGTCGAAGACCGGCTCCTTGTCCTCCTGGAGGTCGCGGTTGTACGCGAGGGGCAGCGCCTTGAGCGTCGCCATCAGGCCGGTCAGGTTGCCGATCAGTCGGCCGCTCTTGCCGCGTGCCAGTTCCGCGATGTCCGGGTTCTTCTTCTGCGGCATGATCGACGAGCCGGTGGAGAAGGCGTCGTGGAGGGTGACGAAGGAGAACTCCTTCGTGTTCCAGAGGATGATCTCCTCGGCGATCCGGGAGAGGTTCACGCCGATCATCGCGGTGATGAAGGCGAACTCGGCGGCGAAGTCCCGCGAGGCCGTCCCGTCGATGGAGTTGCCCGAGCTGCCGTGCTCGAAGCCGAGGTCGCGGGCGACGGCCTCCGGGTCGAGTCCCAGACTGCTGCCGGCCAGTGCACCCGAGCCGTACGGCGACACGGCCGTCCGCTCGTCCCACTGACGCAGCCGCTCGGCGTCCCGGGAGAGGGCCTGGGCGTGGGCCAGTACGTGATGTGCGAAGAGCACCGGCTGGGCGTGCTGAAGGTGCGTACGGCCCGGCATGGCGACGTCCGGGTGGGCCTCGGCCAGGCCGATCAGGGCGTCCTGGAGGTCGGCGATCAGGCCGCCGATGATCCGGGCGTGGTCGCGCAGGTACATCCGGAAGAGCGTGGCGACCTGGTCGTTGCGCGAGCGGCCCGCGCGCAGCTTGCCGCCGAGGTCCGGGCCGATCCGCTCCAGGAGGCCACGCTCGAGCGCCGTGTGCACGTCCTCGTCGGCGATGGTCCCGACGAGCGTGCCGTCCGCCACATCGGCTTCGAGCTGGTCGAGGCCCGCGAGCATGCGCTCCAGCTCGTCGTCGGTGAGGAGGTTCGCCTTGTGCAGCACACGCGCGTGGGCCCGTGAACCGGCGATGTCGTACGGCGCGAGCCGCCAGTCGAAGTGGACGGACGCGGACAGCTTGGCCAGGGCCTCGGCGGGACCGTCGGCGAAACGGCCGCCCCAGAGCCGTACGTCACCGCTGTTGCTGCTCACTTGCTCTGCTCCTCGGAGAATGGTGAATGTGCGACCGCCTCCCCACCCTTGCAGGTGAGGAGGCGGCTGTCAGGTCGGTACGGGCGAGGCTTACGCCAGGTCTCCGTCAGGCTACGCCTGCAGATCACGCCGTGCCGCGATCTTCGACGACAGGCTGTAGATGTCGATGAAGCCCTTCGCCGCGGACTGGTCGAAGGAGTCGCCCGTGTCGTACGTCGCGAGGTTGAAGTCGTACAGCGACGACTCGGAGCGGCGGCCGGTGACGACGGCACGACCGCCGTGCAGGGTCATCCGGATGTCGCCGGAGACATGCTGGTTGGCCTCGTTGATGAAGCCGTCCAGGGCGCGCTTGAGCGGGGAGAACCACAGGCCGTCGTAGACCAGCTCGCCCCAGCGCTGCTCGACCTGCCGCTTGTAGCGGGCGAGTTCGCGCTCGACCGTGACGTTCTCCAGCTCCTGGTGGGCCGTGATCAGCGCGATGGCGCCGGGAGCCTCGTACACCTCACGGGACTTGATGCCGACGAGGCGGTCCTCGACCATGTCGATCCGGCCGATGCCCTGGGCGCCGGCGCGCTCGTTGAGCTGCTGGATGGCCTGCAGGACGGTGACGGGCTTGCCGTCGATGGCGACCGGGACGCCCGCCTTGAAGGTGATGACGACCTCGTCGGGCTCACGCGGGAGCGCGGGGTTCTGCGTGTACTCGTAGACGTCCTCGATCGGGGCGTTCCAGATGTCCTCCAGGAAGCCGGTCTCGACGGCGCGCCCGAAGACGTTCTGGTCGATGGAGTACGGCGACTTCTTGGTGGTGGCGATCGGCAGGCCCTTCTCCTCGCAGAAGGCGATCGCCTTGTCCCGGGTCATCGCGTAGTCGCGGACCGGGGCGATGCACTTGAGGTCGGGGGCGAGGGCGACGATGCCGGCCTCGAAGCGGACCTGGTCGTTGCCCTTGCCGGTGCAGCCGTGGGCGACCGTGCTCGCGCCGTGCTTCTGGGCGGCGGCGACGAGGTGCTTGACGATCGTCGGCCGGGAGAGGGCGGAGACCAGCGGGTAGCGGTCCATGTAGAGGGCGTTGGCCTTGATCGCCGGGAGGCAGTACTCCTCGGCGAACTCGTCCTTGGCGTCCGCGACCTCGGCCTCCACGGCACCGCAGGAGAGCGCGCGCTTGCGGATGACGTCCAGGTCCTCGCCGCCCTGGCCGACGTCCACGGCAACGGCGATGACCTCGGCGCCCGTCTCCTCGGCGATCCAGCCGATGGCGACGGAGGTGTCCAGGCCGCCCGAGTAGGCGAGTACGACGCGCTCGGTCACGGGTTTCTCCTCACAGTGCATTCGCTGACATGCATGAGTATGCAGCACTCTGCATGGTTCGTCAATCTCGGGGTCCGCTGGAGGGCATGGCGAACAAATCTCAGGTTTTGTTTGAACAGGTGAAACCGCTTTCGCGTATCTCCCGCTGAACGCAGGCGCCGCGTTTGTACACCGCAAGACCGCTGTACCGCACAGACAGCACGCCGCCCGAGGGACCACGGGCGGCCCACCCCCGACCAGAGCGAGGCTTCCGCATGTCCAGGGCTCTCCCGAAGTACCACAAGCGCCGCGTGGCGATGATCGGCGGCGCCGCCGCTGTCGTGTTGTCCGGCGCCGTGATCGCCGGATCGGCCTTGGCCGGAGAGACGTCGAACAACGGCGAGCAGGCCGCCACGAACGCGTCGCCCGGCACGGTCAACTGCCCGGCCGTCGAGGGCAGCCTCCCCGCGATCCCGGCCTCCGCGCAGGCCGAGGTGGAGCGCAACCTCACGCTCCTCGACACCCAGATCTCCGAGGCCAACAAGAGACTGGTCGACACGGTCGGCCAGGGCGGCCCCAACTTCGTCCAGAACGCCATCCTCGGCCCGCTGGAGGACAAGCGCATCGCCACGTTGAACCGCATCGAGACCGCCATCGGTCGTGCTGCGGAGAAGCCCCAGGGCCTCGAAGCGCTCGCGGCCTGCGAGCTCAACGCGGGTGGGGCGGCCGACGCGGGCGGCGAGGCCGAGGAAGAGCCGACCGAGGCGCCCACCGACGCGGCGGGCGGGAACGAAGACGCTGCCGGTGACGCGGCCGACGACGCCGGAAACGCGGAGGACGCGGGCGGCGCCGAGGACGCGGGCAATGCCGGCGCCGCGGGCACCATCAGCTGCCCCGACGTCGAGCCGAGCCTGCCCGCCGAGATCCCCGCTTCCGCTCAGGCGGAGGTGGACAGCAACCTCGCCCAGCTCGACACCCAGATCGCCGAGGCCAACCAGCGCATCATCGACACGGTCGGCCAGGGCGGCCCCAACTTCGTCCAGAACGCCATCCTCGGCCCGCTGGAGGACAAGCGCGTCGCCGCGCTGAACCGCATCGAGACCGCCATCGGTCGTGCTGCGGAGAAGCCCGAGGGTCTCGAAGCGCTCGCGGCCTGCGAGCTCAACCAGTAACCGACGCCACCGAGTATGCCCTCCGTGGCCGCCCCGAGCGCTGGGCCGGGGCGGCCACGGGGCCCGCGGGCCCCAAGGTGCGCAATGGGGGCGCAATTCCTTAGACAGACAAAGGAGTTGCGCCAATAATCGTTAGGCATGGGAAAGACCTACGAGCGCATAGACGGCCGACTGCGTACGTTCATCGAGGCGCAGCCCCTCTTCTTCACCGCGACCGCGCCCCTGTCCGGCGACGGCACGGTCAACCTCTCCCCCAAGGGCCTCAAGGGCTCGTTCGCGGTCCTCGACGAACTCACCGTCGCCTACCTGGACTTCGCCGGAAGCAACGCCGAGACGATCGCCCACCTGCGGGAGAACGGCCGGATCACCCTGATGTGGTGCGCCTTCCAGGGCCCGCCGAACATCGTCCGCGTACACGGCCGCGGCGAGCCCGTCCTCCGTGACGATCCGCGCTTCAAGGAACTGCTCGCCCATTTCCCGGACATCGACCCGACCCCGCACGGCCTGCGCGCGATCATCGTCGTGACCGCCGAACTCATCCGGGATACCTGCGGCTACGCGGTGCCCTTCATGGCGTACGAGGAAGACCGCGAGTTGCACGCCAAGCGCTTCGCGCGGGAGGACGACGTGTCGCTGGACGCGTACTTCCAGAAGAAGGAGCACGTGGCGACCAGCCTGGACGGGCTACCCGGGCTGCCGTTGCCCCTGCCACCCACCCCGGCCTGATCTCGTACACCTTGAGAACCTTGCGACATTCCGTACCTTCATGCCCGTGTGCGCATGGTTTGCGGATCTTCTTGCCACACAAGGCTGTTGAGACATTTGACGGAATTCTCCCCTCCGCCGTTCGCAGCGCCTACGCTCGGCGCCAGCGCGCCCAAGGCGCTGTCACGCACCCAAGGCGCTGCCAGGGGACGTCCGGAGAAGTCGCACAGTGTCCGGACCCGGGGCTTGAGCCCACAAGGAACACAGGGACAGCACGACATCAGGAACAGATGGGGGATCCATGTTCCGACCCGCACGCGAACCTCAGAGCAAACGCCATATCCGCAGCTCCTACTACGTCCTCGGCGAGGGCATCTTCAACGATCCGGGCACGAGCAGCGACACCCCGATCGAACCGTCGACGCCGTCGACCATCGCCTCGCTGCGCAAGTTCCGCTTCTCCCGTCTGAGCCCCGTGCCCGGGACCACGGTGACGAGCAGGGCACTGCGCGAGGCGCTCGCCAAGGCGATGACGCCCGACCCCGCCGGCCCGGCCGGAGAGTCGCCGGACTCCTCCCGCCCCGCCATTCCGGCGGGATTCACCTACCTGGGGCAGTTCGTCGACCACGATCTGACGCTCGACGCCACCATCCGGGACCTGGAGCAGGACGTCACCGTGGAGGAACTCATCCAGGGCCGCTCTCCCGCCCTGGACCTCGACAGCCTGTACGGGCGAGGGCCGCAGAAGCCGCAGGACCGGAAGTTCTACGGGCCCGACGGAATCCGGTTGCGTACAGGCAGGACCCAGCCGGTGGGAGGAGCGGACGGTGTCAACGACGTCCCGCAGCAGGAACTGGACGGGTTCGACCTGCCACGGGTCGGCATCGGCTCGTCGATCGGGGAACGGCGGGCGGCGCTGATCCCCGATCCCCGCAACGACGAGAACCTCGCCGTCGCCCAGATCCACTGCGCCTTCATCCGCTTCCACAACAAGGTCGTCAGCGACCTGGCCGCGAAGGGGACGGACAGCGCGGTGCTCTTCGACACCGCGCGCGAACTGGTCGTCAAGCACTACCAGTGGATGCTGCGCACGGACTACCTGATCCAGATCGTCGACGACCAGATCGTGGACGACGTCTTCACCCACGGTCGCAGGTACTTCGATGTGGCGCCCGAGATCAAGTACGACGACGGCGCTGTCGAAGACGACACGTACCGAACCCTTCAGCCCGGCGACGCGCCCACCATGCCCATCGAGTTCTCGGTGGCGGCCTTCCGCCTGGGCCACAGCATGGTCCGCGCCGAGTACGAGTGGAACCGGGTGTTCAACAGCGGGCAAGGCCCCGGCGTCATCGTTCCCGCGACGCTGCGGCTGCTCTTCGTCTTCTCCGCGACCAGCGGCAATTTTCTGCCGGGCCCGCCCAGTCAGGACGACAACCCGGACGCGGGCACCGCGGAGCGTCTGCCGACCAACTGGGTCGCCGATCTCCCCCGGCTCTTCGACTTCAGCGAGACCGGCCGTAAGGAGCTCATGCGGACCGCGGACCAGTTCAACCTGGCGAAGCGGATCGACACCCTGCTGGTCGACGTGCTCAAGCAGCTCCCGCTCGGGTCGTTCGGCGCCCGGGGGGCCACGGTCCCGGAGATCGAGCGGAATCTCGCCTTCCGGAACCTCACCCGGGCCAACATGCTCAAGCTCGCGACCGGCCAGGAGATGGCGGAGTTCTTCAAGCTCGACGAGGACGAGCGGCTCACCGAGGACGAGATCGAGCACGGCAGCGGCGGTGCGTCGCTGGCGGAACTGAGCCCGGAGGAACGGGAGTTGGTCAGGACCAAAACTCCCTTGTGGTTCTACATCCTCAGGGAGGCCGAGGTGAAGGGCGGCGGCCGGCTGACCGGGGTCGGCGGCCGTATCGTCGCCGAGGTCTTCCACCGGGCCATGGAGGGCAGCAAGCACTCCATCGTCCGTGATCCCGAGTGGCGTCCCACCCTCGCTGTGGACCAGAGCACCTTCCGGATGAGCGATCTGCTGCTCTACGCGTTCGAGGGCAAGGCCGAACTTCTCAACCCGCTGGGTCCCCCGCCGGGTCTGTGAGCGCGGACCCCGTGGACACCGTGGGTTCCGGGCGGGCCTGGCAGGCCGCTCGGAGCCCACGGGAACACCGGCGAGTACACCAACGGACGGCGCCTGTACGGCCCACCCGGGCTGCTCCTGCCGCTGCCTCCCCGTAGCGTCCGATTCATGCGTCTCGGAGCCGCCGCCTTCCTCGTGTCAGCGTCCCTCCTCACCCTGGCTCCGAGCGGCCCGCCTCCCCTTCCCGAGCGGATGGCGGACACCGGCGGCGGCACCCAGCTCATCACCGCGCAGGCCTCGCGCACGTCTTCGACGACCGGGACCCTCACCTGGTGGGACCGGCGCGACGGGCGCTGGGTGAAGACCGGTTCGTCCGCCGCGCGCTTCGGCGCCAAGGGGCTGGTCGAGGGCGGCTCGCGCCGACAGGGGACGAACACGACACCCACCGGGCTCTACGACCTTCCGTACGCGTTCGGGATCAAGGCCGCGCCCGGTGGGACCAAAGCCCCGTACCGCCGCGTGCGCCAGAACTCCTGGTGGTGCCAGGACAACGACTCGCGCTCCTACAACCGCTGGACCGAGCCGCGCCCGGCCGACTGCCGGGCCGCCGAGTCCGAGCACCTGATCTCGTACGGAACGCAGTACGCGTACGCGCTCGTCATCAGCTTCAACTACGAGCGGCCCGTGCCCGGGCGGGGCGCCGGGATCTTCCTTCATGTCAACGGGCGTGGGGCGACGGCCGGTTGTGTGTCCGTGCCGCGGGACGCGATGCGGCGGATCCTGGACTGGGCGGATCCGGCGCGCAGGCCGCACATCGCGATCGGGACGGAGAGCGGTCCGACCTCGATCGTCCGCTACTGAGGTCGATCGCTGTCGATTGCCGAGGTCGGTTGCCGAGATCGCTCAGCCCTTCGCGCCGCCGCCGGGTTACCGCGAGTCGCAGCAGTTCACCCCTTACTCCCTGGTGCATTGAACAAGCTGCCGTCCCGGGACGTACCACTGGGCCAAGGGCCACTCCCCCTCTCGCCAGTCCCACGGAGGAACCGTGAGTACGATCGCCGGCGGTCGCGCTGCGCGGCGCCAGACGTTGCGCCGCATCCGCCCTCGCCGCAACCCCGCAGTCCCGCTGCTGCTCGCTGTCTGGGCGGGTGCGGTGGGGGTGGTCTGGCTGTGGTGGAGCAACACTCCGGCCATCGCCAACAACACGGACCGGATACTCAACGCCGGCCGGATCACCGGCCTGCTGGCCGGTTACCTGATGGCTCTCGTGGTGTTGCAGATGGCCCGGGTGCCCGCGCTGGAGCGCCGCGTCGGCTCGGACCGCGTGGCGCGCTGGCACGCGATGAGCGGCCGCTACACGCTCTGCCTGGTCCTCGCGCACCTCATCCTGACCATGTACGGCTACGCGCTGCAGGCCGGCCTCGGGTTCTCCGGGATCGTCCAGCAGACCATCGACTCGGTGAACACGCTGCCGGACATGGGCAAGGCGGCGATCGGCACGAGTCTGCTGCTGTTCATCGGCCTGATCTCCATCGGCGGGATCCGGCGCAGGATCCCGTACGACACCTGGTACCACATCCATCTGCTCACGTACGCGGCCGTGTACCTGTCGTTCTGGCACCAGCTGTCCACGGGCAACGACTTCGCCGTCCAGCCCGCCGCGACCACAGCCTGGTACGCGCTGTACGGGACCGTGACCGCGCTGGCGCTCTGGTACCGGGTGCTCGTGCCGATCCGGCTGAACATGCGGCACCGTATGCGGGTCGCGGACGTCGTCGAGGAGGCACCCGGGGTCGTCTCGGTGCTGATCTCGGGGCGGCGGCTGCACCGCATCGGCGCCGAGGCCGGACAGTTCTTCCGGTGGCGGTTCATGGCGCCGGGCATGCGCTTCAGCTCGCACCCGTACTCCCTGTCGGCGGCGCCCCGCCCCAACATGCTGCGCATCACGGTGAAGGCGATCGGCGACCACACCTCCAGGCTGCGCGAGCTGGAGCCCGGTACCCGCGTCTGGGCCGAGGGCCCGTACGGCGCGATGACCGCCTCCCGGCGCAGGAGCGGCAAGGTGCTGCTGATCGCGGGCGGTGTCGGCATCACCCCGATGCGGGCGCTGTTCGAGACGCTGCCCGGCTCGCCCGGCGATCTGACGCTGCTGTACCGGGCCAACAGCACCCAGGACCTGGCTCTGTGGGACGAGCTGGCCGCCATCGCCGACGAGCGCGGCGCCCGGCTCATGTACGCGGTCAACAGCCCGGACGGGGAGCGCCCCGACATCTCGGCGGAGACCCTGCGCAGAAAGCTGCCGGACGTCGACAGCCATGACGTTTTCCTGTGCGGGCCTCCCGGCTTCGCACAGCAGGTCTACGAAGCACTCCGCGGCGCGGGCGTACCGGCCCGCCGCATCCATCACGAGTCGTTCGAGATGTGAGCGACGGGAGTCAGGAGCGATGAAGAAGAGTCACCCCATCCGGCGTGTCATGCTCGCAACCGCCGCCACCGTGTCCGGGATCGTGCTGGTTCTGTCGCTGAAGCCGGCGTCGGACCCGTCATCGTCCGCATCCGCGCAGGACGGCGGAGCGTCACCACAGGGCGGAGCGCAGCAGTCGGCCGTCCAGGACGGCGCGGTCACCGGAGACGCGGCCACGACCGAGTACGGTCCCGTCCAGGTCCGCCTCACCATGGCCGGCGGCAAGATCACCAAGGCCGAGGCGGTGCAGCAGCCCAAGGGCGGGCGCAGCGACCAGATCAGCGCCGACGCGATCCCCAAGCTCAACCAGGCGGCCGTCGCCGCGGGCAGCGCCGACATCGACGCCGTCTCCGGCGCCACGTACACCAGCGCCGGCTACAAGAAGTCCCTCCAGTCCGCCATCGACAAGGCCGCGCAGTCGGGTGGTGGCGGCTCCTCGTCCGGCTCGGCCCAGGCCCAGACGGTCACCGGAGACGTGGCCACGACCGAGTACGGCCCTGTCCAGGTCCGCGTCACCATGGCCGGCGGCAAGATCACCAAGGCCGAGGCCGTACAGAAGCCGACCGGTGGGCGCAGCGACCAGATCAGCGCCAACTCCGTGCCCAAGCTCAACCAGGCGGCCGTCGCCGCGGGCAGCGCCGACATCGACGCCGTCTCCGGCGCCACCTACACCAGCGCCGGCTACAAGAAGTCCCTCCAGTCGGCCATCGACAAGGCTCCCAAGTCCGGTGGCGGGTCTGCTGCCGGATCCGGCCAGGCCGGTGCAGGCAGTGGCAGTGGCGGTAGCGATAGCGGTAGCGGGTCCGCGGGCTCTGACAATGCCGGCGGCGGTGGCGGGTCCGCCGACGTGGCAGCCGACGCGCGCGTCGTGACCGGCAGCGTGGCCGAGACCGAGTACGGCCCCGTCCAGGTCCGTATCACCTACAACGGCGGCAAGATCACCAAGGCCGAGGCGGTGCAGAAGCCGAAGGGCGGACGCAGCGACCAGGTCAGCGCCAACTCGATCCCGAAGCTCAACCAGGCAGCCGTCGCCGCGAGCAGTGCCGACATCGATGCCGTCTCCGGCGCCTCCTACACCAGCGCCGGCTACAAGAAGTCCCTCCAGAACGCCTTGGACCAGGTCGGTGGCTGAGGTGGCGGATCCCGCGCAGGCGCTCCCCGCGGTGCGTCACGCGGAGGAGGTGATGGGCACGGTCGTCTCGTTCGACGTGCGCGGCGGCGAAGCGACGGCCGTGCAGACCGCGTTGGAGGAGGCGATCGCCCAACTCCACGTGGTGGACGCGGTGTTCAGCACCTACAAGGAGAACAGCCAGATCTCCCGGCTCGGCCGGGGCGAGCTGGCCGTCGACGACTGCGACCCGGAGGTCGCCGAGGTTCTCGAACTGTGCGCCGAGGCCGAGCGGTTGAGCGACGGCTGGTTCAGCACGAAGTACGCGGGCGTCGTCGACCCGACCGGTCTGGTGAAGGGCTGGTCGGTCGAGCGCGCGGCCCGGCACCTCATGGCGGCCGGGGCGAGCGGCGTCAGCGTGAACGGCGGTGGCGACGTGCAGTTGCTCGGCACGCCGGGGCCCGAGCGGCCCTGGCGGGTCGGTGTCTCGGACCCGCTGCGCCCCGGCTCCCTCGCGGCGGTCGTCTCCGCGGCGGGCGCCGACGAACTGGCCATCGCCACCTCGGGTTCCGCCGAGCGCGGCGTCCACATCGTGGACCCGGGCACCGGCAAGTCCGCGGTCACCGACCTGGTGGCCGTGACCGTGGTGAGCCCTCGGCTCACCTGGGCGGACGCCTGGGCGACGGCGGCCTTCGCGATGGGCGCCCGGCACGCCCTCAGCTGGCTGGAGTCCCTGCCGGACGTCGAGGCGCTGCTCATCACGGCGGGCGACGAAGTCCGTTGTACGGGTGGGCTGGCCGCCCGGCTCGGGTAAGGGCGCCGCGAGGGCAAGTGCGGTACGACATCTGCGGGCCGTCGGTGGCAGGTCGCTCCCCCACTCTCGGCTGCTCCCCCAGTGCCTTAAGGGCCTGAGGGCCCCAGAGCGGGGGAACCCCCATCGCGGCTGAGCCGCAAATCGATACAGCCCCGCGCCCCTATGGGGCACGGGCGCGCCCCATACGAGGCGCGGCTCAGTGATTGTTCTGGGCAAGCCGCAGCAGATGGTCCGCCAGCGCCTGACCGCCCGACGGATCACGGCTGATCAGCAGCAGCGTGTCATCGCCCGCGATCGTGCCGAGGATGTCGTGCAGTTCGGCCTGGTCGATGGCCGAGGCGAGGAACTGTGCGGCACCCGGCGGCGTACGCAGGACCACGAGATTGGCGGACGCCTCCGCGGAGATCAGCAGCTCCGCGGACAGGCGCCGCATCCGCTCCTCCTTCGCCGACTCGCCCAGCGGTGCGCGCGGGGTGCGGAAGCCGCCCTCGCTCGGTACCGCGTAGATGAGGTCGCCGTCGTTGTTGCGGATCTTCACCGCGTTCAGCTCGTCCAGGTCCCGGGAGAGCGTCGCCTGTGTGACGGTCAGCCCGTCGTCGGCGAGGAGCTTCGCCAACTGGCTCTGGGAGCGCACCGGTTGCCGGTTGAGGATGTCCACGATCCGGCGGTGGCGTGCGGTGCGGGTCTGCGGCACGGCAGGCCCGGCGTGCTCGTGATCCTGCGCCTGACTCATCGTCGTCGTCTCATTCTTTGGCTCGTCCGTCCCCGTTGGCTACCGCGTCCAGGACACCGGGAAGGGCCTGGAGCAGCGCGTCCACTTCGTCATCGCCGAGATTCAGCGGCGGCATCAGCCGTACGACATCGGGGGCGGGCGCGTTCACCAGTAGGCCGGCGTCCTGAGCCGCCTGCTGCACCTGGGGCGCGAGCGGCTCGGTGAGCACGATACCCAGGAGCAGGCCCGAGCCACGGACATAGTCGATCATTGGGTGGCCCAGTGCCTCCACCCCGCCGCGCAGCTTCTCGCTCGTCCGCTTCACGTTCTCCAGCAGGCCCTCGGCCTCGATGGTGTCGAGGACGGCGAGCCCGGCGGCGCAGGCGACCGGGTTCCCGCCGAAGGTCGTGCCGTGGTGACCGGGCTTCAGCAGCTGGGCGGCGCGGCCGAAGGCGACGGTCGCGCCAAGGGGCAGTCCGCCGCCGAGGCCCTTGGCGAGGGTGACGATGTCCGGCAGGACGCCCTCGTGGGCCTGGTACTCGAACCAGTGCCCGGTCCGACCGACGCCCGTCTGCACCTCGTCGAGGACGAGGAGGGTGCCGGTGGCGGCGGTGATGGCGCGGACCGCCTTGAGATAGCCAGCGGGCGGTACGACCACGCCGTTCTCACCCTGCACCGGCTCGACGATCACGAGTGCCGTGTCCTCGGTGACGGCGGCGGCCAGCGCCTTCGCGTCGCCGTACGGGACATGCGTGACGTCACCCGGCAGCGGCAGGAACGGCTCCTGCTTGCCCGGCTGCCCGGTGAGCGCGAGTGCGCCCATGGTCCGGCCGTGGAAGCCGCCCTGCGTGGCGACCATGTGTGAACGCCCGGTCAGCCGCCCGATCTTGAAGGCGCCCTCATTGGCCTCCGCACCGGAATTACAGAAGTAGACGCGGCCGTCACGCCCGAAGAGCTGGAGCAGCCGTTCGGCGAGCGCGACGGGCGGCTCGGCGACGAAGAGGTTGGAGACATGGCCGAGGGAGGCGATCTGCTTGCTGACGGCCTCGACGATCGCGGGATGGGCGTGGCCGAGGGCGTTCACCGCGATCCCGCCGACGAAGTCGAGGTACTCCTTGCCGTCGGCGTCCCAGAGCTTCGTGCCCTCGCCGCGGACAAGGGGTAGCCGTGGGGTGCCGTAGTTGTCCATGAGCGCGCCCTGCCAGCGCGTGGTCAGCTCCTGGTTGGTCATGACTCCCCCACTGCGTCGTTCGCTACGTCGTTCTCTGCGTCCGGCACGACCATCGTGCCGATGCCCTCGTCGGTGAAGATCTCCAGCAGGATCGAGTGCTGGACACGCCCGTCGATCACACGGGCGGTGTTCACACCGTTGCGGACGGCGTGCAGACAGCCCTCCATCTTCGGCACCATGCCGCTGGCCAGCTCGGGCAGCAGCTTCTCCAGCTGCTTCGCGGTGAGCCGGCTGATCACCTCGTCGGAGTTCGGCCAGTCCTCGTAGAGTCCCTCGACGTCCGTGAGGACCATGAGGGTTTCGGCGCCAAGTGCCGCAGCGAGTGCCGCAGCCGCCGTATCAGCATTGACGTTGTAGACATGTCCGTCGTCCTGGGAACGGGCGATCGAGGAGATGACCGGGATCCGGCCGTCCTCGAGCAGTGCCTCGATCGCGCCTGTGTCGATTGCGGTGATCTCGCCCACCCGCCCGATGTCGACGAGCTCGCCGTCGATCTCGGGCCGGTGCTGAGTGGCGGTGATGGTGTGCGCGTCCTCGCCGGTGAGCCCTATGGCGAGCGGTCCGTGCTGGTTGAGCAGCCCGACGATCTCGCGCTGGACCTGTCCGGCCAGGACCATGCGTACGACGTCCATGGCCTCCGGGGTGGTGACTCTGAGCCCCGCCTTGAACTCGCTCTCCAGCCCGTGCAGATCGAGCTGCGCGTTGATCTGCGGGCCGCCGCCGTGCACGACGACGGGCTTGAGGCCGGCTTGCCGCAGGAAGACGACGTCCTGCGCGAAGGCGGCCTTCAGCTCCTCGTTCACCATGGCGTTGCCGCCGAACTTGATGACTACCGTCTTGCCGTTGTGCCGGGTGAGCCAGGGCAGCGCCTCGATGAGGATCTGCGCCTTGGGCAGTGCGGTGTGCTTCCGCGTCGCATTGCTCATGACGAGTATGCGCTGTTCTCGTGGACGTAGTCCGCGGTGAGGTCGTTGGTCCAGATCGTGGCGGTCTCGTCGCCGGCTGCGAGGTCCGCGACGATGTGGACCTCGCGGTAGCGCATGTCGACCTTGCCGCGATCTTCGCCGACTCCGCCGTTCTTGCAGACCCATACGCCGTTGATGGCGACGTTCAACCGGTCGGGCTCGAAGGCTGCTTGGGTCGTACCGATGGCGGACAGGACGCGGCCCCAGTTGGGGTCCTCGCCGTGGATCGCGCACTTGAGGAGGTTGTTGCGGGCGATGGAGCGGCCCACCTCGACGGCGTCGTCCTCGCTCGCCGCGTTGATCACCTCGACCTTGATGTCCTTGCTGGCGCCCTCGGCGTCCCGGATGAGCTGCTGCCCGAGGTCGTCGCAGACCGCGCGTACGGCCTCGGCGAACTCGGCGTATTCCGGGGTGACTCGGGAGGCGCCGGAGGCGAGCAGCAGGACGGTGTCGTTGGTGGACATGCAGCCGTCGGAGTCGACGCGGTCGAAGGTGACCTTCGTGGCCGCCCGCAGGGCCTTGTCCAGTACGTCGCTCTCGACGTCGGCGTCCGTGGTGAGGACGACGAGCATGGTGGCGAGGCCGGGGGCGAGCATGCCCGCGCCCTTGGCCATGCCGCCGACGGTCCAGCCGTTTCCTCCGGCGACAGCCGTCTTGTGCACGGTGTCGGTGGTCTTGATGGCGATGGCGGCCTTCTCGCCGCCGTGCTCGGTGAGTTGGGCGGCGGCCAGTTCAACTCCCGGCAGCAGCTTATCCATCGGGAGCAGCAGTCCGATGAGCCCGGTGGAGGCGACGGCGACCTCCCCGGCGTTGTGCCCCAGAACCTCGGCGACCTTCTCGGCGGTGGCGTGTGTGTCCTGGAAGCCCTTGGGTCCCGTACAGGCGTTGGCGCCACCGGAGTTGAGGATCACGGCGGAGACGAGGCCGCCCTTGAGGACCTGCTCGGACCACAGCACCGGCGCGGCCTTCACACGGTTGGAGGTGAAGACGCCCGCGGCGGCCAGACGGGGCCCGTTGTTGACCACGAGGGCCAGGTCCGGGTTGCCGTTCTCTTTGATGCCTGCTGCGATGCCGGAGGCGGTGAAGCCCTTGGCAGCGGTGACGCTCACGGTGCGACTCCGATCGTGGAAAGCCCAAGCTCCTCGGGCAGCCCGAGGGCGATGTTCATGCTCTGCACCGCGCCGCCCGCGGTGCCTTTGGTGAGGTTGTCGATGGCGCTGATCGCGATGATGCGGTGCGCGGCGGCGTCGTACGCGACCTGGATCTGAACGGCGTTGGAACCGTAGACGGACGCGGTCGCCGGCCACTGCCCTTCCGGCAGCAGATGTACGAAGGGCTCGTCGCCGTACGCCTTCTCGTACGCGGCGCGCACGGACTCGGCGGTGACGCCGCGGCGGGCCTTGGCGGTGCACGTGGCGAGAATGCCGCGCGGCATCGGGGCGAGGGTCGGTGTGAAGGAGACGGTGACGGGCTCGCCGGCTGCCGCGCCGAGGTTCTGGATCATCTCGGGGGTGTGCCGGTGGACGCCGCCGACGCCGTACGGCGACATGGAGCCCATGACTTCGCTGCCCAGCAGATGCGGCTTGGGCGCCTTGCCCGCGCCGGAGGTCCCGGAGGCGGCGACGATCACGGCCTCGGGTTCGGCGAGCCCTGCCGCGTACGCGGGAACGAGCGCGAGCGAGGCGGCGGTCGGGTAGCAGCCGGGTACCGCGATGCGCTTGGACCCCTCCAGCGCGGCGCGGCCACCCGGCAGTTCGGGGAGCCCGTAGGGCCAGGTCCCGGCGTGCGCGGAACCGTAGAACTTCTCCCAGTCCCCCGCGTCCTTGAGCCGGAAGTCGGCGCCCATGTCCACGACGAGGACGTCCGGACCGAGCTGCTCGGCAACGGCAGCGGACTGCCCATGAGGCAGAGCGAGGAAGACGACATCGTGCCCGGCGAGGACGTCGGGGCTGGTCTCCTGGAGCACACGGTCGGCGAGCGGCAGCAGATGCGGCTGCAACGCACCGAGGCGCTGCCCCGCGTTGGAGTTGCCGGTCAGAGCACCGATCTCGACCTCGGGGTGCACCAGGAGCAGCCGCAGCAGTTCCCCGCCCGCGTACCCACTCGCTCCGGCCACCGCCGCACGTACCGCCATGGAACCCTCCTCCTTGATGGCATGACTATACGTTTCGCTGCACGTTTATGCAATCCAGGGTATGGACCACCGAACGGGTACAGCTTTGGACCTGTCAGTCGGACCATGGCCGCAGCAGGGTGAGGGGACGCCGAACTTCGCGGAGGTCCCCTTTGAGTATCGCGTTCTTGCTGACCACCCTGGTTGTGGTGGTCACCCCGGGCACGGGAGTGGTGTACACCCTCGCCGCCGGGCTGTCCCATGGCCGCCGGGCGAGCGTGGTCGCCGCGCTCGGCTGCACCCTCGGCATCGTGCCGCACCTGGCAGCGACGATCACCGGCCTCGCCGCACTGCTGCACACCAGCGCGGTCGCCTACGAGACGGTGAAGTACCTCGGTGTCGGCTATCTGCTGTTCATGGCATGGGCGATGCTGCGGGACAAGGAAGCGTTGGCGGTCGCGCAGGAAGCCGAGCCGCGGCCGGTGGTCCGGGTGATCGCCTCCGGTGTGCTGGTCAATCTGCTCAACCCGAAGCTCACGATGTTCTTCGTCGCGTTCCTGCCGCAGTTCGTGCCCGCCGGCGCATCCGGCTCTCTTGGCGCGATGCTCCGGCTCAGTGCTGTCTTCATGGGGCTCACCTTCGTCGTCTTCGTCGCGTACGGGATGTGCGCCGCCGCCGTACGCAGCCGCGTACTGGCCCGGCCGCGGGTGATGACCGGCATCCGTCAGGTGTTCGCAGCCTGCTTCGTGGCCCTGAGCGCGCGGCTGGCGGTGGCGTGATCATGCACTTTCGGCATGTGGATGCCATCTGGTCCGACTACCCCGAGCTCACCGCTGGAGCTCTGTACGCCACCGGAGTCGGTGCCGGCGTCGACGTCGGCCCGCGCGCCACGGCATACACCGCCCGCGCTGCGGCCCGGCTGGCCGGTGCCACTGAGAGCGCCTTCCCCGAAGTACTGGCCTGGAGGCGGGCCTTTTCCCGCATGGGGCTCAAGCCCACTCAGTACCGGTGCGCTGCGGAGTCGCTGCTGCGGCGGTTGCGGAAGGAGGGGACACTGCCGCGCATCCATCCGGTGGTCGACCTGTGCAACGCGATCTCGGTCGCCTACGCGGTCCCGGTCGCGGTCCTCGACGCCGACCGCATCGCCGGCCCCTTGCTCGAGGTGCGCCACGCCCGCGGTGACGAGCACTACACGACCTTCGGCGGCGCCACCGAGCACCCGGCACCCGGTGAGGTGATCTTCGCCGACTCCGCCGGACGGGCCCATGCCCGTCGCTGGACCAACCGGCAAAGCGGCCATTCCGCGGTTGGTGAGCACACCAGCACGTTCTTCGTAGTGGCGGAGGCCATGCACGACGACGGCGCGCAGGCCGTGCCGGAGCTGCTGAAGACAGTCGCCGAAGAGTTGGCCACGCACTGTCCTTCGGCCGACCCCACGGCCGCCGTCCTCACCTCATCCTCACGGGAATTCGTCTTTGGCTGCTGATCTGGCTGTTGATCTGGCTGCTGAGAATCTCCCCGGCGGCGAGCAGGAGCCGAAGTGGCGCCTGACACCATGGGCCTGGTGAACCAGGGGAGACAGGAAACGGGCGGACCGGCCGCCGTACGTGCGACGCAGACCACGTCGGCGAACAGCGGCTCCCCCTCGGCCTATGGCTCGGATTTCCTGCAGCTCGACGCTGGGGAAGCGCCCGTGGGTGGCAAGTCGGACTGGCTGGCCGGGCGCCTGCGCGAGGCGATGGCCGATGGCCGGCTGACGGTGGGCAGCAGCCTGCCGCCCACCCGGGTACTCGCCGCCGAGTTGCGGGTGTCTCGTGGGGTGGTCGCTGAGGCATACCGGCGACTGACCGAGGACGGTCACGTCGAAGGACGTCGACGTGGCGGAACCGTAGTGGTCGCGGTTCCCATTGCTGTGTCACCCATGACACCTCCCGGTCCCGGAACCGGGGCCGGAACCTCACGGCCCTCGGCCCCGGCCACCGCCAAGAGAGCCGTGCCCAGCCCGCTGTTCGTCGGCGAACCGGGCAACGACATCTTCGACGCGCTGCGTGCCGTCCGTACCCGCATCGACTTCACCCCCGGCCAGCCCGATCTGACCGCGTTCCCCCGAGCGGCCTGGCTGAGAGCGGAACGAACCCTGCTCACCGAGCTGTCCGCCGAGAACCTCGGCTACGGCGACCCTCGCGGCACCCCGCAGCTGCGCACTGCCATCGCCGGCTGGCTGGCACGCAGCCGCGGCATCCGGGCGGACCCGGACGAGGTGTTGGTCGTCGCCGGTACCGCGCAGGCGCTCACCCTGCTGCACCCGGTACTGCGGGCGGACGGCATCGACGGCGTCGCAGTTGAGGACCCGGGTTCACTCGGCACCCGCCAGCATCTGCAGAACGGAGCCCTGGCCACCCCACCGGTGCCCCTCGACGACAGCGGTGTGCGCGTGGAGGCTCTGCGCGCCACCGGTGCTCGTGCGGTACTGCTCACGCCCGCCCACCAATTTCCCACCGGCGTGGTGACCAGCGGCGAGCGCCGCCGCGAACTGCAGCGCTGGGCCCAGGACGGCGGGCTGATTCTGGAGGACGACTACGACGCGGAACACCGCTATGACCGGCCGCCGGTCCCCGCGCTCCGCGCGCTGCTCGCCGACCACGTGTGCTACATGGGCAGCGTGTCCAAACTGCTCGCACCGGCGCTGCGCATCGGCTGGGTGATACCGCCGCGCCGCCACCGTGACGCCCTGGTCGACGCAAAACGCTTCACCGACCTGGGCAACGCCGTGCTGCCCCAGTTGGTGCTCGCCCGCCTGATGGACTCCGGAGACCTGGAACGGCATCTGCGGCTGCTGCGCGGCCGTCACCGGCGGCGCCGCGACGCGATGATCAATGCCATCGCCGAACACCTGCCGGGCGCGGTCGTGCACGGCGCAGCGGCCGGTCTGCACCTGACCATCACCTACCGGGCAGAAGTCCCCGACCCCGAGCTCGCCACCGCCGCACTGGCCCGCGGCGTGAAGTGCCAGCCACTGTCGTGGCACCGTCAGCTGCCCGGACGCCCCGGCCTCGTCCTCGGCTATGCGGCCACCCCGGCCGGCGCCATCGCCGAAGGAATCGCGATACTCGGCGAGGCACTGCGCGAACTGGCCTGAAGAACTCTGGAGGGTTCCGTGATGCGCGAGACGCCTCCGGTGTTGTGGCTGGGCGGGCCGCCCGGGGCCGGCAAGTCGACCGTGGCCCGAGTGCTCGCACGGCGGCACGGGCTGCGGTGGTACAACGCGGACGCCCACACGTGGGAGCACCGGGACCGGGCGATCGCGGCCGGGCACACGGCCGCGATCACGTGGGAGCGGATGCCGCGCGCCGAGCGGTGGACGGCACCGGTCGAGGGCATGCTCGCGATGTCGCTTCATCACGAGCGTGGCCGGATGATCGTCGACGACATACGCGCACTTCCCCGCTCGCCCCTCGTGATCGCGGAGGGCACGCCCGTCACACCGTCCGTCACGGGTCCGTCCGGCCGGGCGGTGTGGCTGCTGCCGACTGCCGAGGTCCAGCACTACCGACTCGTCGAGCGGGGTATGGCGCCGGGCGTGGGCGCCTTCCGGCTGTATCAGGCGCTGCGGCGGGAGATCGAGACGCAGGTCGAGGAGTACGGCGGGCGCAAGCTGATCGTCGACGGGCGTCAGAGCGTGGCGGACACCGTCGCGGAGGTCGAGGCGCTGTTCGCCGAGGCCCTGGCCGAAGGTCCCGTGGCGGCGACGGCGGCCGAGCGCCGACGGCTTCTGCGGTACGCCAACAGAGCCGCCGTCTCCCAGCACCAGCAGTTCGACGCCCGCCCCTGGGCACCGGACGGCGCGCTGAGCACGATGTACGCGTTCGCATGTGAATGCGGGCACGACATGTGCACGGCGAACGTGGAACTGGCCGTCGCCGACTTTCCGGGGCTCCCCGATGAGAGCTCTCCGCCGGTCCTGGCACTGGGCCACCAGGGTGTGTGGCCCGCCTCTCAGGGTCGCCCTCCGTCCGCAGAAGGAGCCGTTCCCTGACGTGGCCCCGGGGATCGGCCCCTTCGTTCGCAGGACGCCCGCGGCCCCGGCTGCGTGGTCCGCTGGATCGCATGGCGATGAACAGGCGAACGGCGGTGCAGACGTTGGGGCTCGGTTCCTTGGGGCTCGGTTCGTTGGGGGTCAAACGCGGCCCGAAGGAGCGCAAGGCGGCGATCACCGTGCAGGGCGAGTCGGCCTTCCGTACCAACATCCCGACGGCCAGGGACCGCCGGGCCTCGGGCGGCGCGTTACTGGCGCTGGCGACCGCTCGGCGTCCGCCGAAGCAGGGCTGGTACGCGACATACGAGGTCGACGTCCCCGCCGAGGGGCCGTACCGGCTGACGGCGGTGGCCACGGTCCCGGTCGAGCAGCCGCACATCGAAGAGGTCGGCTCCTACTTCAAGGTCGCGGTGGGCGGCGCTCCCCCGCTGCCGGTCGCCCGCTCGCAGCCGTACTGGTACGAATCCGCGCCCGCGTGGGGCGATCTCTCGGAACTCGCCCTGGGTGTCGTCGAGTTGGAGCGCGGCCGGAACACGATCACCTTCGTCGTCGACGAGCCGACCGTGCTGTCCGACTCCACCGGTTACCGCTTGCTTCTCGACCGGTTCACGCTGACACCCGTGGCTCATGTCGCACCGCTCGGCATCCACCTCGGGGACCCGGCCCACAACCCGGGTACGTATCGAGGCGACGAGCCCCAACTCCCGCAACTGGCCTTCCTCTTGACAGGGCGTACACAACGGCCCCGCACTCTGTCCTTCACCGTCACCGACTACTTCGGGAACGAGGTCGCGCGAGGGCGGGCGACCGTCCCGGCCGGCCAGGCGCAGGTATCGATCACGCTCCCACAACTGCGCCAACTGCCCCCGGGGCACTACCGGGTGACGGCCGCCGGCATCACCGGCTGCTTCGCGCGGCTGCCCGAGCGACGGCCTGTCACCGGCCCGGACAACCGCTTCGGCGTCAACACCTACGTCTTCTCCCTCGTCCCGCCCTCCCGTCTCGACGCCTTCGCCGCCGCGATGAGGGACATGGGCGCCGGACACGTACGCGACGGGATGTCCTGGCCCGCGGCCGAGCCCCGCCGGGGCGCGTACGACACACGGTTGTACGACGGCGTCCGGCGGGCCTTCCACCGCCACGGGCTCGCCACGCTCGACGTACTGACCACCGCCCCGGAGTGGGCGATGACTCAGGCCTCGCTGCCGCTGGCCGCCGATCTGCGCGACGCGTACCGCTACGCCGCCCGGCTGGCCGCCGCCTCGCCCGACGCGATCCAGTTGTCGAACGAGCCCGACGTCGACACGACCAGCTCCACCGGTGACCAGCACGCGGCCTTCGTGAAGGCGGCGGCGCTCGGGATCGCGGACGCGGGTCCGGCCACCACGGTCACCGTGCTGCCCGGCATCGCCGACGCGGGCAGCCACTTCCAGATCCTCATGCTGCAGAACGACGTGGCCCGCTACGCCGACGCATGGGGCTTCCACGGCTACCCGGACCCGAGCGACCAGGACGAACCCGAGGTCCCCGAATCGGCCGACGTGCAAAGGGAGTTGCGCCGTCTCTACGGTGCCGCGCGGTTGCCGATGTGGATGACCGAGTCCGGGGTCATGCTCCACGCACGGCCCGGCAAGGACCTCACCCCGGCCCAACAGGCCGTCCAGGCCCGCTATCTCGTCCGCGCCACGGTGCTGAGCCTGGCAGCAGGGACGGAGAAGCAGTTCTGGTTCGGTGCACCGCCGATCCACGACGAGGGCGTGTACTTCGGGCTGCTCAGCCGCGACTTCCAGCCCTGGCCCGCCTACAGCGCCCATGCCGCGCTCACCTCGCTGCTCGGCGAGGCACGTTTCCTGGAGCGGCTGTCCGACACGTGCTACGTGTTCGCGGCGGGGGCGGGACGGCGCGTCACGGTGGCCTGGGGACCGGCGGCGGAGGCGGTGTCGGAAGTGGAGATTCCGGTGGTGTCCGGGGTGACGGCCGAGGTGTACGACATCATGGGCCGCCGCGTGGGGGCGGTCGGGCCCGAGGGGCGGGTGAAGGTCTCGCAGGACCTGGTCTATGTCGTACAAGAAGGCATACGGGAAGTGCTGCCGGAGGAGGCCCCGGACTCCCGTCCCGCCACCCGGAACCTGTCAGTCGCCGAGCGCATCGTGCTCGGCCAGCGGTTCGACCTCGCGAACGCCGCGCCCAACAAGGCCGACGGCGACGCCGAACCGCCCCTCGGCTACCGGCTGTTCACCACGACCCGGATGGCCGTCGACGTCTACAACTTCAACGCCACGCCCCAGACCGTCGAGCTGACCGGCCGCGCCTTCGGCGGCTGGACGGTACGGCCTACCCGGCCACAGGATCGGATCACCGTGCCGCCCAAGGGCCGTACGAGCGTGGAGTTCACGGTCGTCGCCGGGGAGGGAGTGCGCCGGGGCGTGGACTACCCGCTGGTCTTCGAGGCGACGATCCCCACCGCGGACGGCGACCGCACCGTCCCGCCCTCCGTCTCCCGTATCCAGCGCAGGTCCCGCAGGCGCGGCAGGCCGATCCCGCTCGCGCCCTCCATCACCCGGCTCACACCGGCCGGCGGGGCCACGGTCGACGATCCCGAGGTCCGTGTGCAGGCCCGGATCACCGACGCACTGTCGGGCGTGGACGCGGCGCGCGTCGATGTCGAGGTCGACGGCCGACGCACACCCTGCCACTACGACCCGGCCACCGGACGGCTGACGGCCGCCCTGCGTCTCCGGCCGGGTCGCCACGAGATCTGGGTCCGCGCGTACAACAGGGCACACGCCCCGGCGCAGGCATCCGTGTCGGTGACGGTACGCGAGTAGCCGGGCGGGCCCATCAGCCCGCCCAGTCCGCCCAGTCCGCGATCATTCGGTTGCCGAACCACCCCCTGCGCTCAGTGTTGCGCTCCCGCTGACGGCGTACGACATAGCGGCCGGGTGCGATGCCGGTGCCGCCGTGCTCCAGGTGGATGAGGTAAGCGACCGCCGAGGTGTCGATCATGCCGAGGGCGAGACGGGTCGGGTCGCGGAGGTCACCGGTGATGCGACAGATGCCCGGGTCCGCGACGAGCGAGTGCGGATTGCCGCCCGCGGCGCTCCGCAGCAGTTCGATGCCCGCGGCGGGGACGTCCTGCCAGCGCGTGTACTCATGCGTGGAGACGCTGTGCTCGACGAACGCGTACGGGATGACGATCAGGTCGCCCTAGGATGGAGGCCGTCGACAATAAGGGAACAATAGTTCCCATTTCTTTCAGTGGATATCCTGTATTCTCAGTGAATAACCTGACGTGGTGAAGCTTTCCGAGTGGGCGGCACGCAACGGCGTGCATTACCAGACCGCGTGGACCTGGGCGAAAGAGGGCCGTATGCCGGTCCCGGTCGTCCAGACGCCGTCCGGTACATGGCTGGTGACCCAGCCCGCCCCGCAGGCCGCCGGGCGGGTCGTGGCGTACTGCCGTGTCTCCTCCGGTGAGCAGAAAGCGGACCTGGAAGGGCAGGTCGCCCGTACCGTGCAGGGCGCAACGGACCGGGGGCTCGCGGTCGCCGGCGTGGTGCGGGAGGTCGGCTCCGGCCTGGACGGGCGCCGCCGCAAGCTGCACCGGCTGCTCGCCGATCCGGGGGTGGGGACGATCGTGGTCGAGCACCCAGGCCGTCTCGCCCCCTGCGGCGTCGAGCACCTGGAAGCCGCGCTGTCCGCGGCCGGGCGACGCCTGGTGGTCCTGGACCCGGCACAGAGCGCCGACGACCTCGTGCGGGACCTCACCGAGGTCCTGACCTGGATGTGCGCCCGCCGGTACGGCCGCCGCACCGCGCAGCATCGCGCCGCCCTGGCCATCGCCGTCGCCACCGAGCCGGAGGCGGCCGGGTGAAGAAGTTCACGCCGCGGCCGGGCTTCACCCTCCGCGCGCACAAGCTCGCGCTGGACCCGAATGCCACGGCCAGCCGCCGCCTGCACTCGCACGCGGGTGCCGCGCGGGCCGCGTACAACTGGGCGATCGCTCACGTCACCGCGTCGTGGTGGCAGCGCAGGGCCGAGCAGTCCTACGGCATCCCCGAGGAGCAGCTCACCGAGTGGCGGTCGTGGTCGCTGCCCTCGCTGCGCAAGGCGTTCAACGAGGCCAAGCACACCGACCCGCGCTTCGCCGGCTGGTGGCAGGAGAACTCCAAGGAGGCCTACAACACCGGACTGGCAGGCGCGTCGGCGGCGTTCGACAACTACGCGAAGTCCAAGAGCGGCAAGCGCAAGGGCCCCAAGATGGGCATCCCCCGCTTCAAGCAGAAACGGAAAGCGCGCCTGACCTGCAAGTTCACCACCGGCACGATCCGCATCGAGCCTGACGGGCGGCATGTCACCCTGCCCAGGATCGGCACCATCCGCCTCCACGAGAACTGCGCCGGTCTGCGGGCCCTCATAGACGCGGGGCATCTGCGGATCCTGTCGGCGACCGCATGCCTTCACCGGGGCCGCTGGCTGGTGTCCCTCCAGGTCGAGCAGAAGCACCAACTGCGGAAAGTCTCCCGTCCGGACGCGGCGGTCGGTATCGACCTCGGTATCAAGACCCTCGCGGTCCTCGCGGACAGCGACGGTGTCCTCGGGGAGGAACCCAACCCCCGCCACCTGGAGGGCACACAGAAACAGCTGCGCCACGCCAACCGCACGGTCTCCCGCCGCCAGGGCCCCGACCGGCGCACCGGGCAGCAGGCGTCGAAGCGCTGGGAGAAGGCCAACCAGGCGCGGAACAAGATCCATCACCGGGTTGCGAACCTCCGGGAGGACACCCTGCACAAGATGACGACCCGCCTTGCTTCCGAGTACGGCACGGTCGTCGTCGAAGACCTCAACGTCGCCGCAATGGGCAAGAACCGCCGCCTGTCCCGCCACGTAGCCGACGCCGCGTTCGGCGAGATCCGACGCCAGCTCACCTACAAAACCCGTCTGCACGGCACACGCCTCGTCGTCGCCGACCGCTGGTTCCCCTCCTCGAAGACCTGCTCGCGCTGCGGTGCGGTGAAAGCCAAACTGCCCCTCAGCGTACGGGTCTTCGAGTGCGACAACTGCGGCCTGGTCCTGGACCGGGACGCCAACGCGGGACACAACCTGGTCACCCTCGCGGCCCGCACCACAGGTACCGGAGTGGCCGGAGACCTGGACCCCGCCCTCCAGGCGGAGTCGAAGCCCCGTGGAGCCGACCGTAAGACCCGCACCACCCGCCCGCGCCGCAACGCGCAGGCGGGGCGGGCAGGCGGCACAATCCCCGGCCCCCGGGCCGGGAAGGAAACGGGAGACCGTCGACAGGCCACCAGGACGCAACTCGCGCTCTGGTGACACCGTCACGGACCATTCCGGCAGAAACGCCGGGATTGCCGAGATCACTCGATGATCAAAGCAACGGATCCGACACGACGCTCACAGAGAGGGTGGCGGTGTTCGCCTCTCGAATCATCATGGGGAGGAGCATGACGGGGGGCGGGCAGAGACCCGCAAGACCTTTTTCCGAACCAGGGAGCCCGCGAGGCGCGGAACACGGACCGTAAGGTACGCGCCCCCTCCCCCTTCACCATGGGGTCAGGGAGTGCTCAGCGAGGCAGCGTGACAAGTCCCATCTCATAGGCGGTGATCACGAGCTGAACCCGGTCCCGGGCGCCCAGTTTGGCAAACACCGGCATCAAGGCGGGAACGTACAGGTCATCACCGCCCCGGACAGCTGGCTGCTGTGGGTGTCGCCGGACCGAACGTTCAACACGCTGATCCGAGGGGGTGCATGGTATGGCAGAGCGCGCGAACGCCCTGCTGAAGGTCACCTTCAAGGCCCTGCGCAGGGTCAGCCTCGCCCCGCAGCTATCACCCGAATCCAGCTCAAAGAGACGTAGCCGCCCAGCTCGGGTGACGCGAAAAGGGCTGCCCCGGGACTTCGGTCCTGGGTCGGCCCCCTTCGCGCGTCAGTCCGCGGCGGGGCCGGAGGGGATATCGAAGAGCTCGCCACCGACGATGACGACATCTCTGCCCGTCGTGCCGCGCAGCCTCAGGGTCAGGTCCGGCAGTGCGTGCAGGGGGCGTAGATCCACTTCCGTGTTCGCATCCTCCATCTCGAGGCCGAGGGTGAGGCGCGTGAGTGCCGGGAACGTCGTGGGGAGTACCTCCAGGTCGCGCCCGTCGGTGAACTCGTTGATCCGCAGGTCCGTCACGCTGGGGACCGCGCCCCCGCGGCGCAGATCGGGCAGGGAATCCGCCGACGTGGTGACGCGGGTGATCCGGCCTGAATCACGGATGAATTGCCAGAACCTGCTCGGAGACAGGGGGTGGGGTACGGAGATCTCTGTCAGGGACTCCCAGGCCTCAAGGCCCGCCGTGTCCAGCAACCGCCGCGCAGGCAGTGCGAGGTGAGCGACGGCAAGGTGGACCGGCACGGAGCTCACCGCGGTCAGGTTGGGCGCGGTGAGCGTCAGGGACGTGAGTTCCGGGGCGCCGAGAAAGTGACGCAGCGCGTCGATCGGCAAGTGCGGCAGCAGTCGCAGGGAAAGCCTGTGCAGCGATGTCATCCGGGACACGGCGGAGATGTCCGTGAGCGAAGGGCAGTCCGCCACGGTCAGGGTACTGATCCGGTTGGCGTGCGGATGCAGGAAATGCAGGTCCTTCAGATGCGGAAGCCTGTCCAGACGCAGACTGCGGATTGGGGGGAGTCGCGCCGCGCGGAGGTCGTTCGACGAGAAGGGCCCGCTGAGCGTGAGGCCACTGGCGGTGGGCACCAGGTGCAGCACGGCCAGTTGCTCCTTGGTGGTCACCGGCAGGCCGTAGGCGTCCAGGCGCAGATTGGCGAGGACCTCACGCGCGAAGGACTCGGCCGGGAAATTGTTCCACGCGTTGACGAGCAGGAGGATGGCCGTGGGCTGGGCGTTCGGAGCGCTCGCGAGACGCCGTGCGTAGGGGATGGACTCACTTCCACCGATCTTGCCGACGAGTTGTGCCGCCGCGCGCTGCTGGCTGACGGTCAGCGTCTCCGGTCCGGGGAGGAACGGCAGGGCATAGGGGCCGAGGCGGGCCAGCTGAGGCACGCGGCTCATCTCCAGCGACGCGACAAGGTCGGCGATGTGGCCCCGCACGCGATGCAGCCGGTCCTGCTCCAGCCACGCGGCATGCTCCGCGCAGAGCGCGGCGAGGACGTGCAGTTGTGTGCGGAGGGCTTCTGTGAGGTTCGGTGCGTCCGCCTTCATCAGCAAGCCGTCCAGCAACTCCCCGATTTCCCGGCGGCAGTGGCCCGCTGCCAGCAGAATCACGTCCTGCCAAAGTTCGTCCTCGGCATTGCGGACGAGTTCTTGCAGTGATCCGCTTTCGACGAGTTCCTTTGCAGCGAGGAAGTCCTGGAAGGTGCGGTGGATGAACTGGTAGGAGTCGTCGGCTCGTTCCTGGAGGAGTCCGGAGCGGTTGAGCAGGTGGGTCAGGACATCCTCGGGGCTTCCTTGGGCGCGTACGCGCTCCATGCCCGCCACCGCCGCTTCGAGCAGGGGGCGGGCCTGGGCGCGGGAGAATTCGGACTGGCCGCAGCGGACCAGCCAGACCGCGATGCGCTGGAGGATCTGATGGTGTTCCTCCACCGTCATGGCGATGCCGTCGGGAGCGTCCACGCGGCGGCGTCTGTCACGGTTGCCGAGGAGCATTTCCAGGGCGGACTGGTAGAGCTTGAAGCGAGTTTCCGGGAGGAATCCCTGGCGGCGGCGGTGCAGGGCGCAGATCACCGCGCACAGGAGCGGCGTGCGGGCCAGGTCACTAAGGGCGGGATTGTGGCGGAACTGCTGGGACAGGTCCCGTTCCAGTTCCCGCAGCTGGTCGTGGTGGCCGTCGTCGTCCAGGCGGGCGGCGCGGTGCCACCCGGCGATGAAGGTCTGGATGTCGTCGTCACGCATCGGCAGGAGGCGCAGTTCCTCGAATTGCTCCGATTCGAGCCAGTCCGGCTCGACGGCGAGGGGCCGCACGGTGGCGACGCAGCGTGTACGCGGGTAGCGCCGCAGGAGAGCGGACAGCCAGCGGTGCGCCTCCTCACGGCCGGCCTGGGGCACTTCGTCCAGACCGTCCACGAGGAGGAGGGCGCGGCCCGCCCGCAGGACCCGGCCCACCCATCCGTCGGGCGGCTCGTCGATCACCAGGCGTGCGGCTCGCGGGAGCTGGGACGGCGAAGGGAGGGCGCCATCGTGCGCGCGCAGGCTGCGCAGCGGGATGACGAAGGGGACCAGGCTGTTCAGCCCCGCCAGACTGGGGCTCAGGGTGCCCTCGGCCGCGTGTGCGGCCAGCCACCAGACCAGCGTCGTCTTGCCGGCGCCGGCGTCGCCGCGAAGCAGGACGCGGGGGCGGGTGGACAGGAGCATGTCCACCCGCTGGGGGGTGCGGCCGACGACAGACCATTGCCGGGTCGTCGTGGTGTTCAGGTTCCTGGCCTCGGACTCCGAGACGCGGACCGCGGCCTCCAGGCTCAAGTACGCGGTGTCCAGGTCCCATTCGGACTCGCGGCGGTTGAGGTCGTCGAGTCCGAAGAGCTTCGACCTGCGGTGGGCATCGCCGACCGCGTGCGCGTACTCCCGCTCGTAAGCGCGGTCCAAAGGGTGGTGATGGCTGATCGCCTCGGAGTTCGGGAGGTCGTACGGGAGGTCTGTCAGTTCGCTGATCAGAGTGCCCTCGGCACGAAGGTGGGCGCGGCCGCGCGGGATGTCGGTCACGATGCCGAGCAGCACGTCGCCCGCGAAGACGGGGGCGCCGGACAGACCCGCCAACGGGCTGGTGCCGTCCGGGTGTTCCATGGCAGGCGGCTGGTCGAAGGCGAACGTCAGGACGGTGCGCGGGCGGGCGGCCGCAGGCAGGACCGTACCCGCGTACTGGTCGGCGGCGAGGTGGCCCTCCGTGCCGTGGCGCTGGACATCGGGGTAGCCGATGGTCTCGCACTGCGGCAGGGGTCTGTCGGTGTCGAGGTGGCCTACCCGGACGTGGGAGCTGCAGGGAAGGTCGCCGTCAGTGAGGACCAGGGCGGCGTCCAGTCCGGCATGGCGCCAGATGACCTTGGCGGTGGTGCGGTGCGCCAGGCGGGGATGGGCGACCTCGGGCACGGTGTCGGTCCCGATGACGTGCGCGCAGGTGAGGACGAGCCTGCTGTTGAGCGCGACGCCGCTGCCCTGCTGTTCCCCCAGGACGACGACAGACCGGTCCGCGGGGCTGTCGGCGGGGATCACGGGGCGGCGGGCTGGTTGGGTACCTGGCCGAAGGCTGCCGTGCTGCCGTGCTGCCCGTTGCCGACCTTCCACGGCGTATTCGTACGGGCATCGAGGGGCGTGAGGGTGAAGGCGACACGGTGCGTACGGCCCATGGCGCGGGTGGCGTCGGATCCCGCTTCGACGACCCAGGCCTTGACCTTGCCGCCGGCTTTCGCCTCCTTGCGCAGTTCCAGCGTGAACTCCATGTCGACAGCGCCCACCTCGAACGACACGGGCTGGTCCGTCGCGCGGGTAGCGGCCTCCATCAGTTGATCACGGACCGAGGCGATGGCATCGGCGAGTTCGATGCCATCAAGGTCTGAGGCAGGGCGTGAAGTCTCGTCCATAGTTTCCCCCGTGAAGCCCAGGACTTTGGCCAACTCTTTTGATTTTACTGTGCGTTGCCAGGAAGAGATGGTGACTTCGGCCGGTAGGGGGACAGCGGTGGCAGAAGGAGTACGGGCGGCCCAGGCCTGCTTCGGGGCCTGAGCCGCCCGCCGGGTCACCCCTTCTTGATCCTCAGGAACGTCACCGAGTTCGCCGGGAACGTGTACGTGAACTTGTCGGCGACCCCCGAGAACGTGGACGTGACCGGAGCGACGGCCGTGTCCGTCTCGGTGTTCACCGCGTCCGGCGCGGCGGTGAGCGTGGTCACCCGGGCCTTCGACGCGACCTTCGCACCACCGAGGTCGATCGCCGTACGGGCGTCCGCCGCCTGGGCGTTGACCACCTTGACGATCACATCGCCGGTCTTCGCGTCGCGCGTGACGACCTGGCGGAACGGCTCGGCCGGCTTGTCGTCGGTGAAGCTGCCCCACTCCTTGCCGTCGAGGTAGAGGGTCACCTGACGGCCGCGGACCTTGATGTCGACGTCGTACGCGCGGCCCGTCTCGATCGATCCGGCCTTGGAGATGAGCGTCGACTTGCCGCCGTCCGAGGCCTGTTCGACGGCGGACTGGGTGTTGTTCCAGCCGCCCAGGTTCCACCAGTAGTAGTTCCCGGTGTCCTTGACGCCGAAAGCGACGAGGAAGCCCTCCTTGCCGGACTTCTTGGTGGCCTTCACATGCAGGTCGTAGTCGTGCCAGGCCGGGTCGCCCGCCGACACCATGGTGTTCTCGGCGGCCTCGTCGGTCTGCACGTACTGCCCGTCCTGGATGCTCCAGCTGCCGCCGCCGGTGTGCGTCCACTTCGAGGCGTCACCGGAGAAGTCGTCGGTCAGCAGCGCCGAACCGTCCGCCGCAGTCACCTTCACATCGTCGTACGCGGCACTCGTCGCCCAGGTCGACAGACCGACCGCACCCGAGATCGGGCCGCTCACCGAGGGCGTACCGGTCGCCTTGGAGGGCACGACCCGGTCGCCGACGTTGCGCATGAACAGCTTCTGGACCTCGTAGCTGGCCGAGTTCCAGGAGGCGTGGTTGTTGAACCAGATCATGTCGGGGCGCCACTGCACGTAGTCCTCGTTGGCGAGCAGCGGGGCGTACGAGGCGAGCTTCACGATGTCCGCGTTGCGCTCCAGGCCGGTCATGAACGCGGCTTCGGAGAGGGCGTTCTTGAAGGCGTTGCCCTGGGAGGCGTACTCGCCGAGGAAGACCTTGGGGCCGTTCCTGTCGTACGAGTCGTAGCGGTCGTTGTTCTGCAGGAACCACTGCGGGCTGTTGTAGTAATGCTCGTCGACCATGTCGACGTTGCCCTCGCGGTTGAGCTTCCAGGCGGTGTCGAAGGTCGAACCGCTGTCGTCCGGGCCGGAGTTGGAGATGATGGTGATGTCCGGGTACTTCGCCTCGATGGCGGCGCGGAACTGCTTGAACCGCTCGAAGAACTCGTTCGGCAGGTTCTCCTCGTTACCGACCCCGAGGTGGGTGAGGTTGAAGGGCTTCGGGTGGCCCATCTTCGCCCGCTTCTTGCCCCACTCGCTGGTCACGGGACCGTTGGCGAACTCGATCAGGTCCAGGGTGTCCTGGATGTGCCGCTTCAGCAGAGCGTCGTCATCCGTGGCCTTGTTCTGGCCGCAGCCGGTGACGAGGGCGGGGACGACGGGCAGCGGCATGGCGCCGATGTCCTCGGAGAACTGGAAGTACTCGTAGTAGCCGAGGCCGTAACTCTGGTTGTAGCCCCAGAAGTTGGCGTTGGTGGCGCGCTGCTCGACGGGCCCGATGGTGTCCTTCCACTGGTACGAGCGCTTGCGCTGCCAGCCGGAGGCCTCGTCGTATCCCTCCATGCTGCCGGTGTTGACCAGGCAGCCGCCCGGGAAGCGCACGAAGGACGGATCAAGGGCGGCGATCTTCTCGGCGAGGTCCCTGCGCAGACCATGACCCTTGTACGTGTCCCGCGGCAGAAGCGAGATCATGTCCAGCGCGACGGGGCTCCCGGCGGCGACGGTGAGGCGGCCGGTGGTGCTCGTACGGGTCGCGGTGAACTTCGCCGTGTACTTGGCCCAGCCGCCGCGCGCGGTGACCTTGCGGGCCTCGGCGAGCGCGCCGTCGGCGTCCGCCAGGGTCACGGTGAGGGCGGAGGCCTGGTCGGCGCGGGCCCAGAGCGAGAAGTTGTAGACCTTGCCCTTCTCGACGTAAATCCCGGTGTTGTAACCGGAGTTGGTGACGGACGAACCGCCGTCCAGGGTGAGGTAGGTGCGGTTGCGCTCGTTGAGGCGGCCGTCGTCGTTCACGGTCTTCGCGGTACCCGTGGTGGCCCAGGAGGTGAGGGGCGTGTACGAGGCGTGGTCGGCCGTCGAGTACTCGAACGACCGGTTCTGCACGAGCTCTGAATAAAGGCCGCCGTCCGCGGCCCGGTTGATGTCCTCGAAGAAGACGCCGTACATCGTGTCGTCGATCTTCGCGCCCTTGGTCTTCGGGTCGACGGTGATCGCGTAGTCGGTGGTGTCCTCGGCGGCGGCGTTCCCGGGGGCGGCCGGGACGAGGAGCGAGGCGGCCATGATGCCGGTGGCCGTCAGGGCGAGTCTCCAGCGGGTGCGGGTGCGTGACATGGATACTCCGCGGCTCTGGTGTCGGTTTTCTCGGCTGTTCTCAGTGGCACTAAACGGTTCGAAATATCGGACAATGATCAATACTTCGAACGGCAAGATAGGGAGGGGGTTGGAGTGAGTCAATGGTTTGCGCAGGACACGTCAGGGAGGCGGACCAGCGTGGATGATTTCTGGCCGGTTGCCGACGTATTGGCGTATCTGGCGGGGAGTTGGCGCGTGGAGCGTTCCGTACGGGATCTTGCGAGCGGGGCAGAAGGGACGTTCAGCGGCACGGCGGACTTCGAGCCGCTCGCAGAGGGCGGCCTGCTCCACCACGAGTCCGGCACCTTCGTCTGGCAGGGCGTCGCCCGCCCCGCCGAGCGGACACTGCGGTTCCTGCCGGGCGCTACGCCGAGTCGCGCCGACGTACGGTTCGCCGACGGCCGCCCCTTCCACGGCCTGGACCTGGCCTCCGGCCGGCACATCGCCGACCATCCGTGCGCCGCAGACCTCTACCGGGGCGAGTTCACCGTGTACGACGCGAGCCACTGGCGGACCGTGTGGCGAGTGGGCGGCCCGGCCAAGGACTTGACGCTGACGACGGACTACACACGCGCCCACTGACCGTCGAGCCGCAGGTTCCAGCGGCCCGCCCGGCCCATGAGCGTGGCCGTCGACAAGGGTCGGACGTCGATGTTCCAGTACGTCGACGGGGGCGCCTTCAGCGCGTAGACGAGCGCGGCGCGTACGACCGCCGGCTCGGCCACCGCGACGATCTTGCAGCTGTCGTCGGCGGGCCGGGTCTCGAGCCAGCCGCCCACCCGCTGGATGAAGGCCAGCAGTGACTCGCCGCCGTGCGGGGCGGAGCCGGGATCGGCGAGCCAGGCGTCCACGGCCTCGGGCTCGCGGGCCATCGCCTCGCCGAGTGTGAACCCCTGCCAGCGGCCCATGTCGCAGTCCCGCAGGGCGGGTTGGACGAGCGGGGTGTAGCCGAGCGCGTCCCCGGTGGCCCGGCTGCGCGGCGTCGGCGAGCAGTAGCGCAACTCGGCCGCCGCCAACGGCAGCAGCACCGGCGCCGCGCGCTGCACCTCGTCCCATCCCTCCTGGTCGAGCGGCCGGTCGTCCCCGAACCGCTCGGCAAGCAACGGCGAGCTGCGCGCTGCGGCGACGAACGTGACCCGAAGCTGCATGCGGCGATGGTGGGCCGAAAAAATGCCAATGGCAAGAGACGTTACTCAGGAGTTACCCGGGGTCTATGACACCTGCTCGAAGGCGGTGCGCAGTCTGCGTACGCCCTCGTCGATCTCGGATGTGCTCGCCACCGCCACGAAGCTCAGCCGCAGGTGCGCGGCGGCCGGTTCGGCGCTGAAGTAGGGGCGGCCGGGGGTGACGGCCACGCCCGCGCGCAGGGCGGTGGCAGTCAGGGCCTGTTCGTCCGTGCCGTCGGGGAGGCGGAGCCACAGGTGGTAGCCGCCGGCGGGGATGTGTGGGAGGGCGAACTCGGGCAGGTGCAGCCGCAGCGCGGCCGTCATCGTGTCGCGGCGGTTCTTCAGCTCCGTGGCGACGGCCCGCAGATGACGGGGCCAGGCGGGCGAGCCGACGAGTTCCAGGGCCGCCTCCTGGAGCGGGCGCGGCACGAAGAAGGTGTCGACGACCTGGATGGCCCGCAGCCGTTCCAGTACGGGCCCGCGGGCGGCGAGCGCGCTCACCCGGAAGCTCGGCGAGGTCGCCTTGGTCAGGGAGCACACGTGCACGACGACTCCGTCGGAGTCGTCCGAGGCCAGCGGACGCGGCAACGGCCCCGCGTCCTCGTGCACGAGACGGCGTACGAAATCGTCCTCCACGACGAACGCGCCGGCCTCGCGCGCGATCCGCAGTACCTCACCGCGCCGCTCGGGGGCGAGTACGGCACCGGTCGGGTTCTGGAACAGCGGCTGGCAGACGAAGACGCGGGCGCCGGTCGCCCTGAACGCGTCGGCGAGCAGGTGGGGGCGTACTCCGTCGGCATCGACCGGTACCGGTACGGGGCGGAGCCCGGCCGCCCGGGCGATCGCCAGCATGCCGGGATACGTGGGCGATTCGACGAGCACCGGTGCGCCGGGCGGGGCAAGGGCACGCAGGGCGGTGGTCAGCGCGGACTGGCCGCCCGCCGTGATCAGTACCTCGACGGCGGTGATCGCGCCGCCGATGCCCCGCGCGAACCACTCGCGCAGTTCCGGCAGCCCGTCCACCGGCGGGCGTCCCCAGGCGCCTGGGCGGCGGCCCGCCCGGGCCAGCGCCGCGGCCATCGCCCGCTCCGGCTGCAACGAAGGGTGCAGATAGCCGCCGTTGAACTCGATGACTCCGGGCGGCGGGGCGGCCAGTGTGACCAGCACTCCGGAGGCGTCGACAGTACGCGGCACGAGTTCGGCGGCGGCGTCCGCACTGAGCGCGACCTCCTGCCAGGAGGTGTCCCCCGCGGCAGGACCGTCGGCCCGCGGCCGAGCCCGGAACGCACCGGCTCCGGGCCGCGTGACCACCAGCCCCTCGGCGGTCAGCTGCGCCAGCGCCCGGGAGACGGTCACCGGGCTCACCCGGAACCGCTCGACGAGCGCCCGGCTCGACGGCAGCTTTCCACCAGGAGAGTAGCGGTCCAACTCACCCCGCAGCCGATCCGCCAGCTCCATCACACTGCTACGCTCATACATGAGAGCACAGAGTAGCGCTACTACGCCCCCTTCAGTAGCGGTCCCCGCCGCCCGGGCCCGACCGGCCACCGAAAGCCCACAGGCGTCACCCCGCGGCATCCTCCAGGCCGCCCTCGGAGTGACCGCCTTCTCCCTCACCTTCCCCGCCACCGCCTGGGGTCTGGAAGGGTTCGGCCCCTGGTCGCTCGTAGCCGTACGCAGTGTCCTCGCCGCGATCATCGCCGGCACCTGTCTGCTCACCCTGCGCGTACCGCTGCCCGCCCGCCGCCACTGGGCGGGCCTGTCCGTCGTGGCCGCCGGGGTCGTACTCGGCTTCCCCATGCTCACCACCCTCGCCCTGGAGACCTCGACCACCGCCCATGCCGCCGTCGTGGTGGGCCTGCTCCCCGTGACCACCGCGCTGTTCTCGGCCCTGCGCGTCGGCTCCCGCCCCTCCCGTGCCTTCTGGGCGGCGGCGCTCGCGGGCTCCGCCGTGGTGATCGCGTTCACCGTGACGCAGAGCGGCGGCGCCCTGACCAGTGCGGACGCCTACCTCTTCGGAGCGCTGCTGGTCTGCGCGGCCGGTTATACGGAGGGAGGCCGACTGGCCCGTGTGATGCCCGGCTGGCATGTCATCGGCTGGGCGCTGGTCCTGTGCCTGCCGCTCACGGTTCCGGCTGCCACGGTGGCGCTCGCGTACGAGCCCGTACAGCTGACGGCACACAGCGTGACCGGGCTGCTCTGGGTCGCGGTCGGCTCACAGTTCCTGGGTCTGGTGGTGTGGTACCGGGGCATGGCGGCGATCGGCATCCCGAAGGCCAGCCAGTTGCAGCTGGCTCAGCCCCTGCTCACACTGGTGTGGTCGGTGCTGCTCCTCAGCGAGCAGCTCACACCGGCCGCACCTCTGGCCGCCGCGGCCGTACTGGCCTGCATCGCGGTCGCCCAGCGAGCACGCGCCTGACCGGTACACACGGCACACACCGGTGGCAACCGGCTCCAACCGCCCTAGACTGAGTCCCACGGACCGCTGCTCACGTGCGAGACGAGGAGGCCCTCCAGATGCGTGCAAGCAAAGGCGACCACCTGCTGGTGCACGGCAGGATCGTCGGACAGCACGACCGGGTCGGGGAAGTCGTCGAAGTACTGGGGCCGGACGGCAACCCGCCGTTCCGCGTCCGCTTCGAAGACGGCCACGAGACCGTGATGTCCCCCGGCCCTGACACCACAGTCCAGCATCACGTCGGCGATTCGGCCGGCTCCTGCCAGGCTTCGGGCTGCGCGGGATCCCCGGCCTTGTACAGCGCCTCCCCCACATACAACCGCGTCCTGCTGCCCTCGGCGACCTCTGCCCACCAGGGCAGCAGCTTCGCGTAGTCGGCGGCAGCGAAGCCGATGTTCCAGTAGATCTGCGGCGAAGTGCAGTCCGGCCATGACCGTGCCCGGCTTGCCGTTGCCTTGTTTGAACAGCGGTGACGCTGGTGGTCCGCCCGCTCTTGAACACCTTGTCGCCGAGTTCCGGCTCGCCCAGCTCCACGGGCTGCACGCCCAGCTCGCAGATCTCGTGGGTGAAGCGACGGTCCTCGATGGTCGCCACCGCGCAGTCACCGGCCACGCCCAGGTGCGAGCGCTGCAGCACCCCGAGGCGGTTGCGGGAGATTCGGTTGTCGTCGTGCGGGCCGGGCTCGCGACCTGTCCGCCCAGCTCTCCGCGCGGGCCGTGCAGCACATGCCATCTGGAGAGCACATAGGGGGTGCGGCAAGGCGAGACGAGTCTCGCCGTCGACAGACGAGGATGCGGGCTTGCCTTGCCACACGGGTCTGGTCCAGGCGTAGCTCTTACGTCACGCACCACTCTGGCGAGCGGCCTTGCGAAGCGAGTCCCACAGAGTGTCGATGTGGTCGGGCAGCGTCGTCGGCGTGCCGATTGCGACGCGAATCGCGAAGTGACCGTTGACCGATGTGTGCGTGAGGAAGGAATGCCCTTCGGCGTTGACCGCCTCCATTGCCGCCTTGGTGGCGGCGTCGTCGGGGCGGCCGTCCCGGTCGACGAGGTACAGGCATACGAGTGCGAGTGACCGCGGGGTGGCCAGGGCGAAGCCCGGCTCACTCTCGATCCTGCCGGCCAAGGAGTCGGCCATGGCGACGTGGCCGCGGATGCTTTCGCGCAGGCCTTCCAGTCCGGCGCCGTGCACCACCGACCAGATCTTCAACGCACGCATACGACGGCCCAGCGGGACCTGCCAGTCGCGGTAATCGATGACTTCGCCCGATTCCGTCGCAGCGTTACGCAGGTATTCCGGCGTGATGGACAGCGCTGTCGGCAGCGCTCGGGCATCCCTCACCCACATGAAAGAGGCGTCGAAGGCGGTGTAGAACCACTTGTGTGCGTCGGTGCAGAACGAGTCGGCAAGGTCCGCGCCGTCCAGGAGCCAGCGGAACTCGGGACACAACGCCGCGACTCCCGCCCACGCGGCGTCGACGTGCACCCACGCCTCGTATTCACGCGCCGCCAGGGCGACGTCTCTGACGGGGTCGATGGCACCCGTGCCGGTTGTTCCCACGGTCGGACAGACCATGACCGGCCTCTTTCCGGCGGCTGCGTCCTTGGCCAGCATGTCTGCCAGGGCATCCGCCGACATGGACAGCGTGCCCTGCGTAAATGGGACGATCCGCAATGCTCGTGCGCCGAGCCCGGCCACACGCACGGCCTTGGCCAGTGACGAGTGGGTCTCGGCAGTGACGTACACCGTCTCGGTGCCGTCCACACCGTGTTCGCGCCAGTCCGGGTTGCTGCGCTGCAGCGCAGCCAGCAGCGCCACCAAAGATGCCGACGAGGCCGAATCCTGCAGCGAACCGCCTCCGCCCCCGGCGAAAGTGAACTCGCGACCAAGACCCAGCGCGTCCGCCAGGCCGTCGAGCAGGACCTGCTCGATCTCCGTCCCGGCCGGCGATGATGACCAGAGCATTCCCTGCGCTCCGATCCCGCCCGATGCGATGTCACCGAGGAGCGACAGCAGCGACGCGTTCGCTGGGAAGTAGCCGAAGAATCCTGGGTGCTGCCAGTGGAGCGACGAGGGAACGACCACGTCGTTGAGCAGGGCGACGAGATCATCGCCCAGCGCCTCGGACGGTTTCTCAGGCAGTTCACGAGGAAGCTGAGCCTTCACGGAGCCCGGTGAGACATTCGGCTGCACGTGCAGGGAGGGGAGCGAAGTGCGGTATTGGGCGACCCAGTCGACCAGTTGGTGGCCCTGGCGGCGGAATTCATCAGGCTCGAGATCAGGCACGCTTCGTCCTATGAGGTCGTGATGGTCATGACGAGGGCTGGACGCCTACCTGGGCGCCGGGGACCAGGTGCCCAGGGTGAGGTGGCCGGTACCGGCTTCAGAGGGCCTCGATGCCGCGTACCGGCTGGTGCCGCACCAGAGCTTTCCGTCTACAGTTGTAGATTAATAGCTCCAATGTAGCCCCTCACCGGGTTGCCGGGAAAGGGGCGCCATGTGGACCGCTCTCACGGCCACCGGGAATGACAGCTGTTCGTCCCGCGCCACGTGCGCTCCTCCCGCGTGAACCAGGCTCATCCGCCGTGATGCCCGCGAGTTGTGCAAGCTCGGCCGGCCAGCCGGATCCAGCGTCGCTGAGCCGTACGGCCGTCCACCTCTTCACGTGGGACCGACACGGCGCCTTGCCCAGCCCTTGAACGTTCTCAGTTCGGCCGCAATGGTGCTGACCACAGCCACCAGCATGCAGACGCCTACCCGTTGGTAAGGTGTCACCATGCCCAAGATCGTGGACCACGACGCGCGGCGTGAAGAGATCATCGAAGCTGTATGGCGCCTTGTCGCGCGGCGAGGATTCGCGGCGCTGAACATGCGGGATCTCGCCGCCGAAGCGGGATTCACCAACGGTGCGCTCGCACGATACTTTCCCACCAAAGCAGCAATTCTGCGGGCCGCGCTGGAGCACGCCAACGCAGCCACCGAGCAGCGGGCCGCCCGCACCATCGCCGGCACCAACGGCGTGAACGCGTTCCGCAAGTTCTGCATCGAGATCATGCCCCTGGACGACGTGCGTCTCGACGAGGCCCGCGTTGTCATCGGCTTCTGGAACTACGCGGTAGCCGATGAGGAACTGATCGACGTCTACGACCAGGCAATGTCGCGCTGGCGCGATCAGATGCTCTCGTATCTGCGCACTGCGGCTGAAGCGGGAGAGATCAACCCGTCCTGCGATCTCGATGCGTTCTTGGACCTTGTGATGGCCACGTTGATGGGACTCCAGATCAACGCGATCTTCGCGGCTCGCCTGACCACACCCACCCGCCAGTTGCAGGTACTCGACGGACTCATCGCGGGGTTGCAGACCGGCACCTCATGATCTGAGCACGCAGGCGCAGCAGTACTCACGTGTGGATCAGTTCCATCCAACCCGCCCCTCGTGCCGAAGGGGGCGGAACGGAGTCTCGTTTCAGGGAGAACGCGACCGAATTCAAGTGCAACCAAGTCAGCGTGATGATGACAAGCGATCACAGCAGGATTCATGACTTGGCAGGGGTTGCCGGCGGGTTCTTCGTACGTGGCCCGAAGGTCGCTACGGTCACCGCACCGAGCCCAGTGGCATGACCCTGCGGTACGCGATCACCGCGATCACCGCGACCGCGAGGTGCATCACGAGCAGCGCCACCACACCGGTCACCTCGCCCTCGTCGAACAGGAAGAAGTCCGGAACGAGGGAGATGACGACGACCGATGGGACGAGTCGGCGGAGCAGGCGTTCGGGATCCTGGGAAAGTCTGCGGACGATGCCCCATCCGACGGCTCCCGCCAGCACACCCAGGGCGGTCAGGAAGACATACGCCGGGGGCTCCAGCGGGTTGAAGTCGTCCGGCGCGCTCATCGCGTGCGCCAGCACAGCGATCGACGCGTTCACCAAGGAGGCGAGCAGGAAGGCGATGAAAACACCTCCCGCCACCACCAGCGGGCCCCGCCGTGAAAGGGGTGTCTCGGAGACAGCGGACATGGCAACTCCAGTTCGTGAAAGGGGAGATGGTCAGCTCTTGGGACTGCTGGTCGCGTCCATGCGCGGAAGGAGACGGTCGGAGTCGGCGTCGCCAGGGCTGTCGAACGCGTGTCGTGTCGCAGCGATGAGGTAGGCGAGGGCGGCCGCGAAAACCAGCAGGGCGGTCCAGTCGTTCAGGCGCAGGCCGAGGATGTGATGGGCCTCGTCGACCCGCAGGTACTCGATCCAGAAGCGGCCTACGCAGTAGGCGGCGGCGTACAGCGCGAACGAGCGGCCCCGGTCGAGGCGGAAGCGGCGGTCCGCCCACATGACCAGGGCGGCCACACCGAGACACCACAGCGACTCGTACAAGAAGGTGGGGTGGTAGGTGGCCAGGTCGGAGGTGGCCTCGGGCCGGTTCGCGGGGTCGATCTCCAACGCCCAGGGGAGGGTGGTGGCCCGCCCGTGGAGTTCCTGGTTGAACCAGTTGCCCCAGCGGCCGATGGCCTGGCCCAGGGCGATACCGGGGGCGACCGCGTCGGCGAACATGGGCAGGGGGACACCGTTGCGGCGGCAGCCGATCCAGGCTCCGACGGCACCGCCGGCGATGGCGCCCCAGATGCCGATGCCCCCGTCCCAGATGAAGAGGGCTTTGAGCGGATCGCCGTCCTTGCCGAAGTACGGCTCGCTGGACGTGACCACGTGGTAGAGGCGGGCGCCGACCACACCGAAGGGGACCGCCCACAGCGCGACATCCGTCACGACGGTCTTCTCTCCACCGCGGGCGGCCCAGCGACGGCCGCCCAGCCATACCGCCGCGGCGATTCCGAGGATCAGCATCAGTGAGTAGCCGCGCAGCGGCAGCGGGCCGAGGTGGATCTCGCCGATGGACGGGCTGGGAATGAAGGCCAGGGGCACTGGTGGTTCCTCACGGGGTGCGGTGGAGCTCGGGCGGCCGGGTGCGGGGCCGATCCTCGCCGCCCGCACGGGCCTGGCACATCGACCGATCGACGCATCATCCGCCCACCGATCGGTGGATGCGTTCGCACCGGCCGGCTGATCCTCCGGCTACTAGGCTGCGCGTACGCTGCGGACCATGACGCTGCAACAGGTGTGCGAGAGGGCACGGTGGAAGGCCGTGGGCCAACACGCCTTCTTCGCCGTCGTGCTCACCCTGTCCGTGCTGGGTGCGCTGGCCGGGACGGATCTGACGACCGGCACGGCACTGCTGCGGATCGGCCCTGCGGTGGGACTCGCCGCCTGGTACGCGTACTGGATCGCGCTGCGCGGCGGCACCGGTCGCCCTCCGCTGCCCTACCTCGTCGGGGCGTTGGCGGCGTGGGTGGCCATGTCTGTGGTGGACCCCGCGCTGCTCCCGGTCGCCGTGGCCGTGCTGACCCCGTACTGGCTGCGACGGGCCTGGTGGTCGGCCGGCGGGGTGCTGGTGCTGGGCAGCGCCTGGTCGTGGCAGCGCTTCACCACGGACGGTTCCGCCGACGTGCGAACGCTCACGGGCTGCGTGCTCGGTGCCGCGCTGGCGGTCACCATCGTCTGCTACGTCGCCACCCTCGACCACGAGAGTCACAAGCGGCAGCGGCTCCTGGACGAACTCACCGCCACCCAGGCGGAACGAGCGGCGGCGGAACGTCAGGCGGGCACCCTGGCCGAACGTCAGCGCCTGGCCCGAGAGGTCCATGACACCCTGACCCAGGGCTTCGCGTCCATCTCCCTGCTGCTGGACGCCGCACGCGACGACCTGCCGCCCGGCTCTCCAGCGGCCCGCCGCGTCGAGCAGGCCATGCGGACGGCCCGGGACAACCTGGTCGAGAGCCGCCGCCTCGTGCAGGCCCTTCGCCCGGCGCCGCTGGACCGCACGCACCTGGCGGAAGCGGTCCGCGAGCTCACCGCCCGGCTGACGGAGGAGACCGGCATCGAGGCTTACACGGTCGTGACCGGCCGACAGGTCGCCCTGACTGCCAGCAGCGAGGGCGAGTTGCTACGGGTCGTGCAGGAGGCGCTGACCAACGCCCGGCGGCACGCCCACGCGGCGAGCGTGTCGGTCACGCTGTCCTACCTCGGCGACGCCCTGGCCATCGACATCCAGGACGACGGCACCGGTTTCGCACCCGCCGCCCGGCATGTCGGCATCGGCCTGATCACCATGCGCGAGCGCATCGCCGCCCTGGACGGCACGTTCGCGCTGGAAAGCGTCGCGGGCGAGGGTACGACCGTCGCCATCACGGTGCCGCTCCCGATCGAGCCTTCGGTCTCCGTCCCGGTCGAGCCCTCGGCCTCCGCACCGTCACCCGCGGCCGGTACCCAGCGGATGGCCCCGGCGTCATGAGCACTTCGACCACTCCCTCGATCCGGGTCCTCCTCGCAGACGACCACCCCGTGGTCCGCGACGGGCTGGCCGCCGTGCTGGCCACCCAGCCCGACCTCACGGTCGTCGGCGAAGCCGCCACCGGTGCCGAGGCAGTGCGCCGGACCGCATCACTCGCACCCGATGTCGTCCTGATGGACCTGCAGATGCCCGGCATGGACGGCACCGCCGCGACCGCCGCCATCCGCGCCGCCCACCCCGAGGTGCGGGTCCTCGTCCTGACCACCTACGACACGGACGCCGACATCACCGCCGCCATCGATGCCGGCGCGGTCGGCTACCTGCTCAAGGACATCGGACGACACGAGCTGTGCGAGGCCGTGCGCACCGCCGCCCGGGGAGGAGCCGCACTGTCCCCCACAGTGGCCGCCAAGGTCCTCGCCCATATGCGCGGCGACCGGAGTGCCGGCCTGTCCGGCCGGGAACTCGAAGTTCTGTCCGCCGTGGCCCGCGGGCAGAGCAACAAGCAGATCGCCCGCGCCCTGCGCCTGTCCGAGGCAACGGTCAAGACCCATCTGCTGCACATCTACACCAAGCTCGACGTCGCCGACCGCACCGCCGCCGTCACCGCCGCCCTGGGCCGCGGAATCATCCGCATCGACTGAACGTCGCTCAGGCGACCGCGTGGGCGTCGGCTGCCTCGTCGACTCCTGCCGCGAGTGCAACAGTTGCAAGGCCGACCTGGAGCAGTACTGCACCGGCGGCATGACCGTCACGTACAACGCCGTCGGCAAGGGCGGCGAGCCCCGTGCGAAGAATGAACCTGCCTGACTCAGCCTGCCGGCGGGCGTTGCGCCCGGCTGCTCTGCAGGATCTCCCGGGGATTTGGCCCCTTGTCTTTTGACCGCGACCTTGATGAAGCCACCGCCGGCCCCACTACGGGGCAGCGGGGCGGCCGCCGCTCATCCGAGGCAGCCGCAGGGCGGGGGAACAGTACGCCCAGCATCTGGGCCTGCTCCCACTCAGAATGCCGGCTCAAGATCTCCGTGAGCACCCGGTAGGGGCCCGCCCCTCCATCATCGGGGTTCGGCCGGCTCCTGCCAGGCTTCGGGCTGCGCGGGATCCCCGGCCTTGTACAGCGCCTCCCCCACATACAACCGCGTCCTGCTGCCCTCGGCGACCTCCGCCCACCAGGGCAGCAACTTCGCGTAGTCGGCGGCGGCGAAGCCGATGTTCCAGTAGATCTGCGGACAGATGTAGTCGATCCAGCCCTCGCGCACCCATTTCCTGGTGTCCGCATGCAGGTCGTCGTACGTCTGCACACCGGCCTGGGTGTCCGAGCCGAGCGAGTCCGTCGCGGCATTGCGCCACACCCCGAACGGGCTGATCCCGAACTCCGTGCCCGGCCGGACCTTCTTCACGCGGGCCGCCGTCTCGCGCACCAGCTTGTCGATGTTGTCCCGCCGCCAGGCCGCCCGGTCCTCGAAGTCGCCGCCGTACTGCTCGTAGGCCGCGTCGTCGTCGAAGACCGCGCCCTCGACCGGGTACGGGTAGAAGTAGTCGTCCCAGTGCACGGCGTCGACGGCGTACTTCTTCACCGCGTCGAGCATCGCGTCCTGGACGAAGGCGCGGACCTCGGGCAACCCCGGGTTGTAGTAGAGCTTCCCGCCGTACGGCACGACCCAGTCGGGGTGCTCGCGGGCGGGGTGGGAGGCGACCAGCTTGGTGGGGTCGGCGTGGTTGGCGATGCGGTACGGGTTGAACCAGGCGTGCAGTTCCAGGCCGCGCGCGTGCGCCTCCTCGACCGCGGTGCCGAGCGGGTCCCAGCCGGGGTCCTCGCCCTGGACACCGGTGAGGTACTGCGACCAGGGCTCGTACGGCGAGGGCCACAGAGCGTCGGCGGTGGGGCGCACCTGGAAGATCACCGCGTTGAGGCGGCGGCGTACTGCCGTGTCGAGATGCTCGAGCAGTTCGGAGCGCTGCTCGGCGGCGGTCAGCCCGGTCTTGGACGGCCAGTCGCGGTTGGTGACGGTCGACAGCCACATGCCGCGCAGTTCACCGGAACCGGCGCGGCGCCGGGCCCCGTCCTTCTCGTCCGTCTCGTCGCCGGTCGTCGCGCCCCAGGCCGCCGCGCCTCCCGCGGCCGTGAGCCCGGCCAGCATCACTCCCGCGAACGCCCTACGTGTCACTCGCCCCATGGGTTTCCCCCCATACGCACCGGATCGGCCTGCTCACGTATCGCTTCCGGGCGGACAGCATGCCGCACCCGCACGATCGATCATCGGGACCCCGAGAGTAACGTTCACGAATGGAGCAGGCGCCCCCGGGGTCCTGCCACCCCCGTGGAACAGCGAAAGGGACGATGTGACGGACACCTTCGGAGACATCTCACGTGTCGGAGTGGTGGGCTGCGGCCAGATGGGAGCGGGCATCGCCGAGGTGTGCGCCCGTGCCGGGCTCGATGTGATGGTCGCCGAGACCACCGGCGAGGCACTCGAGATCGGCCGGACCCGGCTCTACAACTCGCTCTCCAAAGCCGCCGAGCGCGGCAAGATCTCCGAGGAGGAGCTGGCCGCCACGCAGGCGCGGCTCACCTTCACCACCGATCTGGGCGAGTTCGCCGACCGCGACCTGGTGATCGAGGCCGTCGTCGAGAACGAGATGGTGAAGACCGAGATCTTCCAGGTACTCGACCAGGTGGTGACCCGTCAGGAAGCGATCCTCGCCTCCAACACCTCCTCCATCCCCCTGGTGAAGCTCGCCGTCGCCACCTCGCGTCCCGACCAGGTCATCGGCATCCACTTCTTCAACCCGGCCCCCGTGCAGAAGCTGGTCGAGCTGATCCCGGCACTCACCACCTCCGAGGTCACGATCGGCCGGGCGCAGTCGCTGGTCGAGAAGATCCTGGGGAAGCACTCGATCCGGGCCCAGGACCGCTCGGGTTTCGTGGTCAACGCCCTGCTGATCCCGTATCTGCTGTCCGCCATAAGGATGTTCGAGTCGGGCATCGCGAGCCGCGAGGACATCGACAACGGCATGGAGATGGGCTGCGCCCACCCGATGGGCCCGCTGAAGCTGACCGACCTGATCGGCCTGGACACGGTCGCGTCGGTCGCGTTCTCGATGTACGAGGAGTACAAGGAGCCCCTGTACGCCGCTCCCCCGCTGCTCCAGCGCATGGTCGACGCGGGCCGACTGGGCCGGAAGTCGGGCTCCGGCTTCTACACCTACGCCTAGCGGCATCCTCGTACCGACCACGGTCAGTACGTCTCAGGCCGACGGGCCCGGCCCTCTTCCGAGCGCCGGGCCCGCGCCATTCACACACCGTGTGCGCACCGAGCCCGCATATGCCCCTCGCACACGCTCCCCAGCTGCCCACCAAGGCCGGTTGACTTTCCGTGCGCACGTAAGGGATGTGACGACTACTGAAAGGAGCGGACTCGTGACCGCCGACCCGGAGCATCCCGTGGTCCATGGAGAACTCGCAGAGTTACGCCGTCGCCTCGACGTGGCGCATGCCCGCGTCGAGGGAGGACAGGCTCTGCTCAGTCATCGCGCCGAACAGACCGCCAAGGATCTCGACGACCTCAGCGCACGCGTCGTCGCACTGGAACACACCCGCTGGCCGCTGCGCGCAGTCGCGGTCGTCACGGCCGTGGGCGCACTCGCCGTGGCGGTCTGGCAGGCTCTGGGCCACTAGGCCACAGGACGCGGTGGGGGGATTCAGGGCAAAGCGTCCTGCCCGAGCCTGAGATGGTGCAGGAGGAGCAGCGCGGCTGCCATATTGGCGGCCGGGACCTCTCCGCGGGCGACCATGTCGGGGACGAGCTTGAGTGGAACCCATTCCCGACGGTCCGACTCGAAGTCGTCCACGGGGTGTCCGATGTACGCGCCTTCGTCGGCCCAGTAGATGTGGTGCCGGGCGTCGGTGAGCCCGTTGGAGGGCTCGACGCTCATCAGATGGCGCAGGGGTCCCGGCCGCCACCCGGTCTCCTCCTCGAGTTCGCGGGCCGCCGCGACGGCGATGTCCTCGCCGTCCTCGACGACGCCCGCCGCGAGCTCCCACCCCCAGCTGTCGGTGATGAAACGGTGCCGCCACAGCAGCAGCACCTCGTTGGCCTCGTTCACCACGGTGGCCACGGCGACGGGCCGCAGCCGTATCAGGAAGTGGTCGAGGTGCCGACCGTCCGGCAGTTCCACGTCCGCGAGATTGACGCTGAACCAGCGGTTTGCATACACAGTTTGTTCGTTCCGTTTCGTCCACTGCACGGTTCTGCCACCTTCCGCCGAGTAGATGGCAATATCGCAGCAGGAGCGTCTTCACAGCAGACTCATGGTGGTCCGCCGGCGGTCCGCTCGCGGCGGTAGGCGCAGTGCCCGGGGCTCTCCCTACAGCGGTACGCGCAGTGCCCCGGCGATGAGTTCGGCGGCCTCGGACGTCCCCGCGCAGTCACTGGCCACCAGGTGCTCGCGTACCGCCCGCAGTCTGTCACGCAGCCGCTGGGACTCCATTCCCCGCGCCTGCTCGGCCATTTCGACCGCGGTGACCACCGCCTTGTCCGCATTGCCCTGACGCAGCTCGATCTGACTGAGCATGGCGAGCCGGTGCACCCGCCCCCGGTCGTGCGCCGGAGTGTCCACGGCAGCCGCGGCATGCTCCTGAGCGGCGGTCAGATCACCGAGGCTGAGCAGCGCCTCCGCCACCTGTACGTTGACCAGGCCCGGCTGGACATAGCCGGTCTCGTCCGGCTCGTAACCGCGCCGGATGCGTTCGGCGGCCGACTCCGCACGCCGGATGCAGGACAGGGCGCTGCTGCCGTCGCCGAGGTGTGCGTACGCCTTGGCCTGCATCGCGTAGAGGTCGGAGGCGAGCGCCGGTGTGATGTGCCGTCCCGCGGCGCGCAGCGCGGCCTCGGCGAACGCGACGGCCTGCCGGTACTCGCGCATGAACAACGACTGGTTGACGAGCAGGGCGATGACGTACGCGCCAAGTCCCCGGTCACCGCTGGCCTTTGCGAGCCTGAGCGCCTGGTGGAAGTAGCGCTGGGCGAGGCCGTGCGCATCGGAGTCGTACGCGCAGATGCCCACGATCGCCACCAACCCGCCGGTCGCGCGGTGGAGCTGGCGGCCGGTGGCGTCGGTGTAGCTGCCTCTGAGGAGCGGCGCGGTCTCGGAGTTGAGGAAGCCGACGATACGGCTGCGGGTCGCGATGCCGCCGGCCTTGCGGTACATCTGCTCGTAGTGGGCGCGGGCGGCGCGCAGCATCTCGATGTCGGCCATGCTCACCCGCTGCCGTCCGCCGCGCGAGACGTCCGTGTCCTCGGGCGGGTTCTCCCATTCCCATACGGGCATCACGGCGGGCGTTCCGGTGACGGCGGGGGCGCCGAGGATGTGCGGGCGCTGCTGTTCGTCGGATCGCCACAGGGCGGTGGCCCGTTCGACGAATCCGGAGAGGGTCGTGCCGTGCGGAGAGGCCGACTCGCCGGGTACGCCGAGGCCTATGTCGTCGAGTGTGACGGGGCGCTGCAAGCGCGTGGCGAGCACCTCGCAGATCAGGTCGGGCACCTGGCCGCGCGGGCGCTGGCCCTTCAACCACCGGGCCACGGCGGTGTGTTCGTAACGGAGTGCCAGGCCACGGCTGCGCCCCGCCTGGTTCACATGGGCGGCGAGTCCCGCGTGGGATATCCCGGCCTCGTCGAGAATCGCGTCGAGCAGAGTGTTGGGCTGCATGGATGCCCTCCGGGTGGCTCGGTGCGGAAAAGAGTAGTGCGTGCGTCTTCACACGGGGTGTGAACGGAGTGCTCGAATCCGCGCTGTGCGCGCGCTGTTGCGGAGAGTTTCCGGCCGGTTGACTGAACTGCCTCGCAAAGAGGCCGGCCGGGCCGCCGGCTCCCCCTCGTACAGTACGGTGGCCCGTCTTCGCGCCGCCCGCCCAGCTGCCTGCCCGACACTCCGTGGCTTGGGCGGGCGGTGTCGTGTCCACTGGTTGAGCAGGGCGACTGAGCAGAGGGGACTACAAGTTGGTTGTCGGCTGCGGGTCCGTCGTGGCTTGTCGCGCCCCGGCGGCGGAGCCGCCTATGTCACAGCCCCGCGCCCCTGACGGGGCGCGGTCGTTGCGCAACACCAGCACCGCGATGTCGTCCGAAGGTCTTCCTGCTGTGTGTCGTTGGAGCGCGGTGAAGACGTCGCGCAGTACGTCCCTCGGGGCGACAGGGTGCGCCTTGGCAGCCTCGGTCAGCGCCGTCGGCAGCGGGAAGAAGCGGCCTGTGCCATCACGTGCGTCCTCTGCGCCGTCCGTGTAGAGGAACAGGGCCTCGCCGGGCCGGAGTTGGCCGCAGTCCATGGCCGGGAGTTCGGTGGGAAGTGGGAACAGGCCCAGAGGGGGCAGGGGTTCGGCTTGGGCGAACGGTTTCGCTCGGCCTGGGGTGAGCAGATACGGCCAGGGGTGGCCGCAGTTGAGGGCGTGCACCTCTCCGTCTTCGCGGATTTCCAGCAGCAGTACGGTGACGAAGTCCTCGGCGACCGGGCTCTGCGGGTCCTTGTCGGTGGCCGCCGGATGCTCGTGGCGGGAGCGTTCCCGAAGGTGCCGGTCCAGAGCGCGCTCCAGGCGGCGCAGCACGTCGGCGAACTTGGCCTCGTCATGGGCCGCGTCGCGGAAGCTGCCCAGCAGCGCCGCGACCGTTCCGACCGCGGCCAGACCGTGGCCTCGCACATCTCCCATGACCACCCGCACCCCGTGCGTCGTGGCCATCACCTCGTACAGATCGCCGCCCACCGCCGCGCCCTGGCTCGCGGACAACTGCCCGGCGGCCAGGGCGAGTCCGTCGAGTCGCGGCGGCAGCGGACGGAGCACCACGGCCTGGGCGGCGTCGGCGACGGCTCGGGCGCTTTCGAGTTCACGCTGCAGCCGGGCGCGGCGCCCGGCCGTGAGATAGCTGGCGATGACGACGGCGAGGATGGCCGCGAACGTGCCGAAGCGGGTGCCGATGCTCTCGTCCCGGCCCGCCGAGCCGATCGGGACGAGCGCGAAGACCGCGCACAGACCGCCCAGCAGTACGCACGAGCGGCGGCCCGTGCCGGCACAGGCGATGGCAGGGGCGGCGGCGAGGAGCTGGATCAGTTGGGCCCCGGTGGGGTGAAGGACCTCCCACAGGACGACGGTGCCGACCCAGAGGCCCGGCAGGACGAGAACGAGTGTCCGCCACGCACGGGAGGCACCGACGCGCGTGCCGCCCCGGGCGATGGTACGGATCATGCCGACAGACCCCCAGGCTGCGATACGGCGGTCGCGGGGCCTTCCCTGGTCGGCGCTCTTGGACGGCCGATCGACCGGATCGATTCTTTCGGCGTCCATACCCGAATGACCCGTTGGCACCGAATTCTCACCCGAATGAGTGAGGGGCCCCTCCGTAGCTTCGGATGGGCCCCTCATCGCAGGTCAGCAGGCATGTGCCGGAGTCACGCCCCGCGCAGCACCGCCCCCGTCCGCTCGCCCGCCAGGGTGATCGCCGCGTCACGGGCGGCCGAGGCCTCCTCGACGGTGAGCGTGCGGTCGTCGGCGCGGAAGCGCAGCGCGTACGCCAGGGACTTGTGCCCCTCGCCGAGTTGCTCGCTCTCGTAGACGTCGAACAGCCGGATGGACTCGAGGAGTTCACCGGCGCCCTCGCGCAGCGCGGTCTCCACGTCGGCCGCCGGAACGTCCCGCGAGACGACCAGCGCGACGTCCTGCGTGGCGACCGGGAAGGCGGAGATACGCGGCGCCTGAAGGGCGCCGGTGCCCGCCTGCTCCAGGAGGTCGAGCTCGACCTCCATGGCGCAGCTGCGCTCCGGAAGGTGCAGCGCCTTGATGACCCGCGGGTGCAGCTCACCGGCGTGACCGACGAGCGTCTCCTCGCCGTTCACCGTGACGTACAGCGCGGCACATCGGCCCGGGTGCCAGGGAGCGTGCTGGTCACCGCGCACGGTCAGCTCGACACCGGCCTCGCGGGCGACGGTACGCGCCGCCTCGACGGCGTCCGCCCAGTCGGCGGGACGGCCCTTGCCCCACCAGCCGGCCTGCTCGCGGGCGCCCGCAAGGACGACGGCGACGCGGCGAGGCTGGCGCGGCAGCGCGGAGTTGACTCCGGCGACCTCCTCGTCGGTGGGACGCCGGTCGACGGGCAGGCGCTCGGCCTTGTGCTCCTGGCCGGTCGGACGGAAGACCAGGCCGGTCTCGAAGAGCGCCAGGTCGTGCGAGCCCCGGCCGTCGTTGCGCCGCAGCGCGCCGAGCAGACCCGGCAGCAGAGTGGTGCGCATCGCCGGCTCTTCGTCGGAGAGCGGGTTGACCAGCTTGACCAGGGTGCGGCGCGGGTCGTCGGCCTCCAGACCGAGCTGGTCGAGCACCTCGGTCCCGATGAACGGGTAGTTCAGCGCCTCGACGTATCCCGCTCCGGCCAGCGCGCGGCCGACCCGGCGGTGCAGCCGCTGCCGGTCCGTCAGACCCAGGCCTGCCGGGGGCTTGGGCAGGGTCGAGGGCAGGTTCTCGTAGCCCTCGAGCCGGATGACCTCTTCGGCCAGGTCGTTCGGGTCGGTCAGGTCGGGCCGCCAGGACGGCACGGTGACGATCAGCCGGTCTTGCCCGTAGACGTCGCAGCCGATCTCCTGGAGACGGCGTACGACGGTCTCGCGGCCGTAGACGACGCCCGCGACCTTGTCCGGGTGGTCCACCGGGATGGTGATGGTGCGCGGCGCGGAGGGCGCGATGACCTCGGTGACGCCGGCCTCGGCGGTGCCGCCCGCGAGGAGCACGAGCAGGTCGACGGTCCGTTGGGCCGCGGCGGACGCGGCCAGCGGGTCGACGCCGCGCTCGAAGCGCTTGGACGCCTCGGAGGCCAGCTTGTGACGGCGGGCCGTACGCGCGATGGAGACCGGGTCGAAGTGGGCGGCCTCGATGACGACTTCGGTGGTACCGGCTTCGTCCTCGTGGTCCGCGATCTCCGTGTTGGCGCCGCCCATGACGCCCGCGAGGCCGATCGGCCCACGGTCGTCGGTGATCAGCAGGTCCTCGGCGTCCAGCGTGCGTACGACGCCGTCGAGCGTGGTGAGTTTCTCGCCCGGCTCGGCCCGGCGCACACCGATCGCGCCCTGGACGAGGTTGCGGTCGTAGGCGTGCAGCGGCTGGCCGAGCTCCATCATCACGTAGTTGGTGATGTCGACGGTCAGCGAGATCGGGCGCATGCCGACCTTCTGCAGGCGGCGCTTGAGCCAGATCGGGGAACGCGCCTCCGGGTCGAGGCCGGTGACCGTACGCGCGGTGAAGCGGTCGCAGCCGAGCGGGTCGGACACCTCGACCGGGTAGCCGAACTCGTTCGGCGCCGGTACGTCCAGCAGGGCCGGGTCGCGCAGCGGCACCCCGTACGCGATGGCGGCCTCGCGGGCGACACCGCGCAGCGAGAGGCAGTAGCCGCGGTCGGGGGTGACCGCGATGTCCAGGACCTCGTCGACGAGTTCGAGCAGCTCGATCGCGTCGGTGCCGACCTCGTGCTGCGGCGGCAGCACGATGATGCCCTTGCTGCCGTCGTCGCCCATGCCCAGTTCGTCGCTGGAACAGATCATGCCGTGCGAGGTCCTGCCGTACGTCTTGCGCGCGGAGATCTCGAAGCCGCCGGGCAGCACCGCGCCCGGCAGGACCACGACGACCTTGTCGCCGACGGCGAAGTTGCGGGCACCGCAGATGAGTTCCTGGGGCTCGCCGGTGCCGTTGGCCTGGCCGACGTCGACGGTGCAGAAGCGGATCGGCTTCTTGAACTCCGTCAGCTCCTCGATGGTCAGCACCTTGCCGACGACGAGCGGCCCCTTGAGGCCGTCGCCGAGCTGCTCGACGGTCTCGACCTCGAGACCGGCAGCGATGAGCTTGGCCTGGACGTCGCGCCCGGTCTCCGTCGCCGGCAGGTCGACGTACTCCCGCAGCCAAGAAAGCGGGACCCGCATCAGATCTCCATCCCGAACGGCCGGGTGAACCGGACGTCACCCTCGACCATGTCTCGCATGTCTTCGACGTTGTGGCGGAACATCAGCATCCGCTCGATCCCGAACCCGAAGGCGAATCCGCTGTACTTCTCCGGGTCCACACCGCAGGCGGTCAGCACCCGCGGGTTGACCATTCCGCAGCCGCCGAGCTCGATCCAGCCCTCGCTGGAGCAGGTGCGGCAGGAGCGGTCGGGGTTGCCGACGGACTCGCCCTTGCAGACGTAGCAGAGCATGTCCATCTCGGCGGACGGCTCGGTGAACGGGAAGTAGTTCGGGCGCAGCCGCGTCTTCATGTCGGCGCCGAAGAGCGACTGGACCATGTGGTCGAGGGTGCCCTTGAGGTCCGCCATGGTCAGGCCCTCGTCGACGGCCAGCAGCTCGATCTGGTGGAAGACGGGGGTGTGCGTGGCGTCCAGCTCGTCCGTGCGGAACACCCGGCCGGGGCAGACGACGTAGACCGGCGGCTCACGGTCCAGCATGGCGCGGGCCTGCACGGGCGAGGTGTGGGTCCGGAGTACGACCCCGGACTCGCCGTCGCTGTCAGCACCCTTCGGGCCCTGGACGAAGAAAGTGTCCTGCATCTGCCGGGCCGGGTGGTCCGGGCCGAAGTTCAGGGCGTCGAAGTTGAACCACTCGGCCTCGACCTCGGGGCCCTCCGCGATCTCGTATCCCATGGACACGAAGACGTCCGCGACCCGCTCCATCATGGTGGTCAGCGGGTGCCGGGCGCCGGCCGGGACGCGGTCGTACGGCAGCGTGACGTCCACGGCCTCCTCGACCAGCACCCGGGCGTCGCGCTCGGCCTCCAGCTCGGCCTGGCGGGCGGCGAGCCCTTTGTTCACGGCGCCGCGGGCCTGGCCGACACGCTTGCCGGCGTCCGCCTTGGCGTGCGGGGGCAGGGCGCCGATCTCGCGGTTGGCGAGCGCCAGCGGCGAGGTGGGGCCGGTGTGGGCGACCTTGGCCTCGTGGAGCGCGTCGAGCGAGTCCGCGGCAGCGAAGGCGGCGAGCGCCTCGTCCCGCATGCGCTCGATCTGTTCCGGTTTCAGTGCCTCGACCTCTACAGGGTCGTACGACTTGTTCGGTGCCGACATCTCTTCCCGTGCTTCCGGTTGGCTGGCTGAAGGTCCCGTCACGACTCGGGGGACGCGTCGTCCCTGAAACGGGGACGCAAGGTGCCAAAGGCCGAGTCTAACGGGGGTACGGGCTTCTCTCGGACCGGGCGTCCGAGGGCCGCGGGGTGTACGAATGCGCCCGTGGGGCCTCGTCGGCGTTACAGCAGATACGCCGGGGTGCCCACGGGCAACGTAAATCGGAACTGGGCGCCGCCGCCGGGGGCGCGGCCGACCGTGATGGTGCCGCCGTGGGCTTCGACGATGCCCTTGACGATGTACAGCCCGAGGCCGGTGCCACCGCGCTTGCTGCCCCGCCAGAAGCGGGTGAAGACGCGGTTCATGGACTCCTCCGGGATGCCGGGGCCCTCGTCGCTCACTGTGACCGACGTACCGGCGTCCTCCGCTTCGCGGGGCGACGGGGCGGGCTCTACGTCAATGGTGACGGTTCCCTCGCCGTGCCGCACGGCATTTTCCATCAGGTTGCTGAGCACCTGGTCGACCTTGTCGGGGTCGGCCCACAGGTCGGGCAGCGGCTGGCCGATGCGCAGCAGGAAGCGGTCGGCGGACTGGCCGGAGGCCACGTACGCCTGGATGTGCCGGCCGACGGCGACGCCCAGGTCGACGGGCTGGCGGCGCAGTTCGAGGCGGCCGGAGTCGATGCGGGAGATGTCGAGAAGCTCGGCGATCAGGCGCGTGACGCGGTTGGCGTCGGCATCGACGGTCTCCAGCATGAGCTTCTTCTGGTCGTCGGTGAACCGTTCCCACTTGGCGAGCAGGGTCGCCGTGAAGCCCTTCACGGAGGTGAGCGGCGAGCGGAGTTCATGGGCGACCGTGGCGATCAGCTCGGCGTGGCTGCGCTCGGTGCGGCGGCGGGCCTCGGTGTCGCGCAGCGAGACGACGACGCGGCGGACGGGGCCGGTGGGTGCGGTGCGTATGTAGCGCGCGGAGACCAGGACCTCGCGGCCGCCGGGGAGAAGCAGGTTGCGCTCGGGCTGTCCGACGCGGATCGCGAGGCCGCCGTACGGGTCGGTCAGCTGCCACCAGCGGCGGCCTTCCAGGTCTTCTAACGGGAGCGCCCACTCCAGCTGTCGGCCGAGCGCGTCGGCGGCGGGAACGGCGGTGATGCGGGCGGCGGCGGCGTTGAAGCAGATGATGCGGCCGCGCTCGTCGGCGATCACCAGTCCGTCGGGCAGGTCGTCGGGGTCGATGCCGAGGTCGGTGAGATCACCGCGCAGGGACGCGGGTGCGCTGTGCACGTCCCGTGCTCGCAGTGCCCTTTTCGCACCGCTCGTTCCGACACTCATCCCCGTACCCCACCTCTCGGACCTGGCGAGTGGGCCCCCGAGCCCGTCACCCTACTAGCTCATAGTGACGGAACGGACCCCCTCAGGGACGTGCACCGCGGGTGCGTTGCGCACGGGCGGACGCGTAGAGACATACGGCGGCGGCGGTCGCGAGGTTCAGGCTCTCGGCCTTTCCGTGAATGGGTACGCGCACCACGGCGTCCGTCAGCGCACGCGTCTCCTCCGGCAGCCCCCATGCCTCGTTTCCGAACACCCAGGCGGTGGGCCCGCTCATGGTGCCTCGGTCGAGTTCGTCGTCCAGGTCGTGTTCACCGGCCCCGTCGGCGGCCAGTACGCGCACCCCGGCACCCTTGAGCCCCGCGACGGCGTCCGCCACGGGCACCCCGACGGCGACGGGCAGATGGAACAGCGAACCGACCGACGCCCGCACCGCCTTGGGGTTGTAGACGTCCACGGACGCGTCGGTGAGGACGACGGCGTCCGCTCCCGCGGCGTCCGCGCACCGCAGCACGGTTCCGGCGTTCCCGGGGTCCCGTACATGCGCCAGTACGGCGACCAGCCTGGGCCCGGCCTCGAGGATCTCCTCGAACGGCGTGTCCAGGAACCGGCAGATCCCGACGAGGCCCTGCGGGGTGACGGTCGTGGAGATGTCCGCGATCACGTCCTCGTCGGCGAGGTGCACACGGGCTCCCGCATCCCGGGCCTCCCCCACGATGTCGGCATACCGCTCCGCGGCATCGAGGGTCGCGAACAGCTCGACGAGCGTGGGCTCGGTGCCGCCCCGATGCCCGGCCGCCTCCCGCACGGCCTGCGGCCCCTCGGCGAGGAACAGCCGCTCCTTGCCCCGGAAGTTCCGCTTGGCGAGCCGCCGCGCGGCGGACACACGGGTGGAGCGCGGGGAGATCAACTCGGGGGCGGATGGCATGGGTTCACCTTCGGTGGGATGGCGGAGGGGGTTCGTGTGGTTTCTCGCCCCCGCCGGCCCCGGACGCACTCGAACCCGCAGGCGGTGGGCAGCCTGCGGGTTCGGTTGACGTTACGTACGCGGCTGAAGCCGAGCGCAGCGTCACGCCGCCTTCGGCGCGTTCACGTCCGACGGCAGCGCCTTCTGCGCGACCTCGACGAGCGCGGCGAACGCGTTGGCGTCGTTGACGGCGAGGTCCGCGAGGATCTTGCGGTCGACCTCGACGTTCGCGGCCTTGAGGCCCTGGATGAAGCGGTTGTAGGTGATGCCGTTGGCGCGGGCAGCGGCGTTGATCCGCTGGATCCACAGCTGACGGAAGTCGCCCTTGCGCTTCTTGCGGTCGTTGTAGTTGTAGACCAGCGAGTGGGTGACCTGCTCCTTGGCCTTGCGGTACAGGCGCGAACGCTGACCGCGGTAGCCGGAGGCCTGCTCGAGGATCGCCCGGCGCTTCTTGTGGGCGTTGACTGCCCGCTTGACGCGTGCCACTTGATTAACTCCTTGTAGCGGGGCCGTGGTTGGACTCACACGACCCGAAATCGATTGGGTCCCGGTCAGAGATCAGGTACGCGATGCGTTCCTGACGTCACTTGCCGAGAAGCTTCTTGATCTTCTTGGCGTCGCCCGGGGCCATCTCGGCGTTGCCGGTGAGGCGACGCGTCAGACGGGACGACTTGTGCTCGAGATAGTGGCGCTTGCCGGCGCGCTCACGGAGCACCTTGCCGGAGCCGGTGATCTTGAAGCGCTTGCTGGAACCGCTGTGCGACTTGTTCTTCGGCATAGCGCCGTTCTCTCCTCGTCAGTGGCGTTCCGATGCCCGGTCGTGAAACCGGGCACGGCGGAACGTCAGATGTATCGGTTGGCATCCCCGGACTTTCGTCCAGGGACCTGGACCCCAGGACCTGCGCCCCGGAATCAGGCGTCGGCGGAAGCCTCGGCCGGAGCTTCCTCGGCGACGTTCTGCGACTTGCCAGGGTTGGCCTTCGCTTCCGCCTTCCGGGCTTCCTGCGCCTGGCGGGCCTCGGCCATCGCCTCGGTCTTCTTCTTGTGCGGACCGAGAACCATGATCATGTTTCGGCCGTCCTGCTTCGGGTTCGACTCCACGAACCCGAGGTCGGCCACGTCCTCCGCGAGACGCTGCAGCAGTCGGTAGCCGAGCTCCGGCCGGGACTGCTCGCGACCACGGAACATGATCGTGATCTTGACCTTGTCGCCCTGCTTGAGGAACCGGACGACGTGACCCTTCTTGGTGTCATAGTCGTGCGGGTCGATCTTCGGCCGGAGCTTCATCTCCTTGATGACCGTGTGCGCCTGGTTCTTGCGCGCCTCACGGGCCTTCATGGCCGACTCGTACTTGAACTTCCCGTAGTCCATGAGCTTGCAGACCGGCGGACGTGCGTTCGCGGCCACCTCGACAAGGTCGAGGTCGTACTCCTGCGCAAGCTCCAGGGCCTTGGCAAGCGGAACAATTCCGACCTGCTCGCCGCTGGGACCGACAAGTCGCACCTCGGGAACGCGAATCCGGTCGTTGATGCGGGGCTCGGCGCTGATGGATCCTCCTCGGTTAGCACCACACGGCTGTCTGGCAGACAGCTCGCGTACGTCTCTTCAACTGGGACCAACCATCGGGAGCCATGAAAAATGCCCCGGACGGGACGCAGGCGGGGCTCCAATGACAACCGGAGCACCGCCGCGGTAGCCCGCGGGGCGCATATCCTGCGGCTCCATCGTCCGTACGGAACGATGGTGGCCGCCTGACCGGGTGACCCGCCGTCCCGGAGGACGGCCAGGTGGGAGATCGGAGCCTCCACTTGCGGGTCGGGCACGCTGCGTGTTTCCTGGCGCGTCCGACCGGTCGTTACACAAGGTTAGCAGCGCCCTCCGGAAACCGCTAATTCGGGCTAGTCAGGTCTCCAGGAACCCCTGGAGACACCTGCGGTCGGGGCCGCCGGACGCCGGGCCTATCGTGTGGAGCATGAGTGACACCCCTCCTGAGACCCCCGACTTCGACGCCATGACCCGCGACATCGCCGAGGTCCCGGCGGTCGAGGTGATCGTGACGGTCGCCGTCAACCTGATGAGCGCCGCCGCCGTGAAGCTCGGTCTGACGGAGGAGGGTGAGAAGCACAAGGACCTGGACGAGGCGCGCAAGCTGGTGCACGCACTGGCCGGGCTGCTGGACGCGAGCGCGACCGAGATCAGCTCCTTCCACGCGGCGCCGCTGCGCGACGGCCTGAAGTCGCTGCAGCTGGCGTTCCGCGAGGCGTCGGTCGTCGCGGACGAGCCGGGCCGAGGGCCGGGCGAGAAGTACACGGGTCCGGTCTTCGGCTGAGGCCGACTCCGGAGACGTACGACGGACGTACGAGAAACGAGAGGCGTACGGGGCTTCAGGGCCGTACGTAAAGGGGCTCGCCCGGTGGGGTCGCCTCGGTCGGCAGGAGTGCCAGGTCGAGGCCGCGTACCAGGCGGGCCCTCAGTGTGTCGTCGGCGGCCAGGCGGCGGGCGACGGAGCGGGCGGTCTCGGCGGGCGTGGCGGAGGGGTCCAGTACGAGGGCGAGGGTGCCGTCGGCCTGGCCGGGGCCGAGGTGGGCGCGCAGGACGGCGGGCTCGGCGGCGACGGCGGCGCGTACGGCGTCGGTCACGGCGGGGTCGGCGAGCGGGTCCGTGCTGGTGCGGCCCTCGGCGAGGGCGAGCAGGGCGGGGCCGGTGAGTTCGTACGGCACGGGTCCTGCGAGGTCGAGCACGATCGTGTCGGCCTTCTCGTGGGCGGCGGCCTGCAGGGCCTGGTGCAGGGGTACGGCGACGGGGCGGGCCGCCGGGTCCCAGCGGGCGAGCGACTCGGTGGAGGTGAAGGCGGGCAGGGCGGTCCGGGTGCCGGCCTTGAGCGTGGGGACGGCCATGTCGCTGGTCTTCTCGCGGCGCAAGCCCTTCTCGTCCTCCTCGATCTCCCCCAGGACGGCCACGACGGGTACGAGTAGCCGGGCGCCCTTGAGCGCCTCCAGGACCGGCGCGTGTGCGGACCGGTCCTCGGCCCAGGCCGCGAGCGCGGCGCTCAGCCGGGGGTCGGCGGAGCCGTCGTCGTCGGAGAAGCCGGAGTCGGGAATGTTCTTGTTCGCCACGGTCATCGACTCTATGCGGGTCTCGCTCACAGACTTTCCGCGGCCCTGGAAACACGTTGTTCACCTGGCTCAGGGTTTTCTCAGCGATCCCTTACACGTTTCTGACGTGCGGCTAACCGGAGACACAGCGCCGGGCCCCAGCATCGCGGGATGGACCCGCAGAGAGTTCGTCGGCCCGGCGCCCGCCCGTCCTGGCGCAGGCCTCTCCTCTACACCGGTGTGGCTTCCATCGTGCTTGTCGGCGTCACGGCCTCCGGGTCCTCGTACGTGCGGGCGCAAGCGCCCGGCGGTCTCGTATCGTCCTCGGCAGCGCCCACCGCGGGCGCGCAGGCAGCGGACGCATCTCGGACCCCGGAGGCGGCAGTGGAATCCGTGGCGGCGGCTGTGAGTCCGACCCCCACCCCGACTCCTGCGGTGGACCGGGACGCACTGCTCGCCGAGGCGATGGAGTCCGTGGCCGTGGAGGACGGCGCGGAGGTGTCGGTGGCGGTGCTTGATCCGGAGTCCGGGGAGAGTGCGGTGTACGGGGACGGGGCGTTCGACACCGCGAGCATCGTCAAGGTCGACATCCTGGCGGTGCTGTTGCTCCAGGCGCAGGACGCGGGGCGGGAGTTGACGGCGTCGGAGAAGGCGTACGCCACCGCGATGATCAAGAACAGCGACAATGTGTCGGCGAGCGAGCTGTGGGACGCGATCGGGCGGGCGGAGGGTCTGGCGGCGGCGAACGAGCGGTTCGGGCTCAGTGGCACCGAGGGCGGGGACGGGGCGTTGTGGGGGCTGACGCAGACCACGGCGGTCGATCAACTCACCCTGCTTGAGCAGGTGTTCGGGGACGACTCGGAGCTGAGTGAGGCGTCGCGGGCGTATCTGCGAGGGCTCATGGGGGACATCGCGGTGGGCCAGGACTGGGGAGTGTCGGCTGTCGGATCCGAACAAGCCGAAGACGCGGCTGACGGGTCCGCCGGGTCCGCCGGGTCCCAATTCGCCCTGAAGAACGGGTGGTTGCCACGCAGTCAGACCGGGCTGTGGGTCATCAACAGCATCGGGCGGGTGACGGTGGACGGGCACGGGTATCTCGTCGCGGCGCTGTCGCAGGGCAACTCCACGAAGGCGAAGGGGATTTCGCTGGTGGAGACTACGGCGAGGGCGGCGGTGTCGTCGCTGCGGGATGCGGACGTCTAGTAGTCGGGGTCGCCGTCAGTCGTGTGGTGTGGTTCGCGGCGGCCGCGCCAGAGCAGGACCGCGCCGATCAGGAGCGCCCCGCCGAGGCCGCCCGCGACGGGCCCCGCCCAGCCGGTCGAGGAGTCCTCGTCCGGGGTGTCCGGGCCCGAGCCGAAGTACTTGTCGCCGTACGCGGCCGAGCTCAGCCCCTCCGGCTTGAGCTTGCCGCCCTGCTCGATGGCGGCCGCGGGGTCGACGAAGCCGAAGCCGCGGGAGTCGTCGCGACCGCCGGTGGGGGCGTTGCGGGCCGTGTCCTCCAGGAGCTCCTTGATCTGGGCCGGGGCCAGGTTCGGGTGGGCGGCGCGGATGAGGGCGACGGCGCCGGAGACGAAGGCCGAGGCGGCGCTGGTGCCCCAGCCTTCGTAGTACTTGCGGTCCGGGTCGGCGATGACGACGTCGACGCCGGGTGCGCTGACGGTGGCGTACCAGCGGCGGGTGGAGAACGAGGCGCGGGTGCCGTACTTGTCGACGGCGGTGGCGGCGATGACGCCCGGGTAGGCGGCCGGGTACGAGATGTGGTCGCCCTTCTCGCCGCCGTTTCCGGCCGAGGCGACGACGACGGAACCCTTCTTCAGGGCGTACTGCACGGCGGCGTCCTCGGTGGCCTCGGGGTGGGCGGACTTGGAGTCGTCGCCGAGGGAGAGGTTGATGACGTCGGCGCCGTGGTCGGCGGCCCAGCGGATGCCTTCGGCGAGGGCGTTGCCGCGGGTGTTGCGGGCCTTGCCGCGGGCCGAGTCGCCGTCTTCGAGGATCACGCGGACGGGGAGGATCTTGGCCTCGGGGGCGATGCCCATGACGCCGTCGGCGTTGCCGGGACCGTGTCCGTTGCCCGCGATGATGCCCGCCATCGCGGTGCCGTGACGGGCCCAGGCACGGTCGCCCCGGCCGGCGCCGAAGCCGACCATGTCCTTGCCGGCGAGGACGTTGCCGGCGAGGTCCGGGTGCTGGTCGTCGACGCCCGTGTCGAGGACGGCGACGGTGATGCCCTCGCCCTTCGTCGTCTGCCAGGCCTCCTTGGCGCGCATCGCTTCCAGGGCCCACTGCTGGGCGCGTATGCCGTCGGCGTGGGCGGTGGTGGGCGGGACGAGGGCGAGCGATGCGGCGAGGAGGGCGGCGAGGACTCCGGTCCTGCGGGCGCCGCCCAAGCCTGTGTTCTTACGGGCCTTACGGGTCATGACGGCTTCTCCGTGGCCGAGTTGACGGTTTTGCGGAGGCCGCGCTCGATGCGGTCGGCGAGGCCTTGTGCGTCGTGGCCGAGGCCCGCCTGGGCGGGCGGTGTGGTGGCGTCGGTCTTCATGGCGTCCTCGGCGGGCTGCGGCTCGGTGACGGCGCGGCCGTCGGCGAAGCCGGAGACGGCGTAGACGACCACGGGGGCGTCGGTCAGGACCGACACCGTCCAGGACGCGCGCTGGTCGTCGCCGAACCCTGCGGCGACGGTGCCCTTCGCCGCGTACGGGCGGGGCATCAGGTCGCGCCGCCCATCGAGCCCCTCGTCCGCGAACTGGCTGCTCAGCACGCCCATGGCCGCGGAGTCAGCCTTGGTGAACAGGAGGCCGACGGTGGTGACATGGCTGCGGGTCGCGTCGGTGTACGTCGCGCGCAGGAGGCGCAGGCAGCCGGCCGGGGCGAGGGCCTTGCGCAGGAGCGGGTCGAAGGCGTCCGCGCAACCGCTGTCCGGGGCGACGGCGATACGGGTCCAGGTACGGTCGGCTCCACCGGGCCCCGCGCCCTCTCCCTCCACGGTCGGCGGAAAGAGCTCGTCCACAGGGACGCTGTGCCAGAGATCCCCGGCCGCCGTGAACGAGTCCCGCGCCCCGGCGTCCCCTCCACCGTCTCCGGTCAGCCAACTCCCGGCCACCGCACCCCCGATGAGCCCGAACCCGAGTACGACACAGGCCGCGGCAGCCGCGACCCGGGGCCGGACTCGGGCCCCTATGGGCCGCAGCCGCGCGGTGTCGTCGTACGTGTCCGGGGGCGCGAGCGAGACGAAGGGGCGTCCGGCGGGAGCGCCGACCGGTGCCGGGTCCGGTTTCGACGGGGGATCGGCGGGCGGCTCGGCGGGAATGGGCCGAAGCCGTCTCGTGGTCTCGCTGAAGGTCTCCTCAGGCACGCTCGCACGCCGGGGCGGGACGACCGGAGGTGCCGGGACACTCGGCCTCGGCGGTGCGAAGGGGCGCTGGGGAAAGCCGGGGGCCACGCGCTGGGGGGTGACTGTCGCCTTCGGCTCGGCGACGGGGGGCGGCGGTACGAGTAGGCCGTCGCCGCTCCTGGTGGTCGAGCGCGGCTCGGTGGCCGGGCGCGGTGGGACGCCCGGGCTCTCGACGCGCGGCAGGGAACCAGTCGCCGAAGGCGGTGTGTCCGGGAAGCGGGCCGAGGCGGGCGGAGGCGGTGGCGTTGCCGGGGGCCGCTGCCGGCTGTCGGTGGGCCGGAGGTCCGGGAAACGGAGCGGCCCGACCGGTGGGGTCTCGCGATCGTCGTACCCCTCGAAGGCCCGGCGGCCGTCCTCGTCGAACCCACGTGCCGGAGCCGCCCCACCCCCGGGCAGTGCCCCCGCGATGCCGGGCCTCCGCGGCGAGCCTTCGGGGTCGCGTCTCGGCAGCGGGCCCGTCGTTTCGGCTTCCTCGGAGGGCTGGTCCACCGGTGTGCCCGGAGCTCCGCCCGGCGGAGTCGACGGACGTGGGGGGACGGGGGTACGACGCGCTTCCGTGCTCAATGCACCCCCCGTTTCCTCGTACTCGGGCAACCGGCCCGCCAAAGGAACTCCTCCCGGACCGTTCCCTTTCTGCGTGCGCGTCACTCTACGGGCTGACACTGTGCGAGTGGGAATCAGTACGCGGGCCCGCGGCATCTGCCCGGAACGTCCCCCTACCCTGCGGTAATCACGTCTGGCAGGCTTCGGGGCATGACCGGCCGCAGCGCAGACCGGGCCCGCTACGACCGGGCCACCGCTCACCTCGACGCCCCCGTCGCGATCGTGGACCTGGAGGCCTTCGACGCCAACGCGGAGGATCTCGTACGGAGAGCGGCGGGCAAGCCCATACGCGTCGCGAGCAAATCCGTACGCTGCCGGGCCCTTCTCGAACGCGTCCTGGCCCGGGACGGCTTCGCCGGGATCATGTCGTTCACGCTCGACGAGTCGCTGTGGCTGGCCCGCTCCGGATTCGAGGACGTACTGCTCGCCTACCCGTCCGCCGACCGCAAGGCGTACGCGGAACTGGCGGGCGACCCCAAACTCGCCGCCTCCGTCACCGTCATGGTCGACGACCCGGCGCAGCTGAAGCTGATCGACGACGCCCGGGACGGCGGACGCGAAGTGGTGCGCGTCTGCCTGGAGTTGGACACCTCGCTGAAGCTGCTCGGCGGGCGGGTGCGCGTCGGCGCTCGCCGTTCGCCCCTGCACTCCCCCGCCCAGGTCGCCGAGATGGCCCGCGCGGTGGCCCGGCGGCCCGGCTTCCGGCTCGTGGGGATCATGGCGTACGAGGGGCACATCGCCGGTGTCGGCGACGCCCTGCGCGGACGGCCGCTGCGCTCGCGTGCCATCCGGCTGATGCAGGCCGCGGCCCGCAAGGAGCTGGCCCAGCGGCGCGGCGAGGTCGTGCGTGCGGTACGGGCCGTGGCGCCGGACCTCGAGTTCGTCAACGGCGGCGGCACGGGCAGCGTCCAGCACACCGCCGCCGAGGACTCGGTCACCGAGATCGCGGCCGGATCGGGGCTCTACGTCCCGCGTCTCTTCGACAACTACACCTCGTTCAGCGGGCGTCCGGCCGCGCTCTTCGCCCAGCCGGTCGTCCGCAGGCCGGGCGTGGGCGTCGTGACCGTGCTCGGCGGCGGCTACCCGGCCTCGGGTGCGGCGGGACTCGACCGGCTGCCCGAGCCGTACCTCCCCGAGGGGCTGCGGTACGACCCCCAGGAGGGAGCCGGCGAGGTACAGACACCGCTGCTCGGCTCCCCCGCCGACGATCTGCTCATCGGCGACAAGGTGTGGTTCCGGCACGCCAAGGCCGGTGAACTGTGCGAGCGGTTCGAGGTGTTGCACCTCGTGGAGGGCGAGACGGTGACGGCGACGGTCCCGACGTATCGAGGGGAAGGCCACACCTTCCTGTAGACACACACGCTGCAGACACACCCGCGATCAGCCGTACGCGCTACCGCGTGGGACCGACGCTGCTGCCCACCCCTCCGCTCGTGTCCCCGTCGTCCACCGGCCGGATTCCCTTGGTGATCTTGTCCATGTCGGTGAGCGGCGGCCCGTCCTGACCGGCGTCGAAGACGAACCGCACCATGACCGGTGCCTGGGAGCCAACGCTGGACGGGAACGCCAGCGACTGGACGTAACCCCCGGGCCCTTTCTCGGTCTTGACCTGCCAGCGCACGAAGTATCCGGTGCGGCCCGCGACCGCGACCGGCCCCTGCTCGACCAGCTTCTTGGACGTGATGCCGCCGTAGGGACGGCGGTCGAGCTGGTCACGGTCGTACGCCTGGTCCGCCGCCTCCGAGATGTCGTCCTTGGCGAGTGCCTCGGGGGACTTCTCGTCGTTCGCGGTCACCGTGCGCGAGATGACCCTGCCGTGGCGGCACAGGCCGTCGTCGCCCGGGCAGGTGTAGGTGTCGGGCGTGGTCAGGACGACGTTGTCCTCGGCGACGTACTCGGGTCTGACCCAGCCGTCGAGGAGCGGGAAGGTGATGCCGTTGAGCTCGTCCACGACCACGGAGGGGTCGTCGGCGGACGGTTCGGAGGTGGACTCCGAGGGCGTGGGCGTGGGCGGGTCGCCGGCGGGCGCGGACGACTCGGGCGCCGGGGTGGTGTTCGCCTCGGGAGAGCCGTCGTCCCGGTTCAGGACGACGGCTCCGGTGACGATCGCGGCGACCAGGACGGCTGCCGCGGCGACGAGGGCGATGACCTTCGCACGGCCGGAGCCGCCGGGTGTGGGAGCGAACCCGGGCTGTGCCGTGGGTGCTTGGGGCGCTTCGGGGGCGCGCATGTGCTCGGTCCACCTGGTGCCGTCCCACCAGCGCTCGACATGCGGCGCCGAGGGATCGCGGTACCAGCCGGGCGGGGGCGTCATGCTCATCCCGGCACTGTAAGCGCCCCTGAACCGTCAGTACACGGCCGTCTACATAGGTGTGACGTACGCGCCCGCGATCCCGCCGTCCACCAGGAAGTCGGTGGCGTTCACGAAGGACGAGTCGTCGCTGGCGAGGAAGGCGACCGCAGCGGCGAGCTCCTCGGCCTCCGCGAACCGCCCGACCGGGATGTGCACGAGACGGCGCGCGGCCCGCTCCGGGTCCTTGGCGAACAGCTCCTGGAGGAGCGGGGTGTTGACCGGCCCGGGGCACAGGGCGTTGACGCGGATGCCCTCGCGGGCGAACTGCACGCCCAGTTCGCGGGACATGGCGAGGACGCCGCCCTTGGAGGCGGTGTACGAGATCTGGGAGGTCGCCGCACCCATCCGGGCCACGAACGACGCCGTGTTGATGATGGAACCCTTGCCCTGGCGCCGCATGTAGGGGATCGCGGCCTTGCAACACAGGTACACGGAGGTGAGGTTGACCTCCTGGACCCGCTTCCAGGCCTCGAGGCCGGTCTCCAGGATGGAGTCGTCGTCGGGCGGCGAGATGCCCGCGTTGTTGAAGGCGATGTCGACCGAGCCGTAGGTGTCGTACGCGGTCTTGAACAGCGCCTCCACCTGCTCGGGGTCGGTGACGTCGACCTTCACGAAGATCCCGCCCACTTCCTCGGCGGCCCCCTTGCCGCGCTGCTCGTCCACATCTCCGCAGACGACATGGGCGCCCTCGGAGGCGAGGCGGCGCGCGGTGGCGAGGCCGATGCCGCTGCCGGCACCGGTGATGACGGCGGTGCGGCCGACGAGGCGGCGGCAGATGGTTTCGTCGGTCACTGTGCGGGGCCCTCCGTGCTGATGAAGACGTTCTTGGTCTCGGTGAAGGCGGTGAGCGCGTCCGGGCCGAGCTCGCGGCCGAGCCCGGACTGCTTGTAGCCGCCGAACGGGGTCCAATAGCGGACGCTGGCATGGGAGTTGACGGACAGGTTCCCGGCGCGTACGGCCTGGGACACGCGCAGCGCCCGGCCGACGTCCCGGGTCCAGATGGAGCCGGAGAGTCCGTACTCGGTGGCGTTGGCGAGCCGGATCGCGTCCGCCTCGTCGTCGAAGGGCAGCACGACGGCGACCGGTCCGAAGACCTCCTCGACGGCCACGCGCGCGTGCGGCTCGATTCCGGTCAGGACGGTGGGCGGGAACCAGAAGCCGGGGCCTTCGGGGGCGGTGCCGCGGATGCCTTGCAGATCGTCGGTGACGTACGAATGTACGCGTTCCAGCTGAGCCTTGGAGATCAGCGGGCCCATCGCGGTCTTCTCGTCGGCCGGGTCGCCGACGAGGACGGACTCGACGGCGGGGGCGAGGAGTTCGAGGAAGCGGTCGTACGCCGAGCGCTGGACGAGGATGCGGGTGCGGGCGCAGCAGTCCTGGCCGGAGTTGTCGAGGAAGGACATGGGGGTGGCCGCGGCGGCGGCTTCGATGTCGGAGTCGGCGAAGACGATGTTCGGGCTCTTGCCGCCGAGTTCGAGGGTGACGGGCTTCAGGAGCGCCGAGCCCTTGGCCAACACCTGTTTGCCCACGGGCGTTGATCCCGTGAAGACGATCTTCGCCACTCCGGGATGCTCGACGAGCGCGTTGCCCGCGACGGAACCCACGCCCGGCAGCACCTGGAACAACCCCTCGGGAAGCCCGGCCTCCAGGGCGAGTTCGGCCAGCCGCAGCGCCGTCAGCGGGGTCGTCTCGGCGGGCTTGAGGATGACCGCGTTGCCCGCCGCGAGCGCCGGAGCGGTGCCCCAGGCCGCGATGGGCATCGGGAAGTTCCAGGGCGCGATCACACCGACGACACCGAGGGGTTCGAGGATCGTGACGTCGAGCCCGCCGGCGACGGGGATCTGCCGCCCGGTCAGCCGCTCCACTCCCCCGGCCGCGTAGTCGAGCAGATCGCGTACGTTGCCGGCTTCCCAGCGGGCGTTGCCGATGGTGTGTCCGGCCTCCCGCACCTCCAACTGGGCGAGTTCCTCGAGGTGTTCGTCGACGACGACGGCGAAGCGGCGCAGCAGCCGGGCCCGCTCACCCGGCGCGAGGGCGGCCCATCCGGACTGCGCCTTCGCCGCCCGTACGACGGCGGAGTCGACGTCCTCGGCGCCGGCGGCCGGGACGGTGGCGATGACCTCCTCCGTCGCCGGATTGAGGACCTGGAGCTCATGCTCGTACGACACGGACGGACCTCTCACATGCGTTCGAAGGAGCGGCGCAGCTCCCAGTCGGTCACCGCGGCGTCGAAGGCCTGGAGTTCGACGCGGGCCATGTTGCGGTAGTGGGCGACCACCTCGTCCCCGAAGGCGGCCTTGGCGATGGGGCTGTTCTCCCAGAGCTCGGCGGCCTCGTGCAGGGTGGTGGGGACGTGCTCGTACTCGCCGGTGTACGCGTTCCCGGTGCACGCTTCCGGCAGCTCCAGTTGCTGCTCGATGCCGTACAGACCGGCCGCGACGAGTCCCGCGACGGCCAGGTACGGATTGACGTCGCCGCCGGGCAGCCGGTTCTCGAAGCGCATCGAGCGGCCGTGGCCGACCACACGCAGGGAGCAGGTGCGGTTGTCGTAGCCCCAGGCGGCGGCGGTCGGCGCGAAGGAGCCGGCCTGGAATCTCTTGTACGAGTTGATGTTGGGCGCGTACAGCAGGGAGAAGTCCCTGAGTGCGGCCAGTTGTCCGGCGAGGAAGTGCCGCATCACGTCGGACATGCCGCCGGGCCCGTCGCCGGCCATGGCATTGCGGCCGTCCTTGTCCGCGAGCGAGAGGTGGATGTGACAGGAGTTGCCCTCGCGCTCGTTGTACTTCGCCATGAAGGTGAGCGAGACGCCCTCCTGGGCGGCGATCTCCTTGGCGCCCGTCTTGTAGATGGCGTGCTGATCGCAGGTGACCAGGGCCTCGTCGTACTTGAACACGATCTCGTGCTGCCCGGGATTGCACTCGCCCTTGGCGGACTCGACGGTCAGCCCGGCGGCCTGCATCTCGTTGCGGATACGCCGCAGCAGGGGCTCGACACGGCCCGTGCCCAGCACCGAGTAGTCGATGTTGTACTGGTTCACCGGGGTCAGCCCCCGGTAGTTGGCGTCCCAGGCCTGCTCGTAGGTGTCCTTGAAGACGATGAACTCCAGCTCGGTGCCGACCTGCGCGGTGTAGCCGAGTTCGGCGAGGCGCTCCAGCTGGCGGCGGAGGATCTGGCGGGGCGCGGCGACGACGGGCGCGTCGTTGTTCCAGGCCAGGTCAGCCATGAGCATGGCCGTACCGGCGTTCCACGGCACCTTGCGCAACGTGCTGAGATCCGGACGCATGGCGAAGTCGCCGTAGCCGCGGTCCCAGGAGGACATCTCGTACCCGTCGACCGTATTCATCTCGGTGTCGACCGCGAGGAGGTAGTTGCATCCCTCCGTACCGTGCTGGAGGACGTCGTCCAGGAAGAAGCGCGCGGCGAACCGCTTGCCCTGAAGTCGCCCCTGCATGTCCGGGAAGGCCAGGACGACAGTGTCGATCTCGCCACTCGCGACGAGTGCGTGCAACTCCTCGACACTGAGGGGTGATGTGCGATGGGCCACGGGAAAGGCCTCCTTCGGTCGGCCGAGAGCCATAAGGTATTGCCGAGAACCATTGCTTGGGAAGGGGGCACGGCCATATGACGCAGCCGGATGCGCGCGGCGTGAACGACCGGCCGGGCGATCAGCTGGCGCCCGTCCTGCGGCCGGTCCGCGCGGGCAACGGCTTCGAGGAGGCACTGGAGCAGATCCTCCAGGTGGTCCGGCTCGGTCTGGTACCCGGCGGTGAACGGCTGCCTGCCGAGCGGGAGTTGGCGGAACGGCTCGGGATCAGCCGGGTGACGCTGCGCGAGGTGCTGAAGGTGCTCCAGGACCAGGGTCTGGTCGAGTCGCGGCGCGGGCGGTACGGCGGCACGTTCGTCCGGCCCAGGACCGAGGCGCCCGGCGAGGCCGAGTTGCGCCGCCGGGTCGAGGGCGTGGACATCGAGGACGTACTGCGCTTCCGGGAGGTCCTGGAGGTGGGCGCGGCCGGCCTCTGCGCGACCCACGGCCTGTCCGCCGGCCAGTCCGCGCGCCTGCGCGAGGCCCTCGCCCGCACCCATGACGCGCCGCTCGCGGAGTACCGGCGCCTAGACACGCTCCTCCACCTCACGCTCACCGAACTGTGCGGCTCCCCGAGCCTCACCGCCCAGTACGCGGCTGTACGCGCGACCATGAACGACCTTCTCGACTGCATCCCGCTCCTGGTACGGAACCTGGAGCATTCCCAGCAGCAGCACACCGCGATCGTCGAGGCGGTGCTCGACGGGGACGCGGACGGTGCGCGGGAGATGATGCGCGAGCACTGCGCGGGCACGGCGGCCCTGCTGCGCGGCTTCCTCACGTGACGCGCCGCCTGGCGCGCTGACCCGGCTTCGGGACTCATGGCACGTACCACGGCCTCCCGATGCGAGACCCGATTAACGGGCATGTAACGCACAGCTATTGCTTTCTGACCCCATGGCCCGCAAAGGTATGGATCCGTTCCATTGTGTGTCACCGCGCTGCCGGGGTCTTTCGTGTGCCTGGCGGCCCCTTCCGCCCGAGCGTCCGCCGCCCCGTGGGGAGTCCGCCCATGTCCACCGATTCCACCAACCCACCCGCCGCCCCGGAGGCGGACGACTATCTGGAGCGCAGAGCCCTGCGCCGGGGCAGCGCCGGCTGGCTGCTGCTCACCGGCCTCGGCGTCGCGTACGTCGTCTCCGGCGACTTCTCCGGCTGGAACTTCGGACTCGCCGAGGGCGGCTTCGGCGGCCTCGGGATCGCCATGGTCCTCATGGGCCTGATGTACACGTGCATGGTCTTCGCGCTCGCCGAGCTGTCCTCCATCCTGCCCACGGCAGGCGGCGGCTACGGCTTCGCGCGCCGGGCCCTCGGGCCCTGGGGCGGCTTCCTGACCGGCACGGCGATCCTCATCGAGTACGTCCTCGCGCCCGCCGCCATCTCCATCTTCATCGGCGACTACGTCGAGTCGCTGGGCCTGTTCGGGCTCACCTCCGGCTGGCCGGTGTACCTGGCCTGCTTCGTGATCTTCATCGGCATCCACCTGTGGGGCGTCGGTGAGGCGCTGCGCTTCAGCTTCGTCGTCACGGGGATCGCGGTGGTGGCGCTGCTGGTGTTCGCGGTCGGCGCGTTCCCGGACTTCGACGCCTCGAACCTCGACGACATCGCGGTGGACGAGAGTGCCTTCGGGTCCAGCTCCTGGCTGCCCATGGGGCTGCTGGGCATCTGGGCCGCCTTCCCGTTCGGCATGTGGTTCTTCCTGGGGGTCGAGGGCGTGCCGCTCGCGGCCGAGGAGACCAAGGACCCGGCGCGTACGCTGCCGAAGGCGATCCGCTGGTCGATGGGCATCCTGGTGGTCCTGGCACTGCTCACCTTCTTCGCCGCCGCCGGGGCGCGCGGCTCGGACGCCATCCAGGAAGCGGGCAACCCACTCGTCGAGGCGCTCCAGCCCGACGGTGAGGCGACAGCACTGAGCCGGATCGTCAACTACGCGGGTCTCGCGGGCCTGGTCGCGTCGTTCTTCTCCCTGATCTACGCGGGCTCGCGTCAGCTCTTCGCGCTCTCGCGGGCCGGCTACCTGCCCCGTTTCCTGTCCCTGACGAGCAGCCGCAAGGCTCCCTACCTGGGCCTGCTGGTACCGGGCGCGATCGGCTTCGCGCTGGCCGCGGCGACGGGCGACGGGGCACGCATGCTGAACGTGGCGGTCTTCGGCGCCACCATCTCGTACGCGCTGATGTCGCTCTCGCACATCGTGCTGCGCCGCCGCGAACCGAACCTCGAGCGGCCGTACCGTACGCCGGGCGGTGTGCTGACGTCCTCGGTGGCGCTGGTGCTGGCGTGTTCCGCGCTGGTGGCGACGTTCCTGGTGGACGTGACGGCGGCGTTCATCGCGCTCGCGGTCTACGTGGTGGCGGTCGCCTACTTCGGCCTCTACAGCCGCAAGCACCTGGTGGCGAAGGCACCGGAGGAGGAATTCGCGGCGCTGGCGGCCGCCGAGGCAGAGTTGGAGCGGAACTGATCCAGGAGACCACGAAAAGGGGTTCATGGTGGGCGGCAGGCCGCTGATCGGAGTCAGTACGTATCTGGAGTCCGCGCGCTGGGGCGTGTGGGAGCTGGAGGCGGCGCTGCTGCCCGTCGGGTACCCACGGCTGGTGCGGGACGCGGGCGGGCTGGCCGCGATGCTGCCGCCTGACGATCCCGCGCACGCCGCCGCGGCCGTGGCCCGGCTCGACGGGCTGGTGATCGCGGGCGGCCCGGACGTGGATCCGGCACGGTACGGCGCCGTGCGCGAGCCACGTACGGGGCCCGAGGCCCGCGAGCGGGACAGCTGGGAACTCGCCCTGATCGACGCCGCGTTGGCCTCCGGCACTCCGCTGCTGGGGATCTGCCGAGGGATGCAGCTCCTGAACGTCGCCCTCGGCGGGACGCTCGTGCAGCACATCGAGGGGCATGCCGAGGTCGTCGGCGTCTTCGGCCGCCACACCGTGAAGCCCGTTCCCGGCTCCCTCTACGCCGGCCTGGTGCCCGAGGAGACCTCGGTCCCCACCTACCACCACCAGTCCGTGGACCACCTCGGCTCCGGCCTCACGGCTTCGGCCCACGCACCGGACGGAACAGTGGAGGCGCTGGAACTCTCGGGTCCGGGCTGGGTGTTGGGGGTCCAGTGGCACCCCGAGATGGGGGACGACGTCCGGGTGATGGAGGGCCTGATCCGCGCCTCCGCCTGAACAGGGTTTCTTTCCCCAGCCCCGCCCCTTCCCGGCTGTATCAATTTGCGGCTCCGCCGCGTGGGGGGCTGCGCCCCAGGCCCCCGCCAGGGGGTGGGGGGCGACACTGCGTGTCGCGGCTGCGGGTGCGTCGTGGCTGGTCGCTCCCCCACTCTCGGCTGCGCTCGAGCGGGGGGACCCCCCATCGCGGCGGAGCCGCAAATCGATACAGCCCCGCGCCCCTAAAAGCCTGCGCCTACCCGGGCGCCCCGGGGAAGCCCGCACCCCCAACTTCCCGCGGCTTCCCTCCGGCGGGAGGGGGCGTGGGCCGGTGCGTCGTATGCCCGTCGCTTAGGTTCTGTCTCGGAGAACCCGCACCCTGTACCCGTCCAGGGTCGTATGCCCGGCCTGCGACGGGCTGACGCACCGGCCCACGACCCCGCACCCACCACCCACCCAAGGGGCGCGGGGAACGGCGCGAGCAACCACACTCAACCCGCAGCCGCCCAACCGCCGGAGGCCCCCCGCGGGGAACGGCGCGACCAGCCACCCACCAACCCGCACCCAAAAACGAACCCCACCCGCCTAACCGCCGGAGGCCTCCTGCTCAGCCTCCACCTGCGCGTTCCACTCCCGCTTCGCCGCCTGCCAGCCGTCCTCGTTATGACCGAGTCGCCAGTAGCCGGAGATCGACAGATCCTCGCGCGGAATCTCGCGCTCGACGCGCAGTAGTCGGCGCAACTCCTTCACGAAGCCTGCCTCGCCGTGCACGAAGGCGCACACCCGGCCCTCCGGAAACTCCAGCGCCCGTACGGCCTCGACCAGCGCCTCGCCGATCGGCCGGTCGCCGCGGTGCAGCCAGACGACCTCCACGTCGGAGGCGATCTTCTGCTCCTCGTCCGGGCCCTCGATCTCGACGAAGGCGTACACCTTGGCGCCGTCGGGCATCCCCTCCAGGGAGGCGGCGATGGCGGGCAGCGCGCTCTCGTCCCCGGCCAGCAGATGCCAGTCGGCGTCGGCATCGGGCGCGTACGCCCCGCCGGGACCCAGGAACCGTACGATCTCGCCCTGCTGGACCCGCATGGCCCACGGTCCGGCGAGGCCCTCGTCGCCATGGATCACGAAGTCGAGCGTCAGCTCACGCAGCTCGGGGTCCCAGGCACGCACCGTGTACGTACGCGTCACCGGCCACTGCTCGCGCGGGAACTCCTCGCGGATCCGGGCCATGTCGAAGGGCTCTGGATACGTCACACCCTCCGCCCCGAACAACAGCTTGACGTAGTGATCGGTGCTGCTGCCCGCGGAGAATTCGGCGAGGCCTTCGCCGCCGAGAACCACGCGCTGCATATGCGGGGTGAGCCGCTCCGTGCGGACCACCCGCGCGGAGTGGGGCTTCGGAACCCTGCGTGCCGGACGCTCTGCCATGACGGCCTCCCGAAATTTACTAAGGCTTACCTAAGTTAGCACCTCCTTCTAGTTAACACCTCGCGCTTGATAAGTCGATGACCACGCTTGGGGTGTTGATGACCACACCTTTAGAAATGGCGAAAGCCTGGCTCGGAAGAGCGAAGTGCAGGCTGTCACGACTCACGATCCGAGCGTCACCAGCAGTCGCTGCAGTGAGCCGCCCAGACCCCAGCGAGCCGCAAGCCCCTTCAGGGCCGCCGGGTCGCGGGGCGCACTCGGTAGTGCCGTGTCCACCACCGGCAGCGGCACGTCGTCGGCCACCTTGACGACCTTGGGCGCGACAGCCACGTACGGCCGCGCCTCGTCGAGGCGTTTGCGCTGCGAGGGCGTGAGCTTCGCCTTCGGGTCGTCGACCGCCGCCATGATCCCGGCCAGGTCGCCGAACTCGGCCAGCAGCTTGGCGGCCGTCTTCTCGCCGATGCCCGGCACACCCGGCAGCCCGTCGCTGGGGTCGCCGCGGAGCAGCGCCAGATCCGCGTACCCCGGACCGTTCACCCCGTACTTCTCGCGCAGCAGCGCCTCGTCCGTGAGCTGCATGCTGCCCACGCCCTTGAGCGGATACAGCACCCGCACCTGCCGCTTGTCGTCGACCAGTTGGAACAGGTCGCGGTCGCCGGTGACGATGTCGACCGGGCCCGTGGCGCGGGCCGTGAACGTGCCGATCACATCGTCCGCCTCGTACCCCTCGACCCCCACGCGGGCGATGCCCAGCGCGTCCAGGACCTCCTCGATGACGGGCACCTGGGGCGAGAGGGTGTCTGGCACCTCCTCCTCGTCCGGGCCCGCCTCGCGCTCCTGAGCGACACGGTGCGCCTTGTAGGAGGGGATCAGGTCTACGCGCCACTGGGGCCGCCAGTCCGCGTCCATGCACGCCACGAGATCGTCCGGGTGGCGGTCCCGCACGAGCCGGTCGATGAATTCGAGCAGTCCCCGCACCGCGTTCACCGGTGTGCCGTCCGGGGCCTTCACGGAATCCGGGACTCCGAAATAGGCGCGGAAGTACAGCGAAGCGGTGTCGAGAAGCATGATTCGGCGAGAAGGCTGCGTCTGCTGCGTCACGCCAAGCATCATGCCGTACGCCACTGACAGTCACTGTCCGGAGTGGTCTGCCGGTGAAACGGAACGCCGCTACTCGTTAAACGTAAACACCCTGTGAACTGGGGCACTCTTGCGTTTGGTCCAGACAACCGGGGGCAGGTGCCGATCCGGAGCGAAGCCGGTCCCGTTTTCAACCACACCTGACAAACAGGGACCAAAGGAGACCGGACGAGCGGGCGGAACCCGCGTCACTCCACGGCCCGCCGGCGGGGGAGGCGGGCCGTCTTCGTTCGACTTGAGAGGTACAAGTGTCATCCAGGCTGCAAGCCGAACACCTCTACAAGGTGTTCGGCAGACGACCCGAGAAAGCGGTCGAGCGACTCCGCAAAGGGGGTGACCGTGAGGAACTGCGCGCCGACGGCACCACCGCCGCGGTGATCGACGCGTCCTTCACGGTCGAACCGGGCCAGACCTTCGTCGTCATGGGTCTGTCCGGGTCCGGCAAGTCCACGCTGCTGCGCATGCTGAACGGACTGCTGGAGCCCACCGCGGGTCAGGTGCTCTTCGACGGTCAGGACCTGACCGCGCTGAGCGACCGAGAGATGCGCGAGGTCCGCTCGAAGAAGATCAGCATGGTCTTCCAGCACTTCGCGCTGTTCCCGCACCGCAGCGTCCTCGAGAACGCCGCGTACGGCCTGGAGGTGCAGGGCGTACCGCGCGCCGAGCGCGAGATGCGTGCCACCGACGCCCTCGCCATGTGCGGTCTTGCCGGCTGGGAGAAGTCCTGGCCCGACGAGCTGTCCGGCGGTATGCAGCAGCGCGTGGGGCTGGCCCGGGCGCTGGCCACCGACGCCGACCTGCTTCTGATGGACGAGTCCTTCAGCGCCCTCGACCCGCTGATCCGCCGCGATATGCAGGACCAGCTGATCGAGCTCCAGAAGAAGCTCAAGAAGACCATCGTCTTCATCACGCACGACCTCAACGAGGCCATGCGCCTGGGCGACCGTATCGCCGTGATGCGCGACGGCCGCATCGTCCAGATCGGCACCGCCGAAGACATCCTGGTCCGCCCCGCAAACGATTACGTCGCCTCCTTCACCAAGGACGTCGACCGCTCCCGCGTCCTCACGGCCGACGCCGTCATGGACACGAACCTGCGGGGCGACGAGGCGGACTGCGGCTGTGAGACCGCGCGGCCCGACAGCTCCTTCGTGGACCTCTGCGCGATCAGCGCCCGCGTGCCGCACTCGGTCGCGGTGCTCGACAAGAAGCAGAAGCTCGTCGGAGTCGTACCGCGGCAGCGGCTGATCGGCTTCCTCGGGGACGAGCAGGGCGAGCCCAGGCCCTGTGACGCACCGCGTGACAAGGTTGTCAAGGTGGTGAAGACCGGTGCCTAGGATCCCCTTCGGCGACTGGGTCAACGACACGGTCGACTGGCTGCTCAGCAACATGGCGTGGCTCTTCGACTTCTTCAAGACCGTCTTCGAGGGCACGTACGACGGAATCAACGCCGTCCTGCAGGCCCCGGAGCCGCTCCTCCTCGCGGGCATCTTCGCCGTGATCGCGTTCTGGCTGCGCGGCACGTCCGCCGGTGTCCTCACCTTCGTGGGATTCGCCTTCATCGACTCCCTCGAACTGTGGGAGAACGCGATGGTGACCCTGTCGCTCGTCCTCGTGGCGACGATCATCGCGCTCGCCGTCGCGGTACCCGTGGGCATCTGGGCGGCGCGCTCCGACCGGGTGAGCAACCTGGTCCGGCCGGTGCTCGACTTCATGCAGACGCTGCCCGCGATGATCTACCTCATCCCGGCGATCCTGTTCTTCGGCACCGGCGCCCCCGCGGGCATCGTGGCCACCATGATCTTCGCGCTGGCGCCCGGCGTCCGGATGACGGAGCTGGGCATCCGCCAGGTCGACAAGGAACTGGTCGAGGCCGCCGACGCGTTCGGCACCACCCCCGGCAACACCCTGCTGCGCATTCAGCTGCCGCTGGCGCTTCCCACCGTCATGGCCGGCGTCAACCAGGTCATCATGCTGGGCCTGTCCATGGCCGCCATCGCGGGCATGGTCGGCGCCGGCGGGCTCGGCGGAGACGTGAACGAGGCCCTCGGCCAGCTGAACGTGGGCCTGGGTTCCGAGGCCGGCGTCGCCATCGTCATCCTGGCGATCTATCTGGACCGTATGACCAGCTCGCTGGGCACCCAAGTCTCGCCGCTCGGCCGCCGGGCCCTCGCCAAGGTGCGTGCCGCGCAGGGCCTGAAGATCTGGACCTACCGCCCCCGGCCCGCCGTGGCCATGATCGGCGTCGTCGTGCTCGCCCTGGTCGCCGGCGGCATGGGCGTCTTCGGCGGTACGAACTCCGAGACCACCGCCGCCGACTCGTCGAACGTCGGCCAGGGCAAGAAGATCACCATCGGCTACATCCCGTGGGACGAGGGCGTCGCCTCCACCTTCCTGTGGAAGGAGATCCTTGAGGAACGAGGCTACGAGGTCGAGGCGAAGCAGCTCGAGGCCGGCCCGATGTATACCTCGCTCGCCGGCGGCGACATCGACTTCCAGACGGACGCCTGGCTGCCGACCACCCACGAGCAGTACTGGACGAAGTACGGCAAGCAGCTCGAAGACCTGGGCTCCTGGTACGGACCGACGTCCCTGGAGCTGAGCGTGCCCTCCTACATGAAGGGCATCGACTCCATGGAGGACCTCAAAGGCAAGGCCTCGGAGTTCGGCGGCAAGATCACCGGCATCGAATCCAGCGCCGGCATGATGAGCCTGCTCAAGAGCAAGGTGCTGGGGGATTACGGGCTCGACAAGGAGTACAAGGTCGTCGACAGCTCCACGCCGGCCATGCTGGCCGAGCTGAAGCGCGCGTACGCCAAGCAGGAGCCCATCGTCGTCACGCTGTGGTCGCCGCACTGGGCGTACAACGACTACAAGCTGACCAAGCTCAAGGACCCGAAGGGCGCCTGGGGCAAGGGCGACGGGGTACACACGGTCTCCCGCAAGGGCTTCACCGAGGACAACCCGGTCGTCGGTCAGTGGCTGAAGAACTTCAAGATGACCGAGAAGCAGCTCACCAGCCTCGAGGCGGAGATCAACAAGGCGGGCGAGGGCAAGCAGCCGCAGGCCGTGAAGGCCTGGCTGAAGTCGAACCCCGGCGTCGTCGACAAGCTGGCCCCGGTCGAGAACTCCACGGGCGGCGACCTGGCGGAGGCGAAGCGTCCGGTGGACGTCGCCTTCTTCCCCTGGGACGAGAACGTCGCCGTCACCTACCTGTGGAAGAACGTCCTGGCCCGCCGCGGCTACACGCTGAACCTCAAGCAGATGGACGTCGGTCCGGTCTACACGGGCCTGTCCACCGGCGACATCGACGTCAACTTCGACGCGTGGCTGCCGTACGCCCAGGCGAACTACTGGGACAAGTACAAGAACAACCTGAGAGACCTGGGCACCTGGTACCAGCCGACCTCGCTGGAGCTCGCCGTGCCCTCGTACGTGAAGGACGTGAAGTCCCTGGCGGATCTCAAGGGCAAGGCCGACACCTTCGGCGGCAAGATCATCGGCATCGAGCCGGGCACCGGCGAGATGAACCTGCTCAAGAAGGACGTCCTGCCGGGCTACGGCCTGGACAAGGAGTACGAGGTCGTCGACGGCTCCACGCCCGCGATGCTGGCCGAGCTGAAGCGCGCGTACGCCAAGAAGGAGCCGATCATCGCCGTCCTGTGGTCCCCGCACTGGGCCTACAGCGAGTACGAGCTGACCAAGCTGTCGGACGAGAAGAAGCTGTTCGGCGAGGGGAACACGATCCGTACGATCACCAACAAGGCGTTCCCGGACCAGTACCCGCAGCTCACGAAGTGGATCAAGAACTTCAAGATGAGCGAGGACGAGCTCGGCACCCTGGAGGCCGAGATCAAGGACCGCGGCCAGGGCAACGAGGAGGAGGCCGTCGCCGCGTGGCTGAAGGAGCACCCGGACATGGTGAGCCGGATGACTCCGTAGCAGTGCGGTAGTACGGCAGCAGTCGGCCAAGGGGTGGGCTTCGCCCGCCGGGACCGTGTGGTTCCGGTGCGACGAAAGTCCACCCCTTTGTTTACGGCCTTGTGACAGGCGCATGAAACGGTTTGCCGAACGTGCGTAGGGTGCAAACAAAACATCGGGAGACATTGGCTCGTACGTTCTTCGTATGTAGTACCCCAGACGTACGAAGAGCGGGCCGTCACCGAGCCGCCCGCACCGACCCTGCACCGACGACGCACAGGAGGGAGCCGAAGCGATGGACGACAACAAAGATGCCCTTCGGGTGGGCGCGGCCGTCCGGCGGCGGCGCCGGGCACTGGAGCTCACCCTCGCCGTCGTCGCCGAGCGCAGCGGACTGTCGGTGCCCTTCCTGAGCCAGGTCGAGAACGAGCGGGCCCGGCCCAGCATGCGCTCCCTCCAGCGCGTCGCCGACGCCCTCGGGACGACCTGCGTCGAACTCCTCGCCGCCGCCGACCCGGCGCGCAGCGTGGATGTGGTGCGCTCCGACGACTCCGAGTTCACCCACGAGCCCCTTGTGCGCCCCCTGGTACGCGGTCACCACCAGCTGCACGCCATGGAATTCAGCGGGGACCACGACGCGGGCCGCGAATTCCAGCACCGCAACGACGAGTTGATGTACGTCGCGGACGGCGCCGTCGAGGTCGAGGCGGAGGGCCGCGCGTACCGACTGGGGCGTGGCGACACGCTGTACATGACCGGTGGCGTACGGCACCGCTGGCGGGCGACCGTGCCGGACACCCGCGTACTGGTCGTGGCGGTCGCGGACCACATCGAGGCGGCGGAGGACACACAGCGGTGAGGGCGGTGTCCCTGGTGCCGTCCCTCACGGAGGCGGTGGCCGCCTCGGCGCCGGGCGTGCTGGCCGGGGCGACGGACTGGTGCACTCATCCCGTCGATCTCGATGTCGTACGGATCGGGGGCACGAAGAACCCGGACGTCGAGCGGATCGTGCGGCTCGCACCCGATCTCGTGATCGCCAACGAGGAGGAGAACCGGGAGCCGGATCTGGCCGCCCTGCGGGAAGCGGGGCTCGAGGTACTGGTGACCGAAGTGCGGGATGTACCGCAGGCGTTTCATGAGCTGGAGCGGGTGCTTGGGGCATGCGGGGTTCGGGGGCGGCCCCGGTGGCTGGACGAGGCGGAGGCGGTCTGGGCGGCCCTTCCGGTGCCGGAGCACCGCCTCCGTGCGGCCGTGCCGATCTGGCGGCGGCCGTGGATGGTGCTCGGCCGGGACACCTTCGCGGGTGACGTACTGGCGCGGCTGGGCGTGGACAACGTGTACGCGACGCACCCGGAGCGCTATCCGCGCGTACCCATCAAGGAGTTGCAGACCGCCGAGTTCGTGGTACTACCGGACGAGCCGTACCGGTTCACAGCCGAGGACGGCCCCGAGGCATTCGAGGGCCGACCTTGCGCATTGGTCAGCGGACGGCATCTCACTTGGTACGGCCCTTCATTGGCCGAGGCGCCTGGAGTACTCGGCAGAGCAATTGCCTCCACCGGTTGAGCAGCTTCCCGAAGATCCCGCACCCCCACGCACCCGCAGCCTCCCTCCGGCGGGAGGGGTCGTGGGCCGGTGCGTCGTATGCCCGTCGCTTAGCTTCGGTCTCGGAGGACCAGGGCCTTGTACCAGGCCAGGGCCGTATGCCCGGCCTGCGACGGGCTGACGCACCGGACCGCGGCCCCGCACCCCCACCCACCCAAGGGGCGCGGGGAACTGCGCGCCCAGCCACACTCAACCCGCACCCGCCAGACGCACCCAACCCACCACCCCCGTGGGCGCCCCGCCCAACCGCCGGAGGCAGTGGCGCTCCCACATAGAGTGGGCTTATGAGTGCGGCTGAACAGGAGTTTCCCGGGCCCACCGGAGGCCTCGCCCGGCGAGTGCCCGAACTCGGAGCGTTGGAGTTGCTGCTTGCTGTGGCACGGCTGGGGAGTCTGGGGCGGGCGGCGCGGGAGCTGGGGATCACGCAGCCGGCGGCCAGCAGCCGGATCCGGTCGATGGAGCGGCAGTTGGGCGTGGCTCTGGTGGACCGCTCACCCACGGGGTCGCGGCTCACGGACGCCGGTGCGCTGGTGACGGACTGGGCGCAGCGGATCGTGGAGGCGGCGGAGGCGTTCGATGCCGGGGCGCAGGCGTTGCGTGACCGGCGTGACTCGCGGTTGCGGGTGGCCGCGAGCATGACGATCGCGGAGTATCTGCTGCCGGGGTGGCTGATCGCGCTGCGCGCCCAGCGTCCGGACACGGCCGTGTCGTTGCACGCCGGGAACTCCGCTGTCGTGGCCGAGCGGCTCCTCGCCGACGAGGCCGATCTCGGCTTCGTGGAGGGGCTGTCCGTGCCGACCGGGCTCGACTCGGCGGTCATCGCCCACGACCGGCTGATCGTGGTGACGGCGCCCGGGCATCCGTGGGCGCGGCGGCGTCGGCCGCTCGAGGCGACGGAGCTGGCGGCGACGCCGCTGATCCTTCGCGAGAAGGGTTCCGGGACGCGTCAGGTGCTGGACGCGGCGCTCGGAGGACTCGCTCGGCCGTTGATCGAGCTCTCGTCCACTACGGCGGTCAAGGCCTCCGCGGTGAGCGGCGCGGGGCCGGCGGTCCTGAGCGAGCTCGCTCTCGGCGAGGAGCTGTCGGCTCGCCGGCTCGTGGAGATCCCCGTCGCGGATGTACGCCTCAGTCGGGCGCTTCGTGCGGTGTGGCCGGTGGGGCATCGGCCTACGGGGCCGGCGCGAGATCTTCTGTCGCTGACGGTCGCCTCCGGCGGCTGAGCTGGTGGGTTCGTGGTCGTTCGGTTCGTTGTCGGGTGCGGGTTGATGGATCGCGTTTTCCAACATCCGCAACGACGTGAGGACTTCGGCCCCCGGCAGACACGACCGCGTCATGCGAGCGAAACAGCCGCTGCCTAATTTCTGTCGCCCGACAGGAATTCCGCACTCCCCATTCCGCTCCCCTGTGCCCAAGGCAGGTGCCGCCGTGACGACGACCGCCCCCTCCGACGTCCATTCCGAGCCCCCGGACTCCCCCGGCGACGGCTCCCTCGCCGAGTTCGGCTACCGCCAGGAACTGCATCGCAGCCTGGGCCGCTACGCCTCGTTCGCCGCCGGGTTCTCCTTCATCTCGGTGCTGACGACCGTCTTCCAGTTCTTCGCGTTCGGCTACACCTTTGGCGGCCCGGTGTTCTTCTGGGCCTGGCCGGCCGTGCTGATCGGCCAGTTGCTGGTGGCCGCCTGCTTCGCGGAACTGGCCGCGCGCTATCCGATCTCCGGTGCCATCTACCAGTGGTCGTCCCGGCTCTCCAACCTCACGTTCGGCTGGTTCGCCGGCTGGATCATGGTGATCGGGCAGATCGTGGTGGTCGCCGCCGCGGCGCTCGCCCTGCAGATGGTGCTGCCCGCGATCTGGTCCGGCTTCCAGCTGATCGGCGACGACCCGGCGCCGACCTCCGCGAGCGGCGCGGCCAACGCGGCGCTGTTCGGGGTGCTCCTGCTGGTCCTGACGACCTTCGTGAACGTCATCGACATCCGTGTGATGTCCCTGATCAACCGCGTAGGCGTCACCGCCGAGATCATCGGCGCCGTCCTGATCATCGTGCTCCTACTCACCCACTCCGAGCGCTCCCCCGGCATCACCTTCCACACCGGAACGGCCGCCCAGTCGGGCCTCTTCGGGGCGCTGTTGGTGGGTTCGTTCGCGGCGGCGTACGTGATGATCGGCTTCGACAGCGCGGGTGAGATGAGCGAGGAGACGCACCATCCGCGGCGTACCGCGCCCCGTACGATCCTCACCGCGCTCGGTGCGGCCGGCCTGCTCGGCGGACTGATCATCCTCGGCGGTCTGCTGGCCGCGCCCAGCCTGACCGACGGCCGGCTCGGCGTCGAGGGCCTGAGTTACGTCCTGACCAGCAGTCTGGGCGACGGGGTGGGCCGGCTGCTGCTCGCCGACGTGGTGGTGGCCATCGCGGTGGCGACCCTCGCGATCCAGACGGCGGCCTGCCGCATGCTGTTCTCGATGGCCCGCGACGGCCAGCTGCCGTTCTCCCGACGGCTCGCGAAGGTCAACCCGCGCACCGGAATGCCGAGCGCCCCCGCCCTGGTCGTCGGCGTCCTCGCCGCGGCCCTCCTGCTCCTCAACTTCGCCTCGCCGGAGGCGTTCCTCGCCATCGGCACCACCTGCATCGTGATGCTCTATCTCGCGTACGCGATGGTGACCGGACCGCTCCTCTGGCAGCGCCTGCGCGGCAACTTCGCAGCCGAAGAAGCCGCAGGCACCGACGAAACGGGCCGCCCGTACTTCTCCCTCGGCCGCTGGGGCGTCCCCGTCAACGCACTCGCCCTGCTCTACGGCCTGTTCATGACGATCAACCTCGCCTGGCCCCGCGCGGAGGTGTACGACCCGGCGGGCGGGCACTGGTACTTCCAGTGGTTCACCGTGCTGTTTCTCGGAGTGACGCTCGTCCTCGGCGGCGCCTATCGGGTGTACAGGGCGCGTACCACGGTCGCGGAGACCGCTGCGTACGCTTGACCAGGTGAGACGTAGGAAACCGATTCCGCCCGCTCCCCTGCCGCAGCGTGCGGGGGTGGATCCGGTGCGGGTGCGGTTGCCGGTCGAGGGGGCGTGGGGCACCGTGCGGGAGCATCTGGTGGAGCGGCTCGCGGCAGGAGCCGGGGTGATCGACGGGATGCTCGACGCGGGGCTGATCGTCGGGGCGGACGGGCGGGCGGTGGCGGCCGACGCGGCGTATGTGCCGGGGATGTTCGTGTGGTTCCACCGGGAGCTGCCGGACGAGGTGCCGGTGCCGTTCGGCCTCGATGTCGTGTATCGCGACGAGCACATCGTCGTGGTCGACAAGCCGCACTTCCTGGCCACGACGCCGCGCGGCAGCCATGTCGCCGAGACGGCTCTCGCGCGGCTGCGGCGGGAGCTGGGCATCCCCGCACTCACGGCCGCGCACCGGCTCGACCGGCTCACCGCCGGCCTTGTGCTGTTCACGGTGCGGCCCGAGGAACGCGGCGCGTACCAGTCGCTGTTCCGCGACCGCCTCGTACGCAAGGAGTACGAGGCGGTCGCGCCGTACCGGGAGTCGCTGACGCTGCCGCGCACCGTGCGCAGCCGGATCGAGAAGGAGCGCGGGGTCCTGGCCGCCCGCGAGGTGCCGGGCGAGCCGAACGCCGTGACCCGGGTCGAGCTGGTCGAGCACCGGGACCAACGCGCGCGCTACCGGCTGCTGCCCCGCACCGGTCAGACCCACCAGCTGCGGGTGCACATGAACGCGCTGGGTGTGCCGATCCTCGGCGACCCCCTCTACCCGGTGGTGACCGGCCCCGTACCGGCCGGTGACTTCCGGCGCCCGCTCCAACTGCTGGCGCGGGTGCTGGAGTTCACCGATCCGATCACGGGGCGCAGCCACTCGTTCGTGAGCGGCCGGACGCTGGAGGCGTGGTCCGCGTACGAGAACTGGGCCGTTCGGTGACGCCCCGTCAGTAGCCGCGCCACCAGCGGACGAAGCGCCGCCAGGCACCGAGGCGGCGCTCGGGCCCTGCGGCCGGAGCCACGGCCTCGGACTCGGACTGGGACTCGGACTGGGGAGTCGCAGGCTGCGGTGCCGGGGCGGGTTCGGACGCCGGGGCGGGCGTGGTGACCTGCCAGTCCGCACGCGGCCGCCGGCCGGCGGGATGTGCGCCGGGCTGCTGCGTGTCGTCCTGCGGCGGCTTCGCCATGAACGTCACCGGGAGCTCCACCAGGTGCCGGGAGGAGATGGACGTGGTCCAGCGCAACTCGTGTTCCTCGCAGGCGAGTCGGACGTCCGGCAGCCGCATCAGGAGCGCGTCGACGCCGACGTCGGCGATGGCACGGCCGATGTCCTGGCCGGGGCATTCATGCGGGCCGCCACTGAAGGCGAGGTGCGAGCGGTTGCCCTGCATGTTGGCCGTGAGGTCCGGGCGGACGCGCGGGTCGACGTTGCCGGGTGCGATCCCGAGCAGCAGCCCGTCGCCCTTGCGGATCCGCTGACCGCCCAACTCGGTTTCCTGCTTGGCGAAGTAGCCCAGGACGGCGCTGAACGGCGGCTCGTCCCACAGGGACTGCTCGACCGCCTCGGGCACCGTCATCTGGCCGCCGTTGAGCTGGGCGCGGAAGCGCGGGTCGGTGAGCACCATGCGCAGCACGTTGGCGATGAGGTTGGTGGTGGCCTCGTACGCGGCGATCAGTACGAGCCGCAGATGCTGCGCCACCTCGTCGTCGGTGAGCGCTGCCGGATGCCTGATGAGGTGGCTGGTGAAGTCGTCCTGGGGCTGGGCACGACGGCGGAGGGTGAGCCGGTTCAGGGCGCCCATGACGTACTCGTTGCTGGCGATCGCGGTCTCGGTGCCCTTGATCATGTCGCGGGCGGAGTGCACCATGCGGTCGTTGTACTCCTCGGGCATGCCGAGGATCTCGCACAGCACGGCCATCGGGAGGTGCTCGGCGAACTGGCTGACCAGGTCGGCGCTGCCGTCCTCGCAGAAGCGGTTGACCAGGAGCTGCGTCGAGCGGTTGATGGAGCGGCGGATGCCGCGGTGGTCGATGGTCGACATGGCGCCCATGACCGCCCCGCGCAGCCGCAGGTGCTCGTCGCCCTCGGCCATGGCGCAGATGGGCTGCCAGGCGAAGAGGGGCATGAGCGGGTGGTCGGGGCCCGCCGTGCCGTCCCGGAGGGGGTTCCAGATGCGGCTGTCGCGGGTGTACTGCGAGGGGGTGCGGACCATGTGCAGGTTCTCGGTGTGGCCGAGCACCACCCAGATCGGCACGTCGTTGTGGAGCAGCGCGGGGGCGACGTTGCCGTGTTCGGCGCGGAGTTTCTCGTACAGGGCTCCCAGGTCCTCCGCCTCGGGGCCGTACAGGCGGCGCAGTCCGCCGGGGCCCATGCCGTGGGCCGGGCAGCCCGGCGGCGGGCCTGGCGTGGGGTCGTACATACCGGGGTCGTCCCTACCGGTTCGGGAGTGGGGTTCAGGCGTCACGGTGGTCGCTTTCGAAGCTGGGGTGAAGCTGGGGTCGAATTCGAAGCTGAAGTGGTGTCGTCGGCTTGGCAGTTGACGGGCAGATCAGGCGGGCGCGGAGGCCATGGCGATCGAGTGCAGGAAGCGCATCAGGGTCATCAGCACGTCACGGCTGGAGGCCCTGCGGCGCGCGTCGCACTTCACGATGGGGATCTCTTCGGGAAGGTCGAGCGCTGCGCGCAGGTCCTCCATGGGGTAACGGGGCGCGTCCGGGAAGTCGTTGACGGCGACGACGAACGGGACCCCGCGCTCCTCCAGGCGGCCGATGACGTCGAAGCTGACTTCCAGGCGCCGGGTGTCGATCAGTACGACCGCGCCCAGGGCGCCCTCGAACAGCCCGTTCCACAGGAACCAGAAGCGCTCCTGGCCGGGGGTGCCGAACAGGTACAGCACCAGCTGTTCGGTGATGCTGATGCGGCCGAAGTCCATGGCCACGGTGGTGGCCGTCTTGCTGTCCGAGCCGTAGTTGTCGTCGACTCCGACGCCGGCCTGCGTCATGGTCTCTTCCGTGGTCAGCGGCCTGATCTCGCTGACGGAGCCCACCATGGTCGTCTTGCCGACGCCGAAACCACCCACGATCACGATCTTCACGGCGGCCTGCGCCGTGTGCGGAAGATGGTCCTCGGCGCGAGGACCCGTGATGGTGTCAGAGCTTTTGAAGTCCATGCATCACCGCTTCGAGGAGGGAACGGTCGGGCAGCTCCGAGCGGACGATCGGGGCTCGCGCCTGTACCAGTTCGGCCGCCAGCAGCTCCGTCAGCAGTACGGTCACCACGCTGAACGGCAGATCGAGATAGGCCGAGAGCTCGGCCACGGACAGAGGGGTCCTGCAGAGCTGGAGCAGTGCCGACTGTTCCGGCTGGGCGGTGGGCGGCGGCGCGTCGTCACTCGCCACGATGAGGGTCACCAGGTCGAGCGGGGCACGATCGCCGTCCTCGACCTGGCCGGTGAGGATGTACAGCCTGCCCGGCTGGCTCGCCTCGCCCTGCCCCTCTCCTGTCGCCGACACCTGTGCCGACTCCGGGACCTGCTCGGGACTGTGCTCCGGCGGTTCCTTGGGGGATCGCCGTCGTCGTTGCGGAGGAATCATACGGCCGTCCCGTTCCGCCGGGGCGGACTCGTCAGGTGGGCACCGATCCGTACGACGAGGTCGCGCATGCGGTTGCTCATGAGCCCGGCGTCGACGGTCTCGTCCGCGAGGACGGCGAGATAGGCGCCCGGGCCCGCGGCCATCATGTAGAAGTAGCCGCCGTGGATCTCGATGATCACCATCCGCATCCGGCCGTCGGTGTCCGGGATCTCGGTGGCGACGGCCGCAGCCAAGCTCTGCAGTCCGGCGCAGGCCGCGGCGATGCGGTCGGCGGCGTCGGGATCACCGCCGTACCGGGCGATGCGCAGGCCGTCAGCGGAGAGCACGACGACCTGCCGGGTCCCTTGCACCCCGTCGGACAGCTCCTTGAGCATCCAGTCGAAGTTGGCTCGCTGCTGGATCACTTGAGGTCCCCCTCGTCATCGGCCTCGGCAGGGGCCGGAGTGTTCTTCGCGCCTGTTGTCTTGTCCTGGTCGTCCTGGCCGTCGTTTCCGCCCTTCAGGCCGGCCATGAACGCCTCGACCCACAGGCCGGGTTCGGGTTCGTCCTTCTTCGGCTCGGGCTGCGCCGCGGTGGAGGAGGCGGACCAGTCGATGACGGGTCGGCCGGCCTTGCGCGCGGCCTCCGCCTCCGCCTCTGCCGCCCGGGCCTCGGCGATCCGCTGGCTGAACGGGATCTTGACCCGGCTGCGGCGCTGCGGCAGACCGTTCGCCGTCCACTCGGTCACCTCGGGGACGTCGTCCTCCATCGCGGCCACCGAGTCGGGGATACGGGGGCCGGTGGTGGGACGGCGCCGCTTGGGCTTGCGCTCCGGTCCCTCGACACCGCCGAAGTCCACCTTGGGCACGGAGGAGGCGCCGATGCCGTGGGCGAGGCCTGAGGCGGGTTCGGTTTCCTCGGTGAGCATGTCGCGGGGCACGACGATCACGGCGCGTACCCCGCCGTACGCCGACTGCCGCAGCGAGACCTGCATCTTGTACATCTGCGTAAGGCGGCCCACGACGGCCATGCCGAGCCGCGGTGCCTCGCCGAGGTCGTTGAGGTCGATGCCGACCTGGGCCTTCTCGAGCATGCCCTCGGCCCGGCGGCGCGCCTCCTCGCTGAGGCTGACGCCGGCGTCCTCGATCTCGATGGCGACGCCGGTCTGCACCTCGACGGCGGTGACGTGCACCTTGGTCTGCGGCGGCGAGTAGCGCGTGGCGTTGTCGAGGAGTTCGGCGGCGGCGTGGATGACCGGTTCGACCGACGGGCCGTCGACGTTGACCTTGGCGATGGAGTGCAGCTCGATGCGCCGGTACTCCAGAATTCGGGACATGGCACCGCGCAGCACGCTGTAGAGCGGTACGGGCTTGGGCCATACGCGGCCCGGGCGGGAGCCGCCGAGCACGGCGATGGAGTCGGCGAGGCGGCCGATCAGCGCGGTGCCGTGGTCGATGCGCAGCAGGTCGTCGAAGACCTCGGGGTTGCGCCCGTGGTCCTCCTCCATCTCGCGCAGTTCCTTGTTCTGCTGGTGGACGATCGCCTGGACGCGCCGGGCGATATTGACGAAGGCGCGCTGCGAAGCGTCGCGCATCGCTTCCTCGTGGTCCACGATCGACAGCAGGATGCGCAGCAACTCACGCTGGGATTCGGGGAGTTCCCGGACGGCGGGGTCCGCCTCGGCGGTTTTGCGGATCGCCTCATCGGGGGAATCGCCACTGCGCAGCCGGTACAGCGCGGCGGGCAGCAGCTCCTTGCCGAGGTGGAAGATCTCGTCGTCCTGGGCGGCGATGCGCTGGTCCAAGTAGGCCGTGCGGCGCGCGAGTTCGGCGCGGACGGCACGGACGAGGCGCCCGCGGCGGACCGCTTCGGCCACGGTCGCGATCACCAGGAGCGTCGCGATGCCTCCGCACCAGCCGACGGCGACCCGGGCCGCTTCCGTGACGACGGCGACAGCGGCTCCGGACGCCGCGGCCATCAGCATGGCCGGCAGCAACAGCACGCGGGCGTAAGGAAGTTCACGGCCAACGGGAGGCGATTGAACACTCACCATGTATGCCCTCTAAGACAAATCGGCTGGGGATCTGGGGGGGGAGTTCTCTGGATCTTCGGAACATTGGGGAACAAGCGCACGAATACGCCGCAACTCGGGGCGCCGCGGGCGAGCTTAGTCCGACCAGATCATCGCCAAGTCATATTCAGCAAGCGCCTGAAATCGCCCGCGCGACAGGAGTACGCTCAGCCCCATTTATACGCTCAGGCACTATTCGAACACGATGCGTCACTGTGTACGAGTGCACGAAAACCCCTCATCAGAAGGGGTGAGGCCCGGCTCGCCGAGGCGAATTCCAGCTCAGATTCCCGCGATGCGCAGCGCCGCGTCCGCGGTGGCTTCGGCGAAGGCCGTCACGGGCCGGTCGGGGTCGGAGCGGTGGACCAGGATGACTCCCTCGATCAGCCCGAACACCAGGTCCGTCCGCAGATCCAGCTCACTCTTGGCGAGCGCGCCGCCCGCCTCGGTCGCGGCGAGCAACTGCCGGTAGGTGTCCTTGAGTTCGGCCCGTACGGCATGGAAGCCGGCGAAGCGTTCGGCGCGTACCTCGGGCAGCAGATAGAGCCCGCCGAGGTTGTGCGGACCGCCGCAGAGCAGCTCGACGTCCGTGCGGCACAGGTCCCACAACCTGCCCTCGGCCGGAGTCATGTCCTCGGCGAGGAGCTCCCGGGCGAAGGCCAGCGAGGGGGTGACGGTGGACTCCAGGAGCTCGGCGAGGAGCTCCTCCTTGCCGGAGACGTAGTGGTACATCGACGCCTGCCGCATGCCCGCCCGCTCGGCGACGGCCCGGGTGGTCGTGGCCGCGTACCCACGCGTCGTGAACAACTCCGCGGCGGCGGCGAGCAGTTCGTCACGTGGCGAGAGACCGCTGTCCGGTCGCCGCTCGGCCCGTGGCCTGCCCACTCGTCGTCCGCTGGTGCCCATGTCTTCGATCGTCGCACACGGCCCCGGACGACGATCTCGGTGAGACATCGGTAACGGAGCGGCAACGCCGGGGCAATGGCGCGGACTCGCCCGGCTCCTAATTTCTGTCGGGCGACAGAAATTGCGTACGGACATGACGTACGGACATGACCGCCCCTGCCGAGCCGGAGGTCCCGCAATGGCGACAGCGACCACGTACGGAGCCCGGGCGCACGCCCGCGCACAGGAAGGCGCCCGCGCCGAGGCGATGCCGGTCGTCCCGGCGAGCGCCTGGCCCGCGCCGCCCTGCGAGGCGGGCCATCTGGTGTGGGCGGAGACGGTGGCGGGCGGCAACTACACGCACAGGGTGCTGGCCCGCGGCACGGAGCTGCGGCTGACCGACCTCAGGGGCGATGCCTGCGCGCATCTCCTCCTGTTCGCCGCCGACCGCCCCTGGGAACGACTGAACGTCGCGGACACGGTCAAGATCCAGTGGAACGCCTACCTCGGCGAGGACCGGCTGCTCCTCTCCGACCAGGGCCGCGTGCTCGCCTCGGTGATCGCCGACACCTCCGGGCGGCACGACGCGCTGTGCGGCACCTCCACCCTCGTACGGAACACGGAGCGGTACGGGGACGGGACGCCGCAGTCCGCGTCTCCGGCAGGGCGTGAGCTGTTCAAACTGGCCGCCGCGAAGAACGGTCTCGCACCCCGGGATCTCCCTCCCTCCCTGTCCTTCTTCCAGGGCGTGGAGGTACGAGACGACGGCGCCCTCGACTTCACCGGCTCGGCCGGAGAGGGCGCGAGCGTGACGCTCCGGGCCGAGCAGGACGTCACGGTGCTGCTCGCCAATGTGCCCCACCCGGCCGACCCGCGAGCCGACTACACCAGCACCCCGCTGGAGGTGCTGGCCTGGCGCGCCGAGGCCACCGCACCCGGCGACCCGCTGTGGGAGGCCTCCCCCGAGGGCCGCCGAGCCTTCCTCAACACCGCCGAATTCCTTGCCGCGAGGGGGCTCGCATGACCGCCACCACGACCGTCGTCCCGGCCCGCTCCGCCTGGTCCGCCCTCGTGCGGACGGGCGAGACGCTCACCATCACCGACCTGCACGGCAACCAGGCCGTCGACTTCCTCGCGTACGACGCCCATGACACGGCCGTCCGCTACAGCGCGCCCGACACGATCCACGCCCAGGGCAACATCTTCCTGACCACCGGCAGTGTGCTCATGTCCAACGAGCACACCCCGCTGATGACCGTGGTCGAGGACGAGGTCGGCCGACACGACACGGTGGGCGGCGCCTGCTCCAAGGAGTCGAACACCCTGCGTTACGGCCACCACACCTGGTCGCAGCACGCGTGCGTCGACAACTTCCTCGCGGAGGGCGCGAGGTACGGCCTCGGGAAGCGCGATCTCGTCTCGAACATCAACTGGTACATGAACGTGCCGGTCGAGAAGGACGGCACCCTCGGCATCGTCGACGGTCTCTCCGCCCCGGGCCTGAAGCTGACGCTGCGCGCCGAGCGGGACGTACTCGTCCTGGTCTCCAACTGCCCGCAGATCAACAACCCTTGCAACGGCTTCGAGCCGACGGCCGTGGAGATGACCATCGGTGAGGCGGGCGCCCGATGAGCGAGGGAGGAACGTCCTTCGACACGCTCCTCGTAGCCAACCGGGGCGAGATCGCGGTCCGGATCATGCGTACGGCACGGGAGTTGGGCCTGCGTACGGTCGCGGTGTACTCCGACGCCGATCGCTCGGCACCTCATGTGCGCCTGGCCGACCAAGCCGTCCGGCTGGGCCCGGCACCCGCCAAGGAGTCGTATCTCGACGCCGATCTCGTCCTGAAGGCGGCGAAGGACACGGGTGCCGGAGCGATCCACCCGGGCTACGGCTTCCTCTCCGAGGACGCGGCGTTCGCGCGGCGCTGCGAGGAGGCGGGGATCGTGTTCGTGGGCCCGACGCCCGAGCAACTGGAGCTGTTCGGGGCGAAGCACACGGCCCGGGCGGCGGCTGAGGCGGCCGGGGTGCCGCTCGCTCCGGGCACGGGACTGCTCGCCTCGCTGGACGAGGCTCTGGTGGCCGCGGACCGCATCGGCTACCCGGTGATGCTCAAGGCCACGGGTGGCGGGGGCGGGATCGGTATGTCGGCATGTCGCGATGCCGATGAGTTGACCGATGCCTGGGACCGGGTGCAGCGCGTCGCCGCGGCCTCCTTCTCCCTGGCCGGGGTGTTCCTGGAGCGGCTCGTCGAGCAGGCCCGCCATGTCGAGGTGCAGGTCTTCGGCGACGGCGCGGGCCGCGTCGTCACCTTCGGCGACCGCGACTGCTCGCTCCAGCGCCGCAATCAGAAGGTGGTGGAGGAGGCTCCCGCACCCGGCCTCCCCGCCCACGTACGCGAACAACTGGCCTCCGCGGCTCGGGACTTGTGCGCCTCGGTCGACTACCGCTCGGCCGGAACCGTCGAGTTCGTGTACGACGCGGTGCGCGAGGAGGCGTACTTCCTGGAGGTCAACACCCGGCTCCAAGTGGAACATCCGGTCACCGAGGAGATCTATGGCGTCGACCTCGTCGCGTGGATGCTGCGTCTGGCGCGCGGGGACTTCGATGTCGTACGAGACCCTGGGGAGCCGCGCGGTCATGCCGTCGAGGCCCGCGTGTACGCCGAGGATCCTTCGCGTGAACACCGGCCCAGCGCGGGCCTGTTGACCCGGGTCGAATTTCCGTCTGGCGTACGCGTGGACGGCTGGGTCGAGACCGGCAGCGAGGTCACCACGTCGTACGACCCCATGCTCGCGAAGCTCGTCGCGTACGGCTCCGACCGTGCGCAGGCGCTCGCACGGCTGGACGAGGCGCTGGCCGGGACCCGGGTCGACGGCATCGAGACGAACCTGGGGCTGGTGCGGGCGGCGCTCGCGTCGGACGACTTCCGGAGGGCCTCACACTCGACGGCGACGCTCGCGGGCGTGAGCGACCCGACGTCGCGTATCGAGGTCGTCTCCGGCGGGACGCTGACGACGGTCCAGGACTGGCCGGGGCGGACCGGCTACTGGCAGGTGGGCGTGCCGCCGTGCGGGCCGATGGACGACCTGTCGTTCCGGCTCGGCAACCGCGCGCTGGGCAACGACGAGGGCGCACCCGGCCTCGAATGCACCTTGCGAGGACCGTCATTGAGGTTCACGCACACGACGACGGTGTGTGTCACGGGTGCTCCGGCGGCGGTGACGGTCGACGGCGGGGCGGTCGCGCAGTGGGAGCCGGTGACGGTACCGGCAGGGGGCGTACTGGAGATCGGCACTCCTGCCGAGCACGGCCTGCGGACGTACGTACTCTTCGCGGGCGGCCTGGATGTCCCGGCGTTCCTGGGGAGCGCCTCGACCTTCACGCTGGGCCGGTTCGGCGGCCACGGCGGGCGGGCGCTGCGGACCGGGGACGTGCTGCACGGGGGCGCGGTCGCGTCCTCGGGGGCGGTGGTGCCGGAGGGCGAGCGAAGCGAGATGGGGGTACCTCCCAGCGTTAGCTGGGGGAGGCCGGTGTTCGGCGCCGTATGGCATGTGGGCGCGCTCGAAGGCCCGCACGCCGCACCGGAGTTCTTCACCGAGCAGGACATCCACGACTTCTACGCGGCCGACTGGAAGGTGCACTTCAACTCGGCACGCACGGGCGTACGGCTGGTCGGTCCGAAGCCCCGCTGGGCCCGCACCGACGGCGGCGAGGCGGGCCTGCACCCCTCCAACATCCACGACACCCCATACTCGGTCGGCGCCGTCGACTACACGGGCGACATGCCGGTCCTGCTCGGTCCCGACGGCCCCTCGCTCGGCGGGTTCGTGTGCCCGGCGACAGTCCTCAGCGCGGAGCGCTGGAAGCTCGGCCAGCTGCGTCCCGGGGACACGGTGCGTTTCGTACCGGTGGACGGGGAAGGTGCGGCGCGGCCCGCGATCGTGGACGGTGGCGTGCTGGCGCGGGACGGCGACGTGACGTACCGCCGCAGCGGCGACGACCATCTGCTGGTCGAGTTCGGGCCCATGCAGCTGGACCTGGCGCTGCGCATGCGGGTGCACGCCCTGATGGAGGCGGTGGCAAAGGCCCGCATCGAGGGAGTCACCGACCTCACGCCGGGCATCCGCTCCCTCCAGATCCAGACGGATCCGCGCCGCCTGCCCCAGCATCAACTCCTCTCGTCCGTACGGTCGTTGGTGGCCACGCTGCCCTCGACGGACCAGCTGGTCGTGCCGTCCCGCACCGTCCACCTCCCCCTCTCCTGGGACGACCCGGCGACCCGCGAGGCGATCGCCCGCTATATGGCGGGCGTCCGCGACGACGCGCCCTGGTGCCCCTGGAACATCGAGTTCATCCGCCGGGTCAACGGCCTGGAATCGGTGGAGGACGTGTACCGGACGGTCTTCGACGCCGAGTACCTGGTCCTCGGCCTGGGCGATGTGTACCTGGGCGCCCCGGTGGCCACACCCCTGGACCCCCGCCACCGCCTGGTCACGACGAAGTACAACCCGGCCCGCACCTGGACCGCCGAGAACTCCGTCGGCATCGGCGGCGCGTACCTCTGCGTCTACGGGATGGAGGGCCCCGGCGGCTACCAGTTCGTCGGCCGCACGACCCAGGTCTGGTCCGGCTGGCAGCAACGCGGCGCCTTCGAACCCGGCTCCCCCTGGCTGCTGCGCTTCTTCGACCGCATCAAGTGGTACCCGGTGACCCCGGACGAACTGCTGGAACTACGGGCCGACATCATCTCGGGCCGCTTCGTGCCACAGATCGAGGAGGACGTCTTCTCACTCGCCGAGTACGAGGCGTTCCTGACCGAGAACGCCGACTCGATCGCCGAGTTCAGGACCCGCCAGGGCGCCGCCTTCGCGGCGGAACGGGACGCCTGGGAGGCATCGGGCGAGTTCACCAGGGCGGAGACCTCCTCAGCTCCAGCACCAGCACCGCCGGAGGTGACGGTCCCACCGGGCGGCCACCTGGTGGAGGCCGAATTCGCCGCGTCGGTCTGGCAGCTGAACGTCGCCCGGGGCGACGAGGTGACCATGGGCCAGCCGCTCCTCGCCCTGGAAGCCATGAAGATGGAGTCAAGGGTGCACGCACCGATGGACGGCGTGGTGACACAGATCCTCACCAAGCCGGGCGCCCAGGTGGAGGCGGGCACGGCCCTACTGGTACTCACGCCCACGAGCTGACACGCGCCTGGTGGTGTGTGAGCAGGCGTCCCGCCCGTCTGTGGGCAGGCTCCCGCCAGTCTGTAGGCAGGCATTCCGCCGGTCTGTGGGCAGTCGTTCCGCAGGGCGGAACGGGTGGGCACAGACCGGCCACCGGGCCGCAGTCGACAACGAAACCCCAGCAAGGAGCACAGATGTCGCCCTCCACCGTCACCCGAGTCCAATTGGCCTACGCCCGCATCAAGACGGTGGACCGCCCCGAGGTCTGGATCGACCTGCGCCCAATGGCGGAGGTCGAGACAGAGGCCCGCGAGATCGACGCACGGGTGGCCGCAGGCGAACACCTCCCCCTCGCAGGGCGACTGTTCGCAGCAAAGGGCAACATCGACGTAGCAGGCCTCCCCACAACCGCCGGCTGTCCTTCCTACGCGTACCAGCCGGAGGCAGACGCCCCGGCGGTCGCCCGCCTACGCGCGGCAGGTGCAATCGCCCTCGGCACCACGAACCTGGACCAGTTCGCCACAGGCCTCGTAGGCACCCGCTCCCCCCACGGCGCCGTGCGGGGCGCCATCGACCCGCAGAGAATCAGCGGCGGCTCCAGCTCCGGCTCAGCCGTAGCGGTAGCGCTCGGCATCGTCGACTTCGCGCTGGGCACGGACACCGCGGGCAGCGGCCGCGTCCCCGCCGCGTTCAACTCAATCGTCGGCCTGAAACCCACCCGAGGCCTCGTCCCCACGGAGGGCGTGGTCCCAGCCTGCGCATCCCTGGACTGCGTAACGGTCTTCGCGCGCACCCTCCCGGAGGCGGAACAGGCCCTCACTCACATGACCTCCCCACCCGCCCGAGAACTCCCCGCACTCCCCCAGCGCACCCCGGGCCCCTGGCGCATAGCCGTACCGCCCCGAGACCAGCTCGGCGAAATGGACGAGGGCTGGCCACAGGCATACGAGGCAGCCGTGACCCGACTACGGGCCGCAGGCGCCGAGCTGCGCACCATCGACCTCGCCCCCTTCACGGCGGCCGCCACGATGCTGTACGAGGGAGCCTTCGTGGCCGAGCGTTACACAGCCATAGGGAGCTTTGTCGACAAGTTGCTCTCCGAGGGCGGCGACGGCCTGGACCCCACGGTCGCCGGAATCATCACCCGCGCCCGGGACATCCCGGCCCACCAGCTCTTCGCCGACCAGGAGCGTCTGGCAGCCCTGCGCACCCGCGCACTGGAGTCACTGGGCGACGCGGACGCCCTGCTCCTGCCGACCGCGCCCGGCCATCCCACCCTCGCCGAGGTGGCCGCCGACCCGCTGGGCACGAACGCCCGCCTCGGCCGCTTCACCAACTCCACCAACCTCTTCGACCTGGCCGCCGTCGCCGTCCCTGCGGGCCAGGTGGCGGGGCTCCCCTTCGGCGTCATGCTGATCGGCCCCGCGTTCACCGACGAACGTCTCGTCCACATCGCCCGAACCCTGGAAGCGCTGCCCGTCCGCCTCGCCGTACTCGGCGCGCACCTGTCGGACCAGCCCCTGAACGGGCAACTCCTCGCGCTGGGCGCCCAGCTGGAACGTACGACGAAGACCGCACCCGTCTACCGGCTGCACGCCCTGGCCACCGACCCGCCCAAGCCGGGCCTGGTCCACGTCGGCGCCGACGGAGCCGCGATCGAGGCCGAGGTGTGGCAACTGCCCGCCGAGGGCCTCGGCCGCCTCACCGCCGCGCTGCCCCGGCCGATGACGCTGGGCCGGGTGACGCTGGCCGACGGCAGCGATGTACCGGGATTCCTGTGCGAGCCGGGCGCGCTCGACGATGCGCGGGACATCACGGAGTACGGGGGCTGGCGCGCGTACCTGGAGTCGCTCGGCGACTGATACGCGAACCGGCCGGTGCCGACGGACGAACGCCGGCTCACCCCACCGACGAGTAGGCGACGACCCCCCGCAGCATCCCGTCCACAGCCTTGCGCGCGTTCTTCGCCACGGTGGAGTCCTTGGTGCCGGAAACCGGTGCCGCCGCCGATATCTGGCCGAGTACGTCGATGACCTGCTTGCACCAGCGCACAAAGTCGCCGGCGGGCATCTCGGCCTCGCGGAGCACCTCGTCGAGTCCCTTGCCGGAGGCCCATTCGTACGCCGCCCAGGCGAAGCCCAGGTCCGGCTCGCGCTGACCGACGCCCTCGGTCTGGCTGATCCGGAAGTCCTCTTCCAGGGCGTCAAGGCGACCCCAGATGCGGACCATCTCACCGAGCGCGGCTTTGGCCTTGCCGGACGGCACCTTCGGTGCGAGAGCGTCGTCGCTGACCCGGGCCTCGAACACCAACGCCGAGGCGCACGCGGCCAGCTCGGCCGGCGCGAGGCCCTCCCAGACACCGGCGCGCAGGCACTCGCTGGCGAGCAGGTCCAGTTCTCCGTAGAGCCGGGCGAGCCGCTTGCCGTGCTCGGTGACCTCGTCGCCGCGCAGATAGTCGAGCTCGGTCAGGAGCGCGACGATGCGGTCGAAGGTACGGGCGATGGTGTTCGTCCGCCCCTCGATGCGCCGCTCCAGCTGCGAGGTGTCGCGCAGCAGCCGGTGGTAGCGCTCGGCCCAACGGGCGTGGTCCTCGCGGTCGTTGCACCCGTGGCAGGGGTGTGCGCGCAGTGCGGTGCGCAGCCGGGCGATCTCCCGGTCGTCGGCGGCATCGGCGCGCCGCTTGCGGTGCCGGTCGGGAACGATGTGCCCGGCCTTCGTGCGCAGCGCGGAGGCGAGATCGCGGCGCGACTGCGGCGAGCGCGGGTTGAACGACTTCGGGATGCGCATCCGCTCCAGCGCCTCGACGGGCACCGGGAAGTCGATCGACGCGAGCCGCTTGACCTGCCGCTCGGCGGTGAGGACCAGGGGCCGCGGCCCGTCGTGGTGCTCGAAGCCGCGGTGGCCGTTGGACCGCCCGGCGGGCAACCCGGGGTCCAGCACCAGCGCAAGCCCCGCGAACTTGCCGGTCGGCACATGGATCACATCGCCGGGCTTGAGCTTTTCCAGCGCCACGGCCGCTTCCGCTCGCCGCTGCGCCGCACCCTGCTTGGCCAGCTCGGTCTCGCGGTCCTTGAGTTCGCGACGCAGTCGCGCGTACTCGTCGAAGTCGCCCAGGTGGCAGGTCATGGAGGCCTTGTAGCCCTCAAGTCCCTCTTCGTTGCGCTGCACCTGGCGGGAGATCCCCACGACCGACTTGTCGGCCTGGAACTGTGCGAACGACGTCTCAAGGAGTTCGCGCGAGCGGTGCCGGCCGAACTGCTCGACGAGGTTCACCGCCATGTTGTACGACGGCTTGAAGCTGGAGCGCAGCGGGTACGTACGGGTGCCCGCGAGGCCTGCGAGGTGCTCCGGGCTCATGCCGCGCTGCCACAGCACGACGGCGTGGCCCTCGACATCGATGCCACGGCGGCCTGCGCGGCCGGTCAGCTGGGTGTACTCGCCGGGTGTGATGTCGGCGTGCTGCTCGCCGTTCCACTTGACGAGCTTCTCCAACACCACGGAACGGGCGGGCATGTTGATGCCGAGGGCGAGGGTCTCGGTGGCGAACACGGCCTTGACCAGCCCGCGTACGAACAGTTCCTCGACGACCTCCTTGAACGTCGGCAGCATGCCCGCATGGTGGGCCGCGATGCCGCGCTCCAGGCCTTCCAGCCACTCGTAGTAGCCCAGGACGTGCAGGTCCTCGGCCGGTATCGAGGACGTACGTCCCTCGACGAGGGCGCGGACCTTGTGCCGTGCCTCGTCGTCGTTCAGCCTGAGGCCCGCGTACAGGCACTGCTGGACGGCGGCCTCGCAGGCGGCGCGGCTGAAGATGAACGTGATGGCGGGCAGCAGCCCCTCGGAGTCGAGCCGCTCGATGACCTCGGGGCGGCCCGGTGTCCATACGCGCGATCTCTGCCGCCGCTCGCGCTCGCGGTCGGCCTCGCGCATGTTGCGGCCCCGTCTGCGGTCCTGGTAGGAGGGCCGGGTGGCCTCCATGCGGGCCAGACGGGTGAGGTCGGGGTTGACGGCCTTCTTGTGGCCCTCGCCCTCCTCGAAGAGGTCGTAGATGCGGCGTCCGGCGAGCACGTGCTGGAACAGCGGCACGGGGCGGTGCTCGGAGACGATCACCTCGGTGTCGCCGCGGACGGTGTCGAGCCAGTCGCCGAACTCCTCGGCGTTCGACACTGTCGCCGAGAGCGACACCAGGGTCACCGACTCGGGGAGGTGAATGATCACTTCCTCCCAGACGGCGCCGCGGAAGCGGTCGGAGAGGTAGTGCACCTCGTCCATGACGACGTGGCCGAGGCCGAGGAGGGTCTGCGAGCCCGCGTAGAGCATGTTGCGCAGCACCTCGGTGGTCATCACGACCACCGGGGCGTCGGAGTTGACGCTGTTGTCGCCGGTGAGCAGGCCGACCTTCTCGGCGCCGTAACGACGCGCCAGATCGGTGTACTTCTGGTTCGACAGTGCCTTGATGGGCGTGGTGTAGAAGCACTTCTTGCCCTGCTGGAGGGCGAGGTGGACGGCGAACTCGCCCACGATCGTCTTGCCCGAGCCGGTGGGCGCGGCCACCAGCACACCCTTGCCCGCTTCGAGTGCCTGACAGGCCTCGATCTGGAAGGGGTCGAGGCCGAAGTCGTACATCTCGCGGAAGGACGCGAGCGCCGTGGCCTGCTCGACAGCGCGCTGCCGCGCTGCCGCGTACCGCTCGGCCGGTGATAGATCCTCTGTCATCGTGCTTTCGAGCGTACCGTCAGCCACTGACAACAGGACGATCATTATCCGGATCCGACCCCGCACACCGGGAATCCACCCAGCTCAGGTACGCGGGGCCGGTCCCGGTGCGCGTCTGTCAGGTCACGTCGTCGTAGCCGTTGACCCGGTCCGGATCGCGCCGACGGTCGGAGTCCGGCTGCGCCGACAGGGCGCGGGTGGCCGAGACGGATTCGATCTCGCCGATGTCCTCGGGGGTGAGATCGAGTTCGGAGGCCTCGTCGTCTGCGGGCCCTTCCGCGTCACGCCGTGCCCGACGCCGATCGTTCAACAGGGCGATGCCGGTGGCGACGAAGTACAGCAGCGAGATCGGCACGGCGAGCGCCAGCATCGAGATCGGGTCGGTGCTGGGCGTGGCGATTGCGGCGAAGAGGGTGATACCCATGACCATGCCGCGCCACCAGCCGAGCATCTTCGAGCCCGAGACGACGCCTCCGAAGTTCAGCATGACCAGCAGCAGTGGCAGCTGGAAAGCCAGACCGAAGACGATGATCATGCGCTGGATGAGCTGGATCAGTTCATCCAGGGGCAGCTGGTTGTCGCTCCCGATGATGGAGAACTGGAGCATCACCTCCGCCATCTTCGGCAGCGACCAGTATGCGAAGTACGCGCCCAGCAGGAACAGCGGAAAACCCGTGCCAACAATGGCGAGCGAGTACTTCTTCTCGTGCTTGTGGAGACCAGGAGCGATGAAACCCCACAGCTGGTAAAGCCACACCGGCGTCGCGAGCACCACACCAGAAGTCAAGGAAACAGTCAGCGCCAGCGAGAACGGGCTGAGCAGGCCGTTCTGCACGATGCGCGCGCAGGTGCTGGTACCGGTTTCCTGCAACTCCTCGAAGCTCAGATCGCATCCCACGGCCTGAAGGATCGGATTCGTGAAGAACTGGATGATGTCCTTGTAGAACATGAGCGAGACGATCGTGGTGACGACGACCGCCAGCAGGCTCTTGGCGAGCCGGTTGCGGAGCTCGCGAAGGTGTTCCACGAGGGGCATCCGTCCCTCGGGATCCTTCTCTTCGTTCTTGCGGGCAGACTTCAGCAACCCACGTTCCCATCTCGTGCGGCGGGCCGGAGGTCACCGGCCCTGCGTCAGCGCTTGGTCGTGTCCGTCGGCTCGGCGACCGGGCGGGAGCTGGTCACGTCACCGGGAGCGGCCTGGATGGTGCGCTGAGCCGGAGTCTCGCCGTTCGGCGGGGCGGAAGCGGCGGTGGTGTCGTCCTGGCCCTCCGACTTCATCGCCTTGGCCTCACTCTTGAGGATGCGCGCGGACTTGCCGAGCGAGCGAGCCATGTCCGGAAGCTTCTTCGCGCCGAACAGCAGGATGACGACGACGAGGATGAGAATGATCTCGGTGGGGCCGAGGTTACCCATAGCTTTTACCTTCTTCACCGAGGCGACAGGAAGTCCTTGTGTCCGGCTGGTCGGACATCATCCGACCATCGGCTGTGGGCGATCGTAACCCGCAGGAGTAAACGTCAGGCAATGCCTGTGCATACTCCATGTTCGGCCAGCGCCTCGTCCCTGGGCCGCGCTCTTGAGCGTACCTGCCCCGGATGAGAAGTTGACAGGCCGGAATGACTCAAAGCGCCCGGCAGGAGCGGCTCACAGCGCATCGACAGAACGCGCCGCGGTCGCGGAGGCCCGTTCCAGGTCTTCTGCCGCGCGGCTGATCCGATGTGCCGAGTCCGTGACCTGCCTGCCCAGGCGCTCGGCTTCCAGGAAGACCCGTACAGCGAGGACGCCGAGCACGGCGATTCCCAGAAAACCCACAGCGATCGCGAGCATTGGCCAGAACATGCGCCGCCCCTAGACGGTTGAGTGCAGCCGCAGGGTCCGCACTCCCCCGCCGGTGAGGAGTTCCACGATCCGCTCACCGGCCGGCTTGCGCACCGCCGCCTCGCACTCGGGGCAGGTGAAGGAGTAGAAGGTCGTCTTCGGTGTGGCGCCGATCGCCAGGCGCAAGGCGTTCGCGGAGAGTTCGAAGTGGGCGCGGCAGTCGGGGCAGGCGGCCTTGAAGACCACGGGATCCACTCTCGTCATGCCCGAGAACGCGGACGTCACGGACATTCCCTGCGTATCAGACATCGCCGACCTGCTCACAGCCCTTGCTCCTGCCTGCCGTACAGCCCGTCCTGAACTCCGTGCGGCCCCTCAGTGACACTCCCCACCACGCCCTGTGGCACGTCGTACGCCGCGAGCGCCTCGCGTGCCGCCTGCCGGGCGCTGTCCGCGACCTCCCGCGGCGAGACGATCCGGCCGTCCCGCCCGAGCCGCAGCGCGAGGCGGCGCAGCGAGGCGGGATCGGAGGCACGCAGGGTGATACGCAGCCCGCCGTCCGGGAGTTCATCGGCACTGTCGTGCGGGTAGTACTCGGCGACCCAGCGCCCGCCCGGCCCGACCTCGACGACCACCTCGGGATCCTCGGCGGCGGGCTGCACCAGCCCCTCGGAGAGGTCCCGCAGTTCGACCTCGGGCGGCGCGGACGGCTCGTCCAGGATGCGGATCTCCGCGACCCGGTCGAGCCGGAAGGTGCGCCGCGCCTCGGAGCGGCGACACCAGGCCTCCACGTAGGTGTGGCCGACGCTGACCAGGCGGATCGGGTCGATCTCGCGCTCGCTGAGCTCATCGCGTCCGGGCGAGTAGTAGCGGATCCACAGCCGGCGCCGCTCGGAGATCGCCCGGTCGACGTCCGCGAAGACCCCGCCCTCCGACTCGAACGTCACCGACAACCGGGCGCTGGCACCCGCCGCCTCGCCCGCCGCGGCCTCCACCTTGGCGGTGGCCCGCAGCAGAGCCTGCCGGTCGCCCTCACGCAGCCCGGGCAGGGTGGACACGGCCCGGGCGGCCACCAGCAGCGCGGTCGCCTCGTCGGCGGCGATCCGCAGCGGCTCGGCCGCCTCCGCACCCAGGGCGCCCGGGTTGCGCCACCAGATCCGGTCACCGTCGGTGTCGATGTCCAGCAGATCGCCACCGCGGAAACTGGTCCCGCACAGCGGCAGCACATCGAGGTCGGAGATCAGCTCGTCCTCGGTGATCCCGAAGGCCCGGGCGACATCGCTGACGCGCGCACCGGGGCGCTCCCGCAGATACGTCACCAGGGACAGCATCCGCCGCGTCTGGTCGATGGCACTCACTGGCCTGACCGGTTTTCCCGCCACTTCTCCTACGCCCCCTCAGCCCTTGGCCACGGCGCGCAGCCGGTCCACGACATCGGCCCGCAACTCGGCGGGCTCCAGGACCACCACATCGGGCCCGAACTCCACGAGCCAGGCGTCCAGGCCATGCCCGTACGGAATCTCCAACTCGTCCCAGCCATCGCCCAGTTCCCGTACGGAGACGGCCTTGGCGCGCAGCGGGTAGCCCGCCCCGCTGCGGAGCCGGATCAGCGCGGAGCGGTCGGCGGTCTCTCCGGCCCAGCTCGCGACGGTCTCCCGCACGGTGACGACATCGGGCACCTCGGCCGTGAACTTCCCGCTCCGGTTACGGACCTTGCCGGTGATCCGCGACAGCCGGAAGACGCGCTCGGCGCCCCGGTCGCGGTCCCAGCCGGCCAGGTACCAGTGGCCGCGCCAGCACTCCAGCGCCCAGGGCTCGACGATGCGGGGCTCGGGGCGGGCGGCGGTGGCCTTGCGGTAGTCGAAGGAGACGGGACGGCGGTCGCGACAGGCCAGCATCAGCGGTTCGAAGGCCGCCTCGTGCACGGGGATGTGCGGCTCCAGGGCGCCATGGGCCTCGTACGGGTCGACGTCCTCCGGCAGTCCGGCCGCACGCAGCTTCTGCAGGGCGCCGCTCGCCGCGCCCGCGAGGCGGGCCTGCTGCCAGACCTTGGCGACCAGGCCCAGGGCGGCGGCCTCCTCGGCGTCGAGCGCGATGGGCGGCAGGCGGTTGCTGTCCCGGCGGGCGAGATAGCCGACCTCGCCGTCCAGGCTCTCCACCGTCTCGATGACCAGGCCCAGCTCGCGCAGATCGTCCTTGTCGCGCTCGAACATCCGGTTGAAGGAATCGTCCGAACCGGTCGCGCCGCTGCCCGGCCTGAAGGCCTCGACGTAAGCCTCGATGGAATCGCGCAGCTCACGCTTGCTGAGCGGCCGCCGCGTCCCGAGCAGACACAGCGCCAGGTTCATCAGCCGCTCGGCCTTGGCAATGGCCATCGACGCCCTTCCCTATGGTGCTTCCGATCGATGACCGTACCGCTCCGGAGTGTCGTGGCAAAAGCCGAGGGCCCATGCCCGACAGGCATGGGCCCCAGCTGATCGGGTCTGGTCGGACCAGATCACACGGCGTACGAGGACCGGCCCGCGAGCCACTCGCGGGCCGGCCCCGCGAAAATCAGACCGCGACCAGGTCGCAGACGAAGATCAGCGCCTCGCCCGGCGCGATACGGCCGCCACCGGCACCGCGATCGCCGTACGCGAGGTGGGCGGGGATGGTCAGCTGACGGCGCCCGCCGACCTTCATGCCCTGCACACCCTGGTCCCAGCCGGAGATGACCTGGCCGACGCCGAGCTGGAACTCCAGCGGCGTACCACGGTTCCAGGAGGCGTCGAACTCCTCGCCGCTGGAGTAGGCCACGCCCACGTAGTGGACCTTGACGAAGTCGCCGGCCTTCGCGACCGGCCCGTCGCCCTCCCAGATGTCCTTGATCTCGAGGTCGGCCGGGGGCTCGCCGCCCGGGAAGTCGATCTCGGGCTTCTCGATGCTCACTGCACTGGCTCCTGTGTCGTACGTACGTCATGCCTGACGAATGATTGGGCAACCTGCCCAGTCTTACATCACGGCCAGGATGTCGGCGGCGAAGACAAGCGTGGAGTTCTTCGGGATGCCCTGTGTCTCCTGCGCACCGAAGGCCTGGTCGGGGGGCAGAACGAGCAGCACCCGGCTGCCGACCTTCTTGCCCACGAGACCGTTCTTGAGACCCTTGATCGTCAGCTGGTCCAGCGGGAAGGTCTGGGTCTTGCCCGTCTTGTAGGTGCTGTCGAACTGCTTGCCGCCCTCCCAGAGCAGAGCGGAATAGTTCACGACCACACTGTCGGTCCCCTTGACCTCGGCACCGTCGCCCTCCAGCACGTAGTTGGAGACCAGCTTCTTCGGCGGGTCGACGTCCTTCGGCATGGTCACCTTCGGCTCCTTGCCGTCGGTGTTGGTGCCGACCTTGGGCAGGCTGATGTTCTCCTGGGCGACCTCCGTGCCCTTCGCCGAGGCCGGGATCTTCGTGCCCTTCACGATGTCCACGACAAAGACCAGCGTGGCGTTCGCCTTGATGTCGCCCTGACCCTGCGCCCCGTACCCCTGGTCCGGCGGGATGACCAGCTCGACACGGCTGCCGACCTTCTGGCCCTCCAGCCCCTTCTCCCAGCCCGGGATGACGCTGCCGCCGCCCAGCGTGAGCGAGAACGGCTGACCCCGGTCGAAACTGTTGTCGAAGGGCTTCGCCTCGTCGTACTCCTGCCCGAGGTAGTTCACCTCGGTGGCGTCGCCCTTCTCCAGCTTCGCGCCGTCGCCCTCACTGATGACCTCGACCTTCAGCCCCTTCGGCGGAGTCCCCTCCCCCTTGGCGATGGTCGGCTTCTTCCCGAACTCGGTGCCCTTGGTGATCGCGGGCACTCCGTTCTTCGCGGCGGTGGAGTCGGAGCCCTTGTCGTCATCACTTCCGCAGGCCGCTGTGGAGAGCAGCAGCAGGGGGACGAGAAGGCCGGCAATTCGGCGCACGTGTTCCTCAGATCTCAGACGGCACTGTGGTTGCCCGCCACCCTAAGGTGTGCCACGGGCTCCGTACGAGAACGTACGGAGCCCGTGGCCGGTTCCCCTCAATGCGCGCCTACATGCCCGCGATGAGCTTCTCCACCCGGTCGTCGACGGAACGGAACGGGTCCTTGCACAACACCGTGCGCTGTGCCTGGTCATTGAGCTTGAGATGGACCCAGTCGACGGTGAAGTCCCGGCGCTGCTCCTGCGCCCGCCGGATGAAGTCGCCACGCAGCCGCGCCCGAGTGGTCTGCGGCGGCACGGACTTACCCTCGAAGATCTTCAGGTCATTGCAGATCCGGGTGGCCTGTCCCCTCTTCTCCAGCAGGTAGTACAGCCCTCGACGACGGTGGATGTCGTGATACGCGAGGTCTATCTGCGCGACCCGAGGATGCGACATCGTCATGTTGTGCTTGGCGCGGTACCGCTCGATGAGCTTGTACTTCATCACCCAGTCGATCTCGGTGCCGATCCGGTCGAGGTCCTCGGCCTCGATCGCGTCCAGCGTGCGACCCCACAGCTCGAGGACCTGCTCGACGGTGCCGGTGCGGATGCCGCGCCGATCGACGAAGTCCACCGCCTTCTCGTAGTACTCGCGCTGCACCTCCAGGGCGGAGGCCTCACGGCCGCTGGCCAGGCGCACCTTGCGGCGGCCCGTGATGTCATGGCTGACCTCGCGGATCGCCCGGATCGGGTTCTCCAGGGTCAGATCGCGCATCACCGTGCCCGCCTCGATCATGCGCAGTACGAGATCGGTGGCGCCGACCTTGAGGAGCATGGTCGTCTCGGACATGTTCGAGTCGCCCACAATGACGTGCAGGCGACGGTAGCGCTCGGCGTCCGCGTGGGGTTCGTCACGCGTGTTGATGATCGGCCGGGAACGGGTCGTCGCCGAGGAGACGCCCTCCCAGATGTGCTCGGCCCGCTGGCTGACGCAGTACACCGCGCCACGCGGGGTCTGCAGCACCTTGCCGGCACCGCACAGAAGCTGCCTGGTGACGAGGAACGGGATGAGGATGTCCGCGAGCCGGGAGAACTCCCCGTGGCGGGCCACCAGATAGTTCTCGTGGCAGCCGTAGGAGTTGCCCGCCGAGTCGGTGTTGTTCTTGAAGAGGTAGACGTCGCCCGCGATTCCTTCCTCGTGCAGGCGTCGTTCGGCGTCTACCAGGAGTCCTTCCAGAATGCGCTCGCCGGCCTTGTCGTGGGTGACGAGTTCTGTCACGTTGTCACATTCCGGTGTGGCGTATTCCGGATGTGACCCCACGTCGAGATAGAGGCGGGCGCCGTTTCGCAGAAAGACGTTGCTGCTGCGGCCCCATGACACGACACGGCGGAAGAGGTACCGCGCCACCTCGTCGGGGGACAGTCGACGCTGTCCCCTGAACGTACACGTGACGCCGTACTCGTTCTCCAGCCCGAAAATGCGGCGGTCCATGACTGAACATTACGCCTGATGCCCTGTGCTGAAACGAGGTTCGGGTGCACCGTTTCGATCATTTTCCGATGCGACTTCAACCACCGCACCGCTGCCCGTAGCTGCGAGGACCCGCCCCGTGGCCAGCAGAACAAGCAGCGCCACGGCCCCCGCGACACCCGGCAGAGCGAAGCCCGACACCGCGCCACCCCACTCGACGACCGGTCCCGCAAGCCCCGTTCCGACCGACATCCCCACCGTGAACGTCGTCACAAGCCAGGAGAACGCCTCGGTGACGGTGCCCCTCGGCGCATGCCGGTCGACCAGGACGAACGAGCAGGCGATACAGGGCGCCAGAAACACCCCGGAGAGCGCGATCAGCACCGCCATGGCGACCACACCCGGCGTCAGCGTCAGCGGTACGTAGAACACCGCCAGAAGCGTGACCAGCATCCGCAGTCGCCGCTCCGGCGCACCGCTCCACTGCCGCGCCCCGTACACGGTGCCCCCGACGAGCGCGCCGAGCCCGATGGCCGCCATCAGCCAGCCGTACGTCACATCCCCGCCGTTGTCGTCCGCGTACGACATCGCCGCGACATTGATCGAGCCCAGCGCGATGCCCACGAAAAGGAACGCGCCGAGCAGGACAAGCAGACCGGCCGAGCGCAACGCACCGAGCCAGTGCGCCTCACGCGGCGCCGAACGCCACGCGCGCGAAGGCCGCGACACCACCACGGAGAGCGCGCCCAGCACCCCTATGACGTTCAACACAAGGAGCGCGGCCTGCGCCGACCACAGCGACACGCACAGCGTGACGAGCAACGGCCCCACGGTGAACATGACTTCCTGCGCCACGGCATCCATCGCATACGCCGTGTGCACCTGGTCCTCCTTACGGAGGACCGTGGGCCACAACGCCCGCAGACCGCCCTCCAGAGGCGGCGTGAAGAACCCGGCGACCACCATCAGGACGTACGCGAGCGCAAGCGCCCCGATGCCCGTGAAAGCGAACACCGCCATACCGAGGGCGGAGACGAGCGCGGCAGGCAGCTGCACACGCGGCTGCCCGAGGAGGTCCACCAGACGCCCGAGAACTGGCTGCCCCACGGCATTCGACACCCCGTACACCGCGGCCAGCGCGCCGGCGAGGCTGTAGCTGCCGCCCTCGGCGCGGACGAACAGCAGGACGGCGATCGCGGCCACGGCGTTCGGCAGCCGCCCCACAAGAGTGCCGGCCAGCAGCCGAGCGGCGTGCCTCGTTCTGAGGATCTCCAGGTAACGCGCGGCCATGTCACGCCCTTCTCGTAGCCCGTGGCAGCTGACGTTGTACGTATAACTTCCTTGGTCATACGTACCATGTGGCCAGTCCGCGAGTCCAGCAGAAAGAGCAGGTCGACGGTGGCACGAGGAAGCACCCGCCCCACGAGCCGCGACGTCGCCCAGGCCGCCGGAGTCTCCCAGGCCGCCGTCTCCCTCGTACTGGGCGACAAATGGCGCGGACGAGTCTCCGAGACAACAGCCGAACGAGTACGCCAGGCCGCACGGGAACTCGGCTACCGGCCGAACCTCGCCGCCCGCAACCTACGGCTCGGCCAAGCACGAACAGCCCTCCTGGTAGTGCCCGCACTCACCAACGAGTTCTTCGCCGCCGTCTACGAAGGAGCCGCCCGCATCGCCGCCAAACACAGCTTCGGCGTCGTCCTGTACCCCTCACCCGAAGGCATCGGCCCTGCCCGCGACCCGTTCGCCTCCGCACGAGCCGCCCTGGACGGCGTCATCGCCTCCTCCATGGCCTCCGAAGCCCTCACAGAAATCCGCGGCGACGACCTCCCCCTCGTCATGCTGGACAGCGACCCGGCCGGCAGCCTGGGCGCCACCACCGTCAACCTCGACATCACCGACGGCATGCGCCAGATCACCGAACACCTGCTGACACTGGGCCACCGCCGGTTCCTCCACCTCGCCGCAGACATCGACTCCTGGACCTTCGACGTACGCGCCCGGGAACTCGCCGCCCGCGTGGCAGAACGAACCGGCACCGACGTACGCACGGCAAAGGCGCCCATCACCATCGAAGGGGCACGTGCCGCGGCCGAAGACGCCCTGCGCGCCCCCGGGCCCCGGCCCACCGCCGTCATCTGCGACGACGACAAACTCGCCGTCGGCGCCTACAAGGCCGCCCGCCACCTCGGCCTGCGCATCCCCCACGACATCTCCGTGACCGGCTTCGACGACCTGGCCCTCGCCACAGCCATCGAACCCGAACTCACCACCGTCCGCCTCGACGCCGAACTCTTCGGCGAACGCGGCATGACAGCCCTCCTCGCCGTCCTGGAAGGCGAAACACCACCGGAAGGCAACATCCCCGTCGAACTCGTCGTACGAGGCTCCACAGCGCCACCACGCCCATCCTGAACGCCGACGCGCCCCGGCCCCGCTGCGAGGCGGGACCGGGGCGCAAGGTGACGACTGGCGGACTTACTTCTCGTCGGACGCGTCCGACCCATCGGCATCGTCAGACCCATCGGACTCGGCGGCGTCCCCAGCCCCGTCCGAACTGTCACCCTCCAGCAGGCGGGACAACTGGCCGCCCACAATGCGCTTGAACTTGCGCTGCTGCGGACGCGTACGGTCCAGAACCGCCACCTCAAGGCGCTCCGCGGGAATGTCCCGCTCGCTGCCATTGGTATCGCGGGACAGGGCCTGAACGGCCAGCTTCAACGCCTCGGCCAGAGTCATACCGTCCCGGTGACGCTGATCCAGATAGGTGCTGATCTGCTCGGCGTTACCACCGACCGCGACCGAGCCATGCTCGTCCACGATCGACCCATCGTGCGGCAACCGGTAGATCTGGTCACCATCGGGCGTCACCCCGACCTCGGCCACCACAAGCTCCACCTCATACGGCTTCTCCGCCGAACTGGAGAAGATCGTGCCGAGCGTCTGGGCATACACATTGGCCAGACCGCGAGCAGTCACATCGTCACGATCGTAGGTATAACCCCGCAGGTCGGCGTAGCGAACACCACCGATGCGGAGATTCTCGTACTCGTTGTACTTGCCGGCGGCCGCAAAGCCGATCCGGTCATAGATCTCGCTGAACTTGTGCAGCGCACGGGACGGGTTCTCGCCGACGAAGACAATGCCGTCGGCGAACTGCAGCACAACCAGGCTGCGGCCACGGGCGATGCCCTTGCGCGCATACTCCGCCCGGTCGGCCATGGCCTGCTGAGGTGAGACATAGAACGGCGTCGACACCGGCTATCCGTCCCTTTCTGTGGAAGTCACTCGATCACCTGGACAAGAGGGGCCCACAAGGGCCGCAGTCAGAGCAACGCCGCACGCGGACCGTCAGGCTGCTCCATACGCCGCTCCAGGATCGAGCGGGCGATCTCAGAGGACTCCTCATCCGTGAGACGGCGGAACCCGTCATCGGTGATCACGGTGACGAGCGGATAGATCCGACGCGCGACATCAGGACCACCGGTCGCCGAGTCGTCATCAGCCGCGTCATACAGAGCCTGCACGACCAACGTCGTGGCCTGCTCCTCGGTCATGTCCTCGCTGTACAGCTTCTTCATGGCACCACGCGCGAAGATCGAACCCGAACCCGTCGCCGCGAAACCATGCTCCTCGGAACGACCACCCGTAACGTCGTACGAGAAGATGCGCCCCTTCCCGCGATCCACGTCAAACCCCGCGAAGATCGGCACCACGGCGAGACCCTGCATGGCCATGCCGAGATTCGACCGGATCATCGTCGACAGACGGTTCGCCTTGCCCTCCAAGGAGAGCTGCGCACCCTCGACCTTCTCGAAGTGCTCCAGCTCCAACTGGAAAAGCTTCACCATCTCAACAGCCAGACCCGCCGTACCCGCGATCCCCACCGCCGAGTACTCATCAGCCGGGAACACCTTCTCGATGTCCCGCTGCGCGATGACATTCCCCATGGTGGCCCGCCGGTCACCGGCTAGCACGACACCGCCGGGGAACGTGGTGGCCACGATCGTGGTGCCGTGCGGCGCCTCGATCACTCCCTTGACAGCGGGCAACTGCCGGTTCCCCGGCAGGATCTCGGGCTGGTGATCGGACAGAAAGTCCATGAAGGACGACGAACCGGGCGTCAGGAAGGCAGCCGGTAGACGCCCGGTGCTACGAGTGTTGGCTTCCACGCGTTTCCTTCCACGTATGTCGCAGCCCGCCTTATGACGTCGGGCCGATCCTTGAACTGCCCCAGCGCGGCGTTGCGGCTGAAGCACAGTACGCCTCGGACCCTACCCGTCTCGTGGCAGTGATCCACATGAATGACCGGAGCCTTTGGACTGATCACGCGGAGCCCGTCCGGGAGGCGATCATCTCGGCGCGCTGGGCGCCGGTCGTGCCGTACTGGCGCTTCAGGTAGACCCTCGTCCCTGGGTCGCCTTACCAGGTGTCGGACGTTCTTCCCACGTGCGTTCTGATGCCTTTGCCGACTCTCCGCCCAGCACTCTCTGCAGCGCGGTTGGAGCCCGTCACGAGACGCCTTGTTACGCGAAGGCGTCCCGTGACTGGACCCTCTGACAGCGAGAGCACTTCTCCCGCCCGAGAGAATCGGACATTAACCCCTATTCCCCACCTTTTTGGACAAATGACCGAACGAAGTCCTCGGCATTCTCCTCGAGGACATCGTCAATCTCGTCCAGGACGGAGTCCACGTCGTCGCTCAGCTTCTCCTGGCGTTCCTTGAGGTCTTCCGATGCCTGCGCGTCCTGCGCAGTCTCCTCGACCTCCTCGGTGGAACGCGTTGCCTTCTGCTGGCCGCCGCCGGTGTCCTTGGTCGCCATAACCCTCACCCCGCTCGGTTCGACGTTCTTGATCAGACCCTACAAGCAGGGTCCGACATTGGCCCCGCAGTTGCTACAACGTTCGGGGACCACCTTCATGATTCCCGGACGCCGCCCTTTCCACCCCGCCGGCCTCGTTCCGCTGGTGGGGCCTGCCGGGTTCGTTCAGCCGCCGGAGAGGACCTTGACCAGGTCTTCTGCGGTACGGCAGCGGTCCAGGAGCTCTTTCACGTGATTACGCGTTCCGCGAAGCGGCTCGAGGGTTGGTACGCGTTGGAGCGAGTCCCGGCCGGGGAGGTCGAAGATCACCGAGTCCCAGGAGGCGGCTGCGACGTCGTCCGCGTACTGCTCGAGGCAGCGTCCGCGGAAGTAGGCGCGGGTGTCCTCTGGTGGCTTGGTGCGGGCTCGTTCCACGTCTGTGTCGTTCAGGAGGCGCTTCATCTTGCCGCGGGCCGCCAGACGGTTGTAGAGGCCCTTTTCGGGGCGTACGTCGGCGTACTGGAGGTCGACGAGGTGGAGTCGTGCCGCGTCCCATTCGAGGTTGTCGCGGCGTCGGTAGCCTTCCATGAGCTCGCGTTTGGCGACCCAGTCGAGTTCGCCAGCGAGGCTCATGGGGTCGCTTTCGAGGCGGCCGAGGACGTCTTCCCAGCGTGTGAGTACGTCCTTGGTCTGTTCGTCCGCGTCGGAGCCGTATCGCTCTTCGACGTATTTGCGTGCGAGTTCGAAGTACTCCATCTGGAGTTGGACTGCGGTGAGTGTGCGGCCGCTGCGGAGCGTGATCAGGCGCTTCAGTGAGGGGTCGTGTGAGACCTGGTGGAGGGTGCGTACGGGCTGGTCGACGGCGAGGTCGACCGCGATGAAGCCGTCCTCGATCATGGACAGGACCAGGGCGGTCGTGCCCAGCTTGAGGTACGTGGAGATCTCCGACAGGTTCGCGTCGCCGATGATCACGTGCAGGCGGCGGTACTTCTCGGCGTCGGAGTGCGGTTCGTCGCGCGTGTTGATGATCGGGCGCTTGAGAGTCGTCTCGAGGCCGACTTCGACTTCGAAGTAGTCGGCGCGCTGGCTGAGCTGGAAGCCGTGTTCGTGGCCGTCCTGGCCGATGCCGACGCGGCCTGCGCCGGTGATGACCTGGCGTGAGACGAAGAACGGCGTGAGGTGGCGCACGATGTCTGAGAAGGGGGTTTCCCGCTTCATCAGGTAGTTCTCGTGTGTGCCGTAGGAGGCGCCTTTGTTGTCGGTGTTGTTTTTGTAGAGGTGGATCGGCTGGGCGCCTGGGAGCTGGGCCGCTCGTTCGGCGGCCTCTGCCATGATGCGCTCGCCGGCCTTGTCCCACAGGACTGCGTCCCGTGGGTTGGTGACCTCTGGTGAGCTGTATTCGGGGTGTGCGTGGTCGACGTAGAGCCGTGCCCCGTTGGTGAGGATGACATTGGCGAGGCCGATGTCCTCGTCGGTGAGCTGGCTGGCGTCGGCGGCCTCGCGGGCGAGGTCGAAGCCTCGGGCGTCCCGCAGCGGGTTCTCCTCCTCGAAGTCCCAGCGGGCGCGGCGCGCCCGGTGCATCGCCGCCGCGTAGGCGTTGACGATCTGGGACGAGGTGAGCATGGCATTGGCGTTGGGGTGGCCGGGGACGGAGATCCCGTACTCCGTCTCGATGCCCATTACTCGCCGTACAGTCATGCGGCCCTCCTTGCCCGGCGGCGCCCTCGGTCGGGGGCGCCGCTCAAGTACCGCTGGCGCTCCGGTGCGTGTGCGGTGCCCGTCCCCGCACTGCGCGACTCGGCGGTATGGAAGAGCCTAGAACGCCTTTGCGCTGGTGGGGAGATCATTTGCGTCATTGCTCCGCTCCGGTGGTGCCCTGAAAAACAGTCGACTGCGGGTACCCGGTGAGGGCACCCGCAGCCGCCCTGTCTTTTACAGGTACTGACCGGTGTTCGCCACCGTGTCGATGGAGCGTCCGGTGTCTGCGCCCTGCTTTCCGGTGATGAGGGTGCGGATGTAGACGATCCGTTCGCCCTTCTTTCCGGAGATGCGGGCCCAGTCGTCCGGGTTGGTGGTGTTCGGCAGGTCTTCGTTCTCCTTGAACTCGTCGACGCAGGCTTGGAGCAGGTGGGCGACCCTGAGGCCCTTCTGGTTGTGTTCCAGGAAGTCCTTGATGGCCATCTTCTTGGCTCGGCCGACGATGTTCTCGATCATGGCGCCGGAGTTGAAGTCCTTGAAGTAGAGGACTTCCTTGTCGCCGTTGGCGTAGGTGACCTCGAGGAAGCGGTTCTCCTCGGATTCGGCGTACATCTGCTCGACCGCGGTCTGGATCATGCCCTGGACCGTGGCGCCCTTGTCGCCGCCGTGCTCGCCGATGTCCTCGGGGTGGAGGGGGAGGCGCTCGGTGAGGTACTTCTGGAAGATGTCCTTGGCCGCTTCGGCGTCCGGACGCTCGATTTTGATCTTCACGTCGAGGCGGCCTGGGCGCAGGATGGCGGGGTCGATCATGTCCTCGCGGTTGGAGGCGCCGATCACGACCACGTTCTGCAGGCCTTCCACGCCGTCGATCTCGGCGAGCAGCTGCGGGACGATGGTGTTCTCCACGTCCGAGCTGACGCCTGATCCACGGGTGCGGAAGAGGGATTCCATCTCGTCGAAGAAGACGATGACGGGTGTGCCCTCGCTGGCTTTCTCACGGGCGCGCTGGAAGACGAGGCGGATCTGTCGCTCGGTCTCGCCGACGTATTTGTTGAGAAGCTCGGGGCCTTTGATGTTGAGGAAGAAGCTCTTGCCCGTGGCCTGTCCGGTCACCTCGGCGACCTTTTTGGCCAGTGAGTTGGCGACGGCCTTGGCGATGAGTGTTTTGCCACATCCGGGAGGCCCGTACAGCAGGACGCCCTTGGGCGGCCGCAGTTCGTGCTCCTTGAAGAGGTCGGGGTAGAGGTACGGGAGCTCGACTGCGTCGCGGATCATTTCGATCTGGTTGCCCAGACCGCCGATCTGTTCGTAGCCGATGTCGGGGACCTCTTCGAGGACGAGTTCTTCGACCTCGCTCTTGGGTACGACCTCGTAGACGTAGCCGGATCGGGGTTCGAGCAGGAGGGCGTCGCCGGGGCGGATGGTGACGTCCATCAGCGGCTCGGCGAGTCGTACCACCCGTTCCTCGTCGGTGTGCCCGAGTACCAGGGCGCGCTCGCCGTCCTCGAGGATTTCCTTGAGGGTGACGATGTCTCCGACTCGCTCGTACTCCATGGCCTCGACCACGTTGAGCGCTTCGTTGAGCATCACTTCCTGGCCGCGCCTGAGCTCTTCGAGTTCGACGCTGGGGCTGACGTTCACCCGGAGCTTGCGGCCCCCGGTGAAGATGTCGGCCGTGCCGTCCTCGTTCGCCACGAGGAAGACGCCGAAGCCGGCCGGCGGCTGTGCGAGCCGGTCGACTTCCTCCTTGAGGGCCACGATCTGGTCGCGGGCCTCTCGGAGGGTGTTGGCGAGCCGCTCGTTCTGCGCGGACACGCCGGCCAGGTTGGTCTGCAGCTCGACGATCCGCTCTTCGAGAATTCTCGTGTGTCGCGGAGAGTCGGCGAGCTTACGTCGCAGGACGGCGATCTCCTGCTCAAGATAGGCAATCTGCCCGGCGGGGTCCTCGGACCCTCGTCCCGGGCGGATGCCGCGGTTCATGTCGTCGTCGTGGGCTGCCACGGTCCTCACCTCCTCCAAGGGGAGCTGGACGCTTCCAGACCCTACCTGGGTGGGTGTCGATTGAAACCCCTAGATCACAAAGACGGTAGGGGTGTGTCCGATCTTCACCCTTGCGCTCTCCCTCATGCCAGGGAAATACCCACTGAACATGGTTGGGAAGCGGGCGGAGGTAGGGTCGAAGTGTTCAACACCCGTCAGAGCTGGGCCGACTTGCGTTTTATTCCGGTTCGCTCGGCACAGGATCGGCAGGAGTCATGAGCGTTCAGCAAGAGGCCGGCGTCGGCGGCGAGGACCTGGAGGTGTGGATCGATCAGGACCTCTGCACCGGCGACGGCATCTGTGCCCAGTATGCACCCGAGGTTTTCGAGTTGGACATCGACGGACTGGCCTATGTGAAGGGGTCCGGCGAGGAGTTGTTGCAGGCTCCGGGAGCCTCAACGCCCGTGCCCCTGACGCTTTTGCGTGATGTTGCCGACTCCGCGAAGGAGTGCCCGGGTGAGTGCATCCATGTGCGTCGGGTTTCGGACAAGACCGAGGTGTACGGCCCGGACGCGGAGTAGTTCGACGGTTACGTCAAGTCACTTTGCGTTCCGGGCCGCTCCCGTATGTCTCTTTGGTCACATGCTCTGGGCGCCGGCAGGGACAGAGCGGACGAATGTGCCGTTTTTCCACTGCCACTTGGCGCGTTCGTCCACGTCCGGGCAGCAACGCGGGACGTCGGGCGAGGAGTAGCCGAGCAGGGTGGCGGTGACGGAGGCGTCACGTACGGCGAAGTCTGTGACGGTGAGGCGGTCTTTCGGGTCGACCAGGGTGGCCACGATGCGGGGTTCGGTGGTGCCGGCGGCCTGGGTGAGTACGTACACGCCGCTGGGCGGGGCGCCCGCGATCGCGTCGCAGCGGACCACGGCGACCGTCTCGGGGCGACCGTCGCCGTCGAGGTCTCCGGAGGCCTTCTTCTGCACGACGACCTTGGTGGGGCCGCACTCCACGGGGAAGTCGACGCCGCTGGGATCGGGTGGCGCGGTGGCGGCGGGGGCGGCCTGTGCGCCGCGGCCGGGCTGGGCGGCGGTGGCCTGGTCGGGCTGGAGGAAGGCGGAGGCTGCGACGACTCCGGCCAGGGCGGTGGCTGTGGCGACCCAGTGGATCGGGCGGGCGTGGGTGTGTGCCAGTTCCGGGACGGCGGATTGCTGCACGAGAGATGTGTCTCCTGTGAGGGCTGTGCCGGTGGGGGTGGCCAGCATGGTGCCATACGTCACAGTGAGGAGGAACGGCGGGGTGCGCTTTCCTGTCGCGGTGTCAACAGAAAAGTGCCGTGGTCGAGTTCCCGAGGGGTTTCGGGAACTCGACCACGGCACTTGCGCGTTGGGTGCGGCACGGGGCCGCCTCAGCGGCCGGTGCCTCCGTCGGCGTTCGGGCCGGTGTAGTCCTCGCCGTACGCGCCCTTGGCGGGGCGGCGGCGGCGCATGGGCGGCTCGACGCCGTCGGCGAGACGGCGGGCGGTGAGCAGGAAGCCGGTGTGCCCGATCATGCGGTGGTCGGGGCGGACGGCGAGGCCCTCGATGTGCCAGTTGCGGATCATCGACTCCCAGGCGGTCGGCTCGTTGAAGCAGCCGATCTCGCGGATGGACTCGACGGTCCGGGCGAGCTGGGTGGTGGTCGCGACGTAGCAGCACAGGATGCCGCCGGGGACGAGCGCCTTGGAGACGGCCTCCAGGCATTCCCAGGGGGCGAGCATGTCGAGGATGACGCGGTCGACGTCCGTGTCGCTCAGGTTGTCCTGGAGGTCGCCGACGGTGAGCTGCCAGGCGGGGTGTGGGTCGCCGAAGTAGCGCTCCACGTTTGCTTGGGCGATCTCGGCGAAGTCGGCGCGGCGCTCGTAGCTGTGCAGCATGCCGTGGTCGCCGATGGCGCGCAGCAGGAAGCTGCTGAGCGAGCCGGAGCCGACGCCGGCTTCCACGACGCGGGCGCCGGGGAAGATGTCGGCGAAGGACAGGATCTGCCCCGCGTCCTTGGGGTAGACCACGGCGGCGCCGCGGGGCATGGACAGGACGTAGTCGGGGAGCAGGGGGCGCAGCGCGAGGTAGGCGACGTTCCCCGTGGTGCGGACAACGCTGCCCTCGGGGGCGCCGATCAGCTCGTCGTGCGGGAAGGACCCTTTGTGGGTGTGGAAGTTCTTCCCGGCTTCGAGCGTGAACGTGTAGTGGCGTCCCTTGGGGTCAGTGAGCTGGACCTGGTCCCCGACCTTGAAGGGCCCGCGTCGGCGGGCGGCACCGGTCGGTTCGGACATGTGACCAGCCTACCGGCCTGGGCGGAGGCCGTAGACCACGCGCGCGTGCCCCGAGGTCAGCTGGGCCTGGCCATGGCTTTGACGAAAGCGCGCTCGACGTCGGCCGCGGACAGGACACCGTAGATCTCGCCGGACTCCTCCACCACCAGGTATTCGGTGGCGGGGGTGGCCCGCAGGACGTCGAGGAGTTCCTCGCCCGCGAGTTCGGCGGAGATCCGCATGCCGTCGGTGAGGTCCTGGGCGAGGCCGCTGACCGCGACCCAGGGGCGGCGGTGCTCCGGTACGCCGACGATGGCGGCCTCGCGGACCAGGGAGAGGGGCTCACCGTGGGCGTCGACCACGACCAGGGCGCGGGCACCGGCGTCGTTGGCGCGGCGCAGCGCTTCGGAGAGCGGGGTGTCGGTCTCCACGGGGACGGCGCGGCGGGTGAGGGAGCGGGCGCGCAGCTCCGGGAGGTGTTCCCTGAGGCGGGCCATGCGGAGGCTGTTTCCGGCGCCGGTCCAGATGATCGCGGCGAGGATCGCGGCGAGCAGGGCGTCCATGACGGTGTCCATGCCGCCGATGTCCTGGGCTTCGCCGCCGAGCGCGCCGGACTGGGTGAGCAGGGGCAGTCCGATCAGTACGGAGATCGCGAGGGCGCGGCCGACCCAGGCGGCGGCGATGGTGCCGGTCATCGGTTTGCCGGTGATCTTCCAGACGACGGCGCGGAGCATACGGCCGCCGTCGAGGGGCAGGCCGGGGAGCAGGTTGAACGCGGCGACGATCAGGTTGGAGATCATCAGGCCGGCCAGCAGTACGCCGGGGACGGTGCCCGGTTCGACGGTCAGCAGGGCGAGGTAGAAGAGGCCGGCGAGGACGAGGGAGAGCAGGGGGCCGACGAAGGCGAGGATGAACTCGCGGCCCGGGGTCTCGGACTCCTTCTCGATCTCGGAGACGCCGCCGAAGAACTGCAGCTGGATGCGGCGCACCGGCAGTTTGAAGCGCAGGGCGGCGACCGTGTGGGCCAGTTCGTGGACGAGTACGGAGGCGTAGAAGGCGACCGCGAAGAAGAGGGACACGAGGTAGCGGGCGCCACCGAGTTCGGGCAGTACACGCTCGAGCTGGCCGCCGAAGACCCAGGTGATGAGCGCCGCGACGAGGAACCAGCTGGGCGCGACGTACACGGGGACCCCGAAGGGACGGCCCATGAGCAGCCCGCCACCGGGCCCCTTGCCGCGCGGTGGCGGCTGGGGTCCGGAGCCGCCGCCTCCGGCAGGGGGCCGCGCGTCCGGGCCACCGTCACCGGGGCCGTCCGTGTCCTCGCCTCGGCGGGCTTTGGCCGGCTCCGTCGAACCGTCCGGGCCTCCGGCCAGGGAGTCCGTGGCCGAGGGCCCCGTGGTGTCCCCCGTCGTGCCGGAGCGGTGTGCGGGCGTGGGCTGTTTTTCCCAAGTCACCGTGTCCGTCGGGCCGTTGGGGGCGGTGGAGTCGGTGGGCTCTGGGCGGGTGTCGCCGCTCGCCGGCTCCGCGTCCGGGCCCGGGCGTGCGGTGGTGGCGTCCGGCACCGCGGGGTGCTCGGTCGCTTCGTCCGTCCCGGATCGCGGCTGCCCGCTCCCGCCGCTCTCGTCCACGATGTCCCCTCGTTCGACGCGTCTCCCGCTCACGATCATGCAGAACGAGAGGTTCTGCCGTCGATGGTATGCGGCTGTCGCGGTGCGTTTCGCCCGGCACCCCCACTGTTTCCCGGGCGGTCGCGCCCGTACGCAGGTCACTGTGTGTCGCGTTGTCAGTGGCGGGCCGTAAGGTCTGTCGGCATGGAAACCAGTACCGGCGACGGCGTCGCGCAACCGGACAGCGGCACGGGCTCCGGCACCGGGTCCAGGGCCGCCGTGGCTGTACCTCCGGCCTCGTTGTCGCCCTCGCGTGCCGGGGACTTCATGCAGTGTCCGCTGCTGTACCGCTTCCGGGTGATCGACAAGCTGCCCGAGAAGCCGAGCGAGGCGGCCACGCGCGGCACGCTGGTGCACTCGGTCCTGGAGCGGCTCTTCGATGCCCCGGCCACCGAGCGCACGGTGCCGCGCGCGAAGTCGCTGATCCCCGGTCAGTGGGACCGGCTGCGCGCGGCGAAGCCGGAGCTGGCCGAGTTGTTCGCCGACGCCGACGAGCAGGCGGCGGGCGAGCGGCTGGCGCGCTGGCTCGCCGAGGCCGAGCAGCTCGTGGAGCGCTGGTTCACGCTGGAGGACCCGACCCGCCTCGAGCCCGCCGAGCGCGAGCTGTTCGTGGAGGCCCAGCTCGAGTCGGGCCTGAAGTTGCGCGGGATCATCGACCGGGTCGATGTCGCGCCGACGGGCGAGGTGCGGATCGTCGACTACAAGACGGGCAAGGCGCCAAGACCGGAGTACGCCGAGGGCGCGCTGTTCCAGATGAAGTTCTATGCCCTGGTGGTCTGGCGCCTGAAGAAGGTTGTCCCGCGCCGCCTCCAGCTCGTCTATCTCGGCAGCGGTGATGTGCTGACGTACGACCCGGTGGTCGCCGACCTGGAGCGGGTCGAGCGCAAGCTGCACGCGCTGTGGGACGCGATCCGGCTGGCCACCGAGACGGGCGACTGGCGACCGCGGCCCACCAAGCTCTGCGGCTGGTGCGACCACCAGGCGGTATGCCCGGAATTCGGCGGCACTCCCCCGCCGTATCCGCTGCCGGTGAGGGTGGCCGAGCCGGGTTCGGCCGGGGGTCCGGGGGTTGTCCCCCGGGACATGCAGTCGCTGCCGGTGAGGGTGGCCGAGCCGGGTTCGGCCGGGGGTCCGGGGGTTGCCCCCCGGGACATGCAGTCGCTGCCGGTCAGGGCGGCCGATCCGGGCGGAGCCCAACAGGGCAGAATAGGGCCGGACTAGCGAAGGAGACTTACGTGGCCATCCGTGTCCTACTGGTCGACGACCAGCCGCTGCTGCGAACCGGCTTCCGGATGATCCTGGAGGCGGAGCAGGACATCGCGGTCGTCGGCGAGGCCGGAGACGGCCTCCAGGCACTCGACCAGGTACGTGCCCTGCAGCCCGATGTGGTTCTGATGGACATCCGTATGCCGCGGATGGACGGTGTCGAGGCGACCCGGCAGATCACCGGCCCCGGCCGGGACGGCCCCGCGAAGGTCCTGGTGCTGACCACTTTCGACCTCGACGAGTACGTGGTGGAGGCGCTGCGCGCGGGCGCCAGCGGTTTCCTGCTCAAGGACGCCCCGGCCAACGAGCTGGTGCAGGCGATCCGTGTGGTCGCCGCGGGCGAGGCGATGCTCGCGCCGAGCATCACGCGCCGGCTGCTCGACAAGTACGCGGGCCATCTGCCCTCGGGCGACGAGCCGGTGCCGGACACGCTGCACACGCTGACCGAGCGCGAGGTGGAGGTGCTGAAGCTGGTGGCCCGCGGCTTGTCGAACGCGGAGATCGCCGCGGACCTCTTCGTCAGCGAGACCACGGTCAAGACGCATGTGGGCCACGTCCTGACCAAGCTGGGCCTGCGTGACCGCGTACAGGCGGCGGTGTACGCGTACGAGAGCGGACTGGTGCGCCCCGGCGCGCAGTGACCGACGGCGCACCGTTGTACGGCTCTACGGCGATGGCCGCCCCCTTCCGAAGACAGGGGCGGCCATCGCCGTATACGCACAACCGTCAGACCGTCAGTCCTTGCTGATCTCCCAGAACCGGAACACGGTCGACGCGTCGAGGCAGTACTCCAGGCCGTACACGTTGTCGCGGACGACCGCGTACTGCTTGGCCTGCCAGATCGGGAGGACCGGGACCTCATCGGCGACGATGTCCTGGAGCTGCCCGTACTGCTGCTCGGTCGAGGCGCGGTCGCTCAGGGCGGCGGTCTCGGGGATGAGCCGCCCGGTGACCGTGGAGTTCGTGTAACCGTTGCCGAGCACGTTGCCCTCGCCGAAGAACGGGGCCGTGAAGTTGTCCGGGTCGGGGTAGTCCGGCACCCAGCCCTTCACGTACACGCCGTACTTGCCGGCCTCGATGTCCTTCTCGTACTGGTCGTAGGCGACCGATTTCACGCTCGCGTCGAACAGGCCGCTGGCGTTGAGCTGCTTGGCGATCGCCTCGAACTCCTGGTCCGTGGACGGGCCGTAGCGGGTCGGCGTGGACCAGAGGGTCAGTTTCACCTTGTCGGTGATGCCGTCGGCGCGCAGCACGTCCTCGGCCTTGGTGCGCGAGGGGCGGGCGCCGTAGGTGTCGAAGAAGGCCGTGTTGTGGCCGGTGATGCCTGCCGGGATGATCGAGTACAGCGGTGTCGCCGTGGAGTCGTAGACCTTCTCGACGAGGGCCTCGCGGTCGAGGAGGTGGGCGATCGCCTTGCGGACGCTCAGCTTGCCAGCGACCGGGTCCTGGGTGTTGAAGACCAGGTGCTGCACCTCGGCGCTGGAGCCCTCGATGACTTCGATGCCCCGGCTGGTGGACGTGTCGTTCTCGACGTCCGCGACGTCCTGGGCGGCGAGACCGCGGTAGGCGACGTCGACCTTGGTGTCGGTGAGGGCCTTGCGCAGGCGTGAGCGGTCGCCGTGGAAGAACTTGAGGGTCACGCCGGAGTTCTGCACGTCGGCGTTGCCTTCGTAATTCTCGTTGACCGAGAACACAGCCTCGTCCTCGCTGAAGGAGTCGAGTTGGTACGGGCCCGAGCCGATGGCCTTGCCGTCCTCGCGCAGCCCGTCCGCGTCGTACTCCCGGTGGTTCACGATCGAGCCGGCGCCGGAGGCGATCTTGCTGGGGAAGGTGGCGTCGGGGACCTTCAGCTGGAAGACGACCGTCTTCTCGTCCGGAGTCTCGACCTTGTCGAGCATGGGGAACATGATCGCGGGGCCGTCGGCGTCGTCGATCTTCATCATGCGGTCGAAGGAGAACTTGACGTCCTCGGAGGTGAGTTCGTCACCGTTGCTGAACTTCAGACCGTCGCGCAGGGTGCACTCGTAGACCCTGGTGTCCTCGTCCGTGAAGGAGCACGACTTCGCGGCTTCCGGCTCCGGTTCTGTGCCGCCCTTGGGGAAGCTCAGCAGGGACTGGAAGACGTTGTTGAACAACAGCCAGGAACCCGGGTCGTAGCCCGAGGCGGGATCGGTGGCCAGGACGTCGTCGGTCATCCCGATGACGACGGACGAGCCGGTGCCTCCGGATTCACCCCCCTGGGAGCCGCAGCCGGTCAGCAGAGTGCCGGCCAGCGCCGTCGCGGTGGACAGAACCGACCATTTGGTGCGCATGTTCACGTACGTGTGCCTTGTCGTTGGTCTGAGAAATCCGGCGGTGAATTCCGGTCAGCCGCTTTCGCCGTGCGGGGTCGGCTGCTGACGGTGTGTTGGGTCAGCTGCCGACGCCGCGGCCCAGTTCCCAAAGCTGGAGCGTGGCGGTGGAGTTGAGGGTCCGTTCGGCGCCGGTGATGTCGTCCCGTGCGGCGATGTACTGCTTGCCCTGCCACAGCGGCAGCATGGGGACGTCCTCGGCGACGATGTTCTGGATCTCCTCGATGCTCCGCGACGCGGTGAGCCGGTCGGCCTGCCGACGGGACTCCGGGATCAGGGCGCCTCGGATCTCGTTGTTCGTGTAGGGCGAGCCGATGGTGTTGTTCTTGTCGAGGAACGGCGCGAGGTAGTTGTCGGCGTCGGGGAAGTCCGGGAACCAACCCATGCCGTAGACCTCGTACTTGCCCTTCTGCTCGTTCGGGCGGAACGTCGCCCACTTCTCGCCCTTGACGTCGACCTCGAACAGTCCGCTGTCGTTCAGCTGCTTCTTCAGCAGCTCGAACTCCTCTTTGGTGGCGGGCCCGTAGTGGTCGTCCGTGTAGTGCAGGGTCAGCTTCACCGGCGTGGTGACGTTCGCCTCGGACAGCAGGGCCTTGGCCTTGGCGGTGTCGGGCTCGCCGTACTTGTTGAAGAACGAGTTGGCGTGGCCCGTGACGGTGGTCGGCACCATGGAGTACAGGGGGTCGGCGCCGGTGCCGTACACGTCGGAGACGAGTTGGCCGCGGTTGATGACCTGCGCCATCGCCTGACGGACGGCCTTGGACTTCACCGACGGGTCGTTGGTGTTGAAGCCGAGGTAGCGGATTTCCAGGCCGGGCTGCTCGATCAGGTCGATGTCCGTGGACTTGGCGTTCTGGAGCTTCCTGATCTGCGCGGGCGACATGGTGCGGGTCATCACGTTGATGGTGCCCTTGTTCAGCGCGGCACCCATGGCGTCGGCGCTGTCGAAGGAGCGCAGTTCGACCTTGTCGTTCTTCACCTTCGACTGCCCCTGGTAGTTGGGGTTCTTGGTGAAGACGGCGCTCACGAGTTCGTCGTTCTTGACCTCGGCCTCGAGGGTGTACGGGCCGGAGCCGTCCACCGAGAAGCCGTCGCGCAGCTTGTTCTTGTCGTAGTCGTCAGGGTTGACGATGCCCGCGACCGGCGTCGACAGCTTGAACGGGAACGTGGCGTCGGCGGTCTTGAGGTGGAAGATCACCTCGCGGTCGCCCTGGGTCTCGACGGTGTCGATGCCCGAGAGCAGTGCGAAGACCCCGCTGTCGGCCTGGATCCGCAGCGCGCGTTCGATCGAGAACTTCACATCGTCCGCGGTCACGGGGTCACCGTTCGCGAACTTGAGGCCCGAGCGCAGGGTGCACGCGTACCGCTCGTTGCCGGTGTCGGTGAAGCCGCAGCGCTGGGCGGCCTCGGGCTGGGGGTCGCCACCGCCGTCGGGCAGGGTCATCAGCGTCTGGACGGTCTGCCTCAGGACGTTCCAGGTGCCGACGTCGTACGCGTACGCCGGGTCCAGCGGGGCGGGTGCCTCCTTCGAGGCTGCGAACCGGTCGGTGGTGCCCACGACGATGGCGTCATCGCTGCTGCCTCCGCCGATGGACCCGCCGCAGCCGGCGAGGACCGGGGCGAGCAGGCCGATCACGGCCGGCAGCACCAAGGTCTTACGGTTCATGCTCGAAGTTCTCCAGAGCTTTCGATCCGTGAACCCGGCATGCCGGGGTGTCGCAAGCGGGTCACGGGTGTTACGACGAGGTTCTCGCCAATGAGATTAGTCCGCACCAGCAGGAGGGCTCGCCAATACCGGAGTTGACTTCCCATCACGCTGCGAAACCGGGCGTGGACGCACTGAAAACCCGACAGCGGAAGGTTTCGTGCACGGTTCCATCAAACGGGACACAAGGACACGTTCCGTACCGCCAGTAAGGGACTTACGGCATATCGCGGCCCCCATGTCGACCCTGTCCATGGGTGGTGAACATCACAGGCTCAACTGGGTTGGGCGGCCCCGTAATTCAACCTTCCGATGAAGATTGAATTACTCGGGTGGCCTGCACACGTACTGCTTTCCAGTTTTCTCTCGTATTCAACTTTTCACGCGCGGTGAGCGCCCGTCACATTCCCGTCCACAAGCAGTCCTGGCCGTCCCTCAGACCGTCAGCAGCCCGCGCAGGAAAGACAGGTCGACCTCTTCCAGCGAGGGCACGACGGTGCGCCGGACGGCCGGGGTGATCGGCGCGACGGAGGGCACGGCCACCACATGGCAGCCCGCGGCCTCGGCGGACGCGATACCCGTCGCGGTGTCCTCGATGACCACGCATCTGGCCGGGTCCGCGCCGAGGCCCCTGGCCGCGAGCAGATACGGGTCGGGGTGCGGCTTGGTGCGCTCGATCTCGTCCCCCGCGACGGTCAGCCCGAAGTTCGCCGGGCCGAGCGAGGTCAGTACGCGGTCGATGATGCGGCGGTGCGAGGCGGAGACCAACGCCGTGGGGATCTCGTGCGCGGACAGCTCGGCGAGCAGCCTCGCGGCGCCCGGCATCAGCGGCAGGGCGCGGCTGATCCGGTCCTCGAATCCGTCGTTCAGCAGCACCGTGAGCTCGGCGAGGGTGATGTCGGCTCCGGTGGCCTCGATGAGGAAACCCGCGCTGCGGGTCATGGGACCGCCGACCACGACATGCCGCCAGGAGTCGTCGAGCCGGTGGCCGAGGCGCGCGAACACCTCGACCTCGGTGTCCCACCAGAAGCCCTCGGTGTCCACCAGGGTTCCGTCCATGTCGAGGAGCACGGCCTGCAGGGCGGAGCCTTCGGCCGTACGAGTACCGAGTGCGGGGACCGTACTGGTCATCCGGGCACACCTCCGAGAGGGACGAGAAGGCCGGCTCCTGGTGAGGAACCGGCCTGCGCTGGACCGACCAGTGTACGACTCTCGCCGCGGAAGCGCCGCGTTTGACCGACGTGTGCGAGGGCACACTCCAGACCCGCCGTGGGGCCATCTCAGCGTGCCCTCGGGGCCTGTCGGGTGCCCTCGCAGTCGTCCGTCGGCGTGCCCTCGCGAGTCCGCCTCAGCGGGCGTTGAAGTACTTCGCCTCGGGGTGGTGGATGACGATCGCGTCCGTGGACTGCTCGGGGTGGAGCTGGAACTCCTCGGACAGCTGGACGCCGATCCGCTCAGGCTCCAGCAGTTCGGCGATCTTGGCGCGGTCCTCCAGGTCCGGGCAGGCGCCGTAGCCCAGCGAGAAGCGGGCGCCTCGGTACTTCAGCGCGAACATGTCCTCGACCTCGGCCGGGTCCTCACCGGCGAAGCCGAGTTCGGACCGCACGCGCGCGTGCCAGTACTCCGCCAGGGCCTCCGCCAACTGCACGGACAGACCGTGCAGTTCGAGGTAGTCGCGGTAGGCGTCGGAGGCGAACAGCTTCGCCGTCTCCTCGCCGATCCGGGAGCCGACGGTGACGACCTGGAGGCCGACCACGTCCGTCTCGCCGGACTCCTCAGGGCGGAAGAAGTCGGCCAGGCACAGCCGACGGCCACGGCGCTGGCGCGGGAAGGTGAAGCGGGTGCGCTCGTTGCCCGCCTCGTCCAGCAGGATCAGGTCGTCGTCCTTGGACACGCACGGGAAGTAGCCGTAGACGACGGCCGCTTCCAACAGGTTCCCGGTCTGCAGCTGGTCCAGCAGTCCCCGCAGCCGCGGCCGGCCCTCGGTCTCCACCAGCTCCTCGTACGTCGGCCCGTCGCCCGTACGCGCCTGCTTGAGGCCCCACTGACCCTTGAACAGCGCGCCCTCGTCCAGCCAGGAGGCGTACTCCTTGAGCTGGATGCCCTTGATGACGCGGGTTCCCCAGAACGGCGGCTCCGGGATGGGGTTGTCGATGGCCACGTCGGAGCGGACAGCGCCCTCCTCGGGGCGTTCCTCGACGACGGTGGGGGCGGTGGCCCTGACCCGGCGCTGCTTCAGCTCGGGCAGGGACGCTCCCGGCACACCCCGCTTGACACCGATCAACGCGTCCATCAGACGCAGGCCCTCGAACGCGTCGCGGGCGTAGCGGACTTCGCCCTCGTAGATCTCGTGCAGGTCCTGCTCGACGTACGCCCGGGTCAGGGCCGCCCCGCCGAGGATCACCGGGTAGTCGGCGGCCATCTTGCGCTGGTTGAGCTCCTGCAGGTTCTCCTTCATGATCACCGTGGACTTGACCAGGAGGCCGGACATGCCGATGACATCGGCCTTGTGCTCCTCGGCGGCCTCCAGGATCGCGGAGACGGGCTGCTTGATGCCCAGGTTGACGACGTTGTAGCCGTTGTTGGACAGGATGATGTCGACCAGGTTCTTGCCGATGTCGTGCACGTCGCCGCGCACGGTGGCGAGCACGATGGTGCCCTTGCCGGCCTCGTCGCCCTCGACCTTCTCCATGTGCGGTTCGAGGTAGGCGACCGCGGTCTTCATCACCTCAGCGGACTGGAGCACGAACGGCAGCTGCATCTGGCCGGAGCCGAACAACTCGCCGACCACCTTCATGCCGTCAAGCAGCGTCTCGTTGACGATGTCCAGGGCAGGGCGCTCCTGGAGTGCGTCGTCCAGGTCCTGTTCGAGACCGTTCTTCTCGCCGTCGATGATGCGGCGCTTGAGGCGCTCGTCCAGCGGCAGGGCGGCCAGTTCCTCGGCACGGCCCGCCTTCAGGGACTTGGTAGTGGCGCCCTCGAACAGGGCCATGAGCTTCTGGAGCGGGTCGTATCCCTCGGCGCGGCGGTCGTAGATCAGGTCGAGGGCCGTCTGGACCTCTTCCTCGGTGAAGCGGGCGATCGGGAGGATCTTCGACGCGTGGACGATCGCCGAGTCCAGGCCCGCCTTGACGCACTCGTCCAGGAAGACCGAGTTGAGCAGGACACGGGCGGCCGGGTTCAGGCCGAAGGAGATGTTCGACAGGCCCAGCGTGGTCTGCACATCCGGGTGGCGGCGCTTGAGTTCGCGGATCGCCTCGATGGTGGCGATGCCGTCACCCCGAGACTCCTCCTGACCGGTGCAGATGGTGAAGGTCAGGGTGTCGATGAGGATGTCCGACTCGTGGATGCCCCAGTTGCCGGTCAGGTCGGCGATCAGCCGCTCGGCGATCGCGACCTTGTGCTCCGGGGTACGGGCCTGCCCCTCCTCGTCGATGGTCAGCGCGATCAGCGCGGCACCGTGTTCCTGGGCGAGCTTGGTGACCTTCGCGAACCGGGACTCGGGGCCGTCGCCGTCCTCGTAGTTGACCGAGTTGATGACCGCGCGGCCGCCGAGCTTCTCCAACCCGGCCTTGATGACGTCGACTTCGGTGGAGTCCAGGACGATCGGCAGCGTGGAGGCGGTGGCGAAGCGGCCGGCCAGCTCCTCCATGTCGGCGACGCCGTCGCGGCCGACGTAGTCCACGCACAGGTCGAGCATGTGGGCGCCCTCGCGGATCTGCTCGCGGGCCATCTCCACGCAGTCGTCCCAGCGGCCCTCCAGCATGGCCTCGCGGAACTTCTTCGAGCCGTTGGCGTTGGTGCGCTCACCGATCGCCATGTACGCGGTGTCCTGACGGAACGGCACGGTCTGGTAGAGGGAGGCGGCGCCGGGCTCGGGCTGTGGGTGGCGCTCGGCCGGGGCCAGATCGCGTACCCGCTCGACGACCTGGCGCAGGTGCTCGGGCGTCGAGCCGCAGCAGCCGCCGATCAGGGAGAGGCCGTAATCGCGTACGAAGTTCTCCTGGGCGTCGGCCATCTCGGGCGGTGTCAGCGGGAAGTACGCGCCGTCCTTCGTGAGGATGGGCAGCCCGGCGTTCGGCATGCACATCAGCGGCGTACGCGAGTGGCGGGCCAGATAGCGCAGGTGCTCGCTCATCTCGGCCGGGCCGGTCGAGCAGTTCAGGCCGATCAGGTCGATGCCGAGCGGCTCCAGGGCGGTCAGTGCCGCACCGATCTCCGAACCGAGCAGCATGACGCCCGTGGTCTCGAAGGCGAGCGAGCAGATCAGCGGCACGTTCACGCCCACGGCATCCATCGCCCGGCGCGCACCGATCAGGCTCGACTTGGTCTGCAGCAGGTCCTGCGTGGTCTCCACGATCAGGGCGTCCGCGCCACCGGCGAGCAGGCCCTCGGCGTTCTGCTGGTAGCCGTCACGCAGTACGTCGTACGCGATGTGGCCGAGCGACGGCAGCTTGGTGCCCGGGCCGATCGAGCCGAGGACCCAGCGCTGGCGACCGTCCTTGGCGCCGAACTCGTCGGCGACCTCGCGGGCGATCCGGGCGCCCGCCTCGGACAGCTCGAAGATCCGGTCGGCGATCTCGTACTCGCCGGCAGCCGAGTGGTTCGAGCCGAAGGTGTTCGTCTCGACGCAGTCGACGCCGACGGAGAAGTACTCCTCGTGGACGGAGCGAACGATGTCCGGGCGCGTGACGTTCAGGATCTCGTTACAGCCCTCGAGGTTCTCGAAGTCCTCGAGCGTCGGGTCCTGGGCCTGCAACATCGTGCCCATGGCGCCGTCGGCCACCACCACACGGGTGGCGAGCGCCTCGCGAAGGGCGGTGATGCGGGTCCGGCTGTCGGCGGAAGGGGTTGGCGACGAGGCCATGAAAGGGCTCCCTGTGGTGCGACGGCTGTCGGCTATGCGGCTTCCGGCGGAAGGCGCACCAAGCCAGGGTAGCCGGGAGCGGTTCGAACGGTCAGGGGAGTCCGCAGGACGGACGGGCGTGACGGACGGGGCGCCGGTGAGAATCCGGCCGGAACCTGTCCGGAACCTGTGACGACAACTGACGGCCACCCATTAGCGGAGGTCGGCAACGACCGATAGTGTTCAGCATTGTCGAACGGCGGCACCGGAGCCCGCATGTCGACGGTCGAAGGGGACGGAGGCAGGACTGCGATGGCACGGAACATCCAGTCGCTCGAACGGGCGGCCGCGATGCTGCGGCTCCTCGCGGGCGGTGAGCGACGGCTCGGCCTGTCGGACATCGCCTCCTCGCTCGGTCTCGCCAAGGGCACGGCCCACGGGATACTGCGCACGCTCCAGCAGGAGGGCTTCGTCGAGCAGGACACGGCCTCCGGGCGCTACCAACTGGGCGCGGAGCTGCTGCGGCTCGGCACCACGTATCTGGACGTCCACGAGCTGCGCGCGCGTGCCCTCGTCTGGACCGACGATCTGGCCCGCTCCAGCGGCGAGAGCGTCTACCTCGGGGTCCTGCACCAGCACGGAGTGCTGATCGTGCACCACGTCTTCAGGCCCGACGACAGCCGTCAGGTCCTGGAGGTCGGTGCCATGCAGCCGCTGCACTCCACGGCGCTGGGCAAGGTGCTTACGGCGTACGACCCGGTGGCGCACAGCGAGGTCGTGGAGGGTGAGCGCAAGGCGTTCACCGCACGCACGACAACCGAACTGGACGCGTTCGAGGGGGTCCTGGACATCACCCGCGCGCGTGGGTACGGGGCCGACGTGGAGGAGACCTGGGAGGGCGTCGCGTCCGTCGCCGCGCCCATCCACGACCGGCGGCGGATGCCGGTCGGCGCGGTGGGCGTCACCGGGGCCGTGGAGCGGATCTGTGCGAACGGGGAGCTGCGCCCCGAGCTGATCGCGGCGGTGCGCGACTGCGCCCGCGCCGTGTCGCGGGACCTGGGCGCCGCCCGGTTCTGAGCGTCCACAGGAGACCAGCAGGAGTCAGGGCCGGGGCATCGACGATGCCCCGGCCCTCTTTCATTCAGTAACGATCACGAGGTCGGCGAGAGATTCGGCAACAGAGCTCTTGACGTGCCGCTGAGCCTGGGACAAGACTCGCGTCCAACGGTCGGCATTGTCGAACACCTACCGGCAATACGCGCTAGAGTGTGACGACGCCAAGGGCCGGCACCGCTCTCATCCTTGAGAGCACGGACCACCGGAGGGACCCGGGGTTCGGCATTCCCCTGGACGAAGGACAAAGGAGTCGCGGGTGTCCAGCTCCGACATCTTCATCGGCGAGACCATCGGTACCGCCATACTCATCCTCCTCGGCGGCGGGGTCTGCGCCGCCGTCACGCTGAAGGCCTCCAAGGCGCGTAACGCCGGATGGCTCGCCATCGCCTTCGGGTGGGGCTTCGCGGTACTCACCGCCGTCTACACTTCGGCACCCCTCTCCGGTGCCCACCTGAACCCCGCCGTCACGCTCGCCATCGCCATCAAGGACGGCGAGTGGGGCGACGTCCCCACCTACTGGGCGGGACAGCTCCTCGGCGCCATGATCGGCGCGGCGCTGGTCTGGGTCGCGTACTACGGACAGTTCCACGCCCACCTCACCGACCGCGAGATCGTCGGCGGGCCCGGCGCGCAGGACACCAAGTCCGTCGAGGCGCGGGAGGCGGCGGCCGGCCCGGTACTCGGCATCTTCTCCACCGGTCCCGAGATCCGGATCGCCGCGCAGAACCTCGCCACGGAGATCATCGGCACGATCGTGCTGGTGCTCGCGATCCTCACCCAGGGCCTGAACGGCGAGGGCAAGGGCCTCGGCACCCTCGGCGCGCTGATCACCGCGCTCGTGGTCGTCAGCATCGGCCTCTCGCTGGGCGGTCCGACCGGGTACGCCATCAACCCGGCCCGTGACCTCGGCCCGCGTATCGTCCACGCCCTGCTGCCCCTGCCCAACAAGGGCGGTTCCGACTGGGGCTACGCCTGGATCCCGGTCGTCGGTCCGCTGATCGGCGGAGCGATCGCCGCAGGTATCTACAACGTCGCTTTTGCTTAGAGCGGCACGGCCCCTCAGCGCCGTACGTTCACTTGTAGCCGCAAGCGAACCGTAGACCAGCGCAGTGAGCCAGCTTCTCAGACCGCCCCTTTGACCACGGAATTTCAGGGAGCACACCGTGACCGACGCCCACACCGCAGGCCCCTTCATCGCCGCCATCGACCAGGGCACCACCTCCAGCCGCTGCATCGTCTTCGACCGCGACGGCCGGATCGTCTCCGTCGACCAGAAGGAGCACGAGCAGATCTTCCCCAAGCCGGGCTGGGTCGAGCACAACGCCGCCGAGATCTGGACCAACGTCCAGGAGGTCGTGGCCAGTGCCATCGAGAAGGCCGGTATCACCCGTGACGACATCAAGGCCATCGGCATCACCAACCAGCGCGAGACCACGCTGCTCTGGGACAAGAACACCGGTGAGCCCGTCCACAACGCCATCGTCTGGCAGGACACCCGTACCGACGCCCTCTGCAGGGAACTCGGCCGCAACGTCGGCCAGGACCGCTTCCGTCGCGAGACGGGCCTGCCGCTCGCCTCGTACTTCGCCGGTCCGAAGGCACGCTGGCTGCTCGACAACGTCGAGGGCCTGCGCGAGCGCGCCGAGGCCGGCGACATCCTCTTCGGCACCATGGACTCCTGGGTCATCTGGAACCTGACCGGCGGTGTCGACGGCGGCCACCACGTCACCGACGTCACCAACGCCTCCCGCACCCTCCTCATGAACCTGCACACGCTGGAGTGGGACGAGAAGATCGCCGAGTCCATCGGTGTCCCGCTGGCGATGCTGCCCGAGATCCGTTCCTCCGCCGAGGTGTACGGCGAGATCACCGGCGGCAAGCTGGGCGACCTTCTCGGCGGCATCCCGGTCGCCTCCGCGCTCGGCGACCAGCAGGCGGCCCTGTTCGGCCAGACCTGCTTCTCCGAGGGCGAGGCCAAGTCGACGTACGGCACCGGCACCTTCATGCTGATGAACACCGGTGACAAGATCATCAACTCGTACTCAGGTCTGCTGACCACGGTCGGCTACCGGATCGGCGACCAGGCGCCGGTCTACGCGCTTGAGGGCTCCATCGCCGTCACCGGCGCGCTGGTGCAGTGGATGCGCGACCAGATGGGCCTGATCAGCACCGCAGCCGAGATCGAGACCCTGGCCTCGTCGGTGGAGGACAACGGCGGCGCCTACTTCGTCCCGGCGTTCTCCGGCCTGTTCGCCCCGTACTGGCGCCCGGACGCCCGCGGTGTGATCGCCGGCCTGACCCGGTACGTCACCAAGGCGCACATCGCGCGCGCCGTTCTCGAGGCCACCGCCTGGCAGACCCGTGAGATCAGCGACGCCATGACCAAGGACTCCGGCGTCGAACTGGCCGCCCTCAAGGTCGACGGCGGCATGACCTCCAACAACCTGCTGATGCAGACCCTCTCGGACTTCCTGGACGCCCCCGTGGTGCGCCCGATGGTCGCCGAGACCACCTGCCTCGGCGCCGCCTACGCCGCCGGTCTCGCCGTCGGCTTCTGGAACAGCACCGACGACCTGCGCGCCAACTGGCGCCGGGCCGCCGAGTGGACCCCCAACATGGCCGCGGAGACCCGCGACCGCGAGTACAAGAGCTGGCTCAAGGCCGTGGAGCGGACCATGGGCTGGCTCGAGGACGAGAGCTGACGAGAGCTGACCAGCGCTCCGAGAAGCTCTGACAAGGAGTAAGAATCCGCATGACCAGTCAGTCCACCCTGCAGTCCGTACCTGCCCTCGGTACGCGCCCGGCCTCCGGCTTTCACCCGAGCCGCGCCGAGACCCGGGAGCGGCTCTCCAAGGCGACGTACGACCTCCTCGTCATCGGCGGCGGCATCCTGGGCATCTCCACCGCCTGGCATGCCGCGCAGTCCGGGCTGCGGGTGGCGCTGGTCGACGCCGGCGACTTCGCCGGTGCCACCTCCTCCGCCTCCTCCAAACTGCTCCACGGCGGTCTGCGCTATCTGCAGACCGGCGCGGTGAAGCTGGTCGCGGAGAACCACTTCGAGCGCCGTGCGGTCTCCCGCCAGGTGGCCCCCCACCTGGCGAATCCGCTCACGTTCTACCTCCCCGTGTACAAGGGCGGGCCGCACGGCGCGGCGAAGCTCGGGGCGGGCGTCTTCGCCTACTCCGCACTGTCGGCGTTCGGTGATGGTGTCGGGCATCTGCTCTCGCCGTCGAAGGCCGCGCAGGACGTGCCCGAGCTGCGTACGGACAACCTCAAGGCCGTGGCCGTGTACGGCGACGACCAGATGAACGACTCCCGGATGGCGCTGATGACGGTCCGCGCGGCCGTCGAGTCGGGTGCCGTCGTACTGAACCACGCCGAGGTCACAGGGCTGCGCTTCACCAAGGGCCGGGTGACCGGCGCCGAGCTGCGCGACCGCCTCGACGGCAGCGAGTTCGGGGTGTCGGCGCGGCTTGTACTCAACGCGACAGGGCCGTGGGTGGACCATCTGCGCCGGATGGAGAACGCGAACGCGGCGCCTTCCATACGTCTGTCGAAGGGCGCGCACCTCGTGCTCAAGCGGACGTCGCCGTGGAAGGCGGCGCTGGCCACCCCGATCGACAAGTACCGCATCACCTTCGCCCTTCCCTGGGAGGACATGCTGCTGCTCGGCACGACCGACGAGGCGTACGAGGGCGACCCCGCGGACGTCGCGGTCAACGAGAAGGACATCGCGCAGATCCTGGACGAGGCCGCCTTCTCGATCCGCGACCAGCAGCTGTCCCGTGACCTGATCACGTACTCCTTCGCGGGTCTGCGCGTCCTGCCCGGTGGTCCTGGCGACACCTCGAAGGCCAGGCGGGAGACGGTCGTCACCGAGGGCGCGGGCGGCATGCTGTCCGTCGCGGGCGGCAAGTGGACGACCTTCCGCCACATCGGCCGTACGGTCATGAAGAAGCTGGAGTCGCTGCCGGGCCGTCCGCTCGGCGAGGACTTCGAGCCGGTCTCCGAGCTGCCGAAGAAGTTGCCGCTGCCGGGCGTCGCCAACCCGCGCGCGGTCGCGCACCGCCTGCTCGTCGACCACCCGGCACCGGGTCCGCGCATGGCGCCGGACACCGCCAGGCACCTGGCCACGCACTACGGCTCGCTGGCCTTCGACATCGCCCGCCTCGCGAACGACGACCCGGAGCTCGCCGAGCGGGTCCACCCGGACGCCCCGGAGATCTGGGCACAGGTCGTCTACGCCCGGGACAACGAGTGGGCCGAGACGGCGGACGACGTGCTGCGCCGCCGTACGACACTGACGATCCGCGGGCTCGCGACGGACGAGGTCCGCGGCCACGTGCAGGATCTTCTCGACAAGAAGTAGGGGCGCGCACTCCGGCCCGAGGGGCGGCTTCCACCCGGTGGAGCCGCCCCTCCCCCATGTCGTGTTTGCTCGTCCCGCACGGGCCTCACCAGGGCCATCGAGGCCCCATAATGAGACATCGGATGTCTGAGCGACATGTCTGATCGACAGGGAGGCCCGCCATGGCAGTCACCGATGAGGCGATCGAAAAGATCAAGGGAATGATCGTCTCCGGCGCGCTGCGCCCCGGCGACCGACTCCCCAAGGAGAGCGAACTCGCCGCCGATCTGGGCCTGTCCCGCAACTCCTTGCGGGAGGCCGTACGGGCGCTGTCCCTGATCCGCATCCTGGACGTACGGCAGGGCGACGGCACGTACGTCACCAGCCTGGACCCGCAACTTCTGCTGGAGGCGCTGAGCTTCGTCGTCGACTTCCACCGCGACGACACGGTCCTGGAGTTCCTGGCCGTACGCCGCATCCTGGAGCCGGCCGCGACCTCGATGGCCGCCCTGCGCATCAGCAAGCAGCAACTCGACGCGCTCACGGCCCAGCTGGACGCGCTGGGCGCCGAGCCCTCGGTGGAGGAACTCGTGGCCTGCGACCTGGAGTTCCACCGCGGCATCGTGCAGAGCTCAGGCAACTCCGTGCTCTGCTCGCTCCTCGACGGTCTCTCCGGGCCCACCACGCGGGCCCGGATCTGGCGCGGGCTGACCCAGGAGGACGCGGTCAGCCGCACCCTGCACGAGCACCGCGCGATCCTCGCGGCCCTGCGCGACCGCGACGCGGAGGCGGCCCGCTCCTGGGCGACGGTGCACATCGCGAGCGTGGAGCAGTGGCTGCGCAGCACCCTGTGAGGGACGGGCGATCACAGCTCGGATGACTTGGGGGTGTTCCGGGGTGGCGAACGGGGCAGTGATGCGTTCACTCCCCCGTGCAAGGGGGCTGCGGGCGCCCTGTACGCACGCCGTAAGGTTGGGGCGTACGTGAGGGCACGTCGGAAGGAGGCGCTGGGTGATCGAGCTCGAGGGGGTTCCCGAGCTGGTCGACCCGGTCATGGTGGCCGCGTTCGAGGGCTGGAACGACGCCGGCGACGCCGCCTCCACCGCGGTCGCGCATCTCGACAGGGAGTGGAAGGGCGAGGTCTTCGCGGCGCTCGACGCCGAGGACTACTACGACTTCCAGGTCAACCGGCCCACCGTGTGGCTGGACGGCGGCGTACGCAAGGTCACCTGGCCGACGACCCGGCTCTCCGTGGTCCGGGTCGGCGGCGAGAAGCCGCGTGACCTGGTCCTGGTCCGCGGTATCGAACCGTCCATGCGCTGGCGCTCGTTCTGCAACGAGATCCTGGGCTTCGCCCATGAGCTGGGCGTGGAGCTGGTGGTGATCATGGGCGCCCTGCTCGGCGACACCCCGCACACGCGTCCGGTCCCGGTCAGCGGCGTCACGTCCGACGCGGACCTGGCCCGCACCATGGACCTTGAGGAGACCAAGTACGAGGGGCCGACAGGCATCGTCGGCATCCTCCAGGAGGCGTGCACACACGCGGGCGTACCGGCGGTCTCCTTGTGGGCGGCCGTCCCGCACTACGTCTCGCAGCCGCCGAACCCGAAAGCGACGCTGGCCCTCCTCAACCGCCTGGAGGACCTCATCGACATGCGTATCCCGCTGGGCGAGCTGCCCGAGGACGCGCGGGCCTGGCAGTTGGGCGTGGACCAGCTGGCCGCGGAGGACAGCGAGGTCGCCGAGTACGTTCAGTCGCTGGAGGAGGCCAGGGACACCGCCGAGCTTCCCGAGGCCTCGGGCGACGCGATCGCCCGCGAGTTCGAGCGCTATCTGCGGCGGCGGGACGGCAACGGCCCGGCGGCGGGCCAGGCCGGCGGGCATGCCACGGAGAGTGGCGATCCCGCCCCGTTCCTGAGGGACAACCCGGGCGGCCGTCCCCGGCCGCCGAAGCCGCAGCGCCCGGGGGCCGATGACGAGGGCTCGGCTGACGACTCGTCGGAGGACTGAACCGAAAGAGCGGAACCACAAGGGCGGTGCGCACGCGGCGCACCGCCCTCGGTAGCTTCCGAACCTGTTCGCCGGCCTTACAGGGCCACCCCGAGCAGCGCGTCCACCGCACGCGATACGACGCCGGGGGCCCCCTCGTCGCTGCCACCCTGCTCCTGCTGGAGCGCGGCCCAGCGATCGACGGCGGTGAGCGCGGCGGGCGCGTCCAGGTCGTTCGCGAGGGCCTCGCGGATCTCCTCGACGAGCGCGTCGGCGGCCGGTCCGTCGGGCCGCGACACGGCGGCCCGCCAGCGCTCCAGCCGCGCGAGGGCGTCCTGGAGTACCTGGTCGGTCCACTCCCAGTCGGCCCGGTAGTGGTGCGAGAGCAGGGCGAGCCGGATGGCCGCCGGGTCGACTCCGTCGCGCCGCAGCTTCGACACGAAGACCAGATTGCCCTTGGACTTCGACATCTTCTCGCCGTCGAGCGCCACCATGCCCGCATGCACATACGCCTGCGCGAACGGGAACTCCCCGCTCAGCGCCTGCGCATGGGAGGCCCCCATCTCGTGGTGCGGGAAGGCGAGATCGGAGCCGCCTCCCTGGACATCGAAACCCATGCCCAGGTGGTCGAGGGCGATCGCGACACACTCGATGTGCCAGCCGGGCCGCCCCTGCCCGAGCGAACCGCCGTCCCAGCTGGGCTCGCCCTCCCGGGCGGCCATCCACAGCATCGGGTCGAGCGGGTTCTTCTTGCCCGGACGCTCCGGGTCACCGCCGCGCTCGGCGGACAGCAGCCGCATCGCGGCGGCGTCCAGCCCGGACACCTTCCCGAAGTGCGGGTCCGCCTCCACGGAGAAGTAGACGTCGCCCTCGAGTTCGTACGCGGCCCCGGCGTCGCGCAGCCGCTCGACGAGCGGGACGATCCCGGGTATCGCCTCGACGGCGCCGATGTACTGCTTCGGGGGCAGCATCCGCAGGGCGGTCATGTCCTCGCGGAAGAGGGCGGTCTCCTTCTCGGCGAGTGCCACCCAGTCGATGTCGTCCCGGGCGGCGCGCTCGAGAAGCGGATCGTCGATGTCCGTCACGTTCTGGACGTAGTGAACCTGCCGCTTGGTGTCGAGCCACACGCGCTGGACGAGGTCGAACGCGTTGTAGGTCGCCGCGTGACCGAGGTGGGTCGCGTCGTACGGAGTGATGCCGCAGACATAGATACGGGCGACGGGGCCGGGATCGAGGGTGATCAGACCCCCGGTCGCGGTGTCGTGGATCCGGAGGTCGCGGCCCTGTCCAGGCAGGGCGGGGACCTCAGAAGCGGGCCAGGCATACATGTCTTGAGCCTAACCGGACGCATCTTCCGTATACGAACCGCATCGGACCCCGGCGGCCGGGAAGGCCTTCTTGCGCACGCGGCTGCAGTGTGCGTCGCCGTGCCGGCCGTACTACACGGGCGGCCACGGGATCGCGGGCCACTCCCCCGAGGGCTCCGGATGCCGTCCCGTGGTGAGCAGATCGGCGACACGCGCGCGTGTGGCGTCCAGTTCGGCCTGTGTGATGAGCTCGGCCAGCCGCAGGCCCAGCGCCCCGTCCAGGGCGTCCTTGAGCCCTCCGAGTACGTCGACGGCCTCAGGGGTGAGCTTCTCCCCCGCCCAGCCCCACAGCAGCGTGCGCAGCTTGTTCTCGGTGTTGAAGGTCACCCCGTGGTCGATGCCGTACAGCCGCCCCTCGGCGGTGGGCAGCAGATGCCCGCCCTTGCGGTCGGCGTTGTTGATCACGGCGTCGAGTACGGCGAGCCTGCGCAGCCGCTCGTCGTCGGCGTGCACGAGCAGCGCCGTACGCCCCTCACCCACCTCGGCGAACCCGATGGCCTTCCAGCCCTCGCCGGGCTCCTCGCCGTCGACCAGCGCGAGCAGTTCAGAGCCGGGCACCGGCTCGATCCACTGCTGGCACATGCCCTCGCCGTACGGCCCGTCGCGCAGCACGGTGATGGGGACGAGCCCCCAGCCGGTCGCCTCGGACACCTCGTACGCGGCGACCTCCCGCTGGGCGAGGGTGCCGTCGGGGAAGTCCCACAGCGGGCGCTCTCCGGCGACCGGCTTGTAGACGCAGGGCTCGATGCGGTCCTCGTACGTCACATCGCACAGCAGGACCGCGTTGGAGGCCTCACGCACCTGGCCGCGCACCGTCAGCTCGCCCTCGGCGAGCAGCTCGGCCGTGGTCGTCACGCCTCGCGGCGGTATCCGTTCTGGCGCGGACATACGTGTCCTTCCGGATCGAGCGGGAGACTGCACAGCGGGCAGGGCGGCCGGCCCGCGTTGACGACGTCGAGGGCGCGCTTGGCGAAGGCCCTGGCCTGCGCGCCGGTGAGGCGGACCCTCAGCATCGGCGGGCCGTTCTCCTCGTCCTGCAGGAGCCTTTCCTCGGCGGCGGCGAGGTCCTCCTCGGAGTCGGCGTCCAGCTCGACGAGCGCCTGCGCCTCGACGATCATGCGCTGTTCGTCACCGTCCCAGGCCAGCGCCATGGTGCCGACCCGGAACTCCTCCTCCACGGGAGTCTCCAGAGGGGCGGTGTCGGAGACCTCCGTCGGGGCCACCGCCGGGACGGCCGCACTGCCTCCCGTACGTCGTACGACCTCGTCGAGAAGCTCGTCCATCCGCTCGGCGAGCGCCGCCACCTGCGTCTTCTCCAGAGCCACGCTGGTCACCCGGGGCCCGGCGGTGGCCTGCAGGAAGAAGGTACGGCGCCCGGGCAGCCCGACCGTACCGGTCACGAAACGGTCCGGTGGGTCGTAGAGGAACACCTGACGGGACACGTCCTGTCTCCATTGGATCGAGTGCTTCTGCCATCGACTGCGTCTGCTGCTGACAACTGCTGCGCTGCTTCGACCGCTTCACCCTACTGCGGCTGACGATCACGGTGCGCCCGCACTGCCACCCACCGTGGCGTCACCGCCCGGAGGCTCCTCGCGCGGCGCGAGGGAGGCGAAATCACCGGTGTCCCCGAGGCGTACGAGAAACGGCCGCAGCCGTGTGTAGCGGATCGCGGTGATGGAACACGGTTCTACGGAAATCCGCTGGAAGAGGTCCAGATGAAGCCCCAGTGCGTCCGCGACGAGGGACTTGATGATGTCGCCGTGCGAGCACATGAGGTACACGGCGTCGGCGCCGTGATCGCGCTCCACGCGCGCGTTCCACTCGCGTACGGCTTCGGCGGCCCGGGTCTGCATCGCCCGCATCGACTCGCCGCCCGGGAACGCGGCGGCGGACGGATGCGCCTGTACGACCTCCATCAGCGGCTCGTCCATCAGCTCGGCGAGTTTGCGCCCCGACCAGTCGCCGTAGTGGCACTCCCCTATGCGTTCATCGGTGTGCGCGCGCAGCTCGGGCCGGGCGTCGAGCAGGGGGCGCAGGGTCTCCTGGCAGCGCTCCAGGGGGCTGGTGACGACCTCGGATATCGGCAGCCCGCCGAGCCGCCCGGGCAGCTCGGCGGCCTGTTCGGCGCCGCGCTCGTCGAGGGAGACGCCGGGCGTCCACCCGGCGAGCAGTCCCTCGGTGTTGGCGGTGGAACGTCCGTGCCGGACAAGGATCAACGTGGGCATGCGGCCCAGCGTAAGCCGCCGCCGGGATGTGTCCCGGTCCGGGAGGCACCGGAGTTCCACAGGGTCGCTTGTCGGCCTCCACGCGCGTGCCCGTACTCGTGTCGGGTACGAGCGGCACGCGCGCGTGGATCGTGCCGTTACGCGAACCCGGGGGCCGCCGATGCCGACCCGCCCAGGGCGTCGCGGCGCTCGGGCATCTTCAGGGAGACCATGCGGCGCCAGCCGCCGAGCCGCTCGTACAGGTAGACGGCGTGGATGCCCGCGGCGAGGACGCCGGACCTGGCCTTCGACCAGCCGAGGATGCGCCCCATGCCGGCCATCACGGCGAGGCTGACATCCCGGTAGATGCGGATCTCGGCGAGCGCGCACTCGCGCAGGATGCGCTGGATCAACCGGCCGTGGCCCGCCGCCGCGAAACGCAGCAGTTCCTCGTGGCAGTACGCGAGGTGGTTGTCCTCGTCGTTGGAGATCATCTTGACGGCTCGGCCGAGGTCGGGATGGTCGGCGAAGTGCTTGCGGAGAAGCTCCATCTCCTCGGAGGCGCGCTGCTCGGTGACCCTGCTGTGCGCGAGGTAGGTGATGATGTCTTCGACGGTGAGCGCCTGGTCGCCCTTGAGCTTCTCGTGGGCGAGGCCGATGCCGTTGTTCTCCAGGAGCATGGTGTAGTCGGTGGCGGGCGGGATCTCGACGGGTTCGAGGCCTCGCTTCTTCATGAGGGCGTTGAAGATGCGCCCGTGCTTGTCCTCGTCGGCGCCGTGGCGGGTGATCTTGGGCGCGAGCGCGCGCTCGCTGTCCGGTACGAGAGCCGCGATGCGCGCGTTCTCCCAGCCCCCCTGTGACTCCCCGCTGGCGGCGATGGAACAGAAGAGCCGGAACGACTCGTCGTTGTCGAGGATCTCCTGAAACAGACTCTTGGCCGAAAGCATCACTGCCCCTAATCTCTGCAGAACTCCCAGAACTCCGCAAAGAACGAGTCAAATGCGCTGCCAGGGGTGCGGCAACACCTGTGTCGGACAAATCCGCCGAACGATGGACGCCCGAGGCCTCTGCGACGCGTAACCACAGGGGCCGTCGGCGCGTTGTTCCCGTAACGGCCGTGGCGGGGAAGACCCCCGAGCCCCCACCACGGCCGCAGAAACCTACCGCGGTCGATCCGGTGTCACAGTCCGGCGCGTTCGAGGGCCTCCGTGCCGGCGCGGAGCGAGGCAAGACGCTCGTCGAGCGTGAAACCCGCGGGAGCGAGGGTCAGAGTGGTGACTCCGGCTTCGGCGTAGGACTTCATCCGGTCCGCGATCCGGTCGACCGAGCCCAGCAGGGTCGTCTTGTCGATCAGGTCGTGCGGTACGGCGGATGCGGCGCCCTCCTTGTCGCCGGACAGGTACTTGTCCTGGATCTCGGCGGCTTCCTTCTCGTAACCCATGCGCTGGGCGAGCTGGTTGTAGAAGTTCTGCTTGCGGCTGCCCATGCCGCCGACGTACAGCGCGGTGTACGGGCGGAAGGTGTCGGCGAGCGTGGCCACGTCCTTGTCGTCGCCGAGGGCGATCGGCAGCGTCGGGCAGACGTCGAAGCCGTCCATCGTCAGGCCGGCCTTCTCGCGGCCCGCGCGCAGGTGCCGCAGCGTGGTCTCCTCCATGTGCTCGGCGGAGGGGAAGATCAGCAGGGCGCCGTCGGCGATCTCGCCGGTCTGTTCCAGGTTCTTGGGGCCGATCGCCGCGATGTAGAGCGGGATGTGCTCGCGCTGCGGGTGCACGGTCAGCTTGATGGGCTTGCCCGGACCGTCCGGCAGCGGCAGCGTCCAGTGCTCGCCCTCGTACGACAGGCGCTCGCGGGTCATCGCCTTGCGGATGATCTCGACGTACTCGCGGGTGCGGGCCAGCGGCTTGTCGAACTTGACGCCGTACCAGCCCTCGGAGACCTGGGGTCCGGAGACGCCGAGGCCGAGGCGGAAGCGGCCACCGGAGAGCGAGTCGAGCGTCGCGGCGGTCATCGCGGTCATCGCCGGCTGGCGGGCCGGGATCTGGAAGATGGCCGAGCCGACGTCGATGCGCTCGGTCTGTGCGGCGACCCAGGTGAGCACGGTGGCCGCGTCCGAGCCGTACGCCTCGGCGGCCCAGCAGACCGCGTAGCCCAGACGGTCGGCCTCCTTGGCCACGGTGAGATTGTCGGCGTCCATTCCGGCGCCCCAGTAGCCGAGATTGATCCCGAGCTGCATGGCCGATTCCCCTTACTGATCAGTAACGTCCCTTGTGCGGCACCCTAGCGCGCCCTCGGACCCGGTGGCAGGGAGCCCGGGCGGGGACGGCTTCGGGGACGGCTTCGGGCTCGGGTGATCCTGGTTGTCCACAGGGTTCCCCCGCACTGACTTCGGGCCAGTAATCTCAGCCGACATGGAGCAGAGGCATCTCGGCCGTACCGGCCTGCGTGTGTCCCGGATCGGGCTCGGCACCCTCACCTGGGGCCGGGACACCGACGAGCATGACGCCGCGGACCTGTTGAAGGCGTTCTGGGAGGCGGGCGGCACCCTCGTCGACACGGCGGACGTGTACGGCGACGGGGAGGCCGAGTATCTGCTCGGGCAGCTCATGGAGGGGCTGGTGCCGCGCCGGGATCTGGTGATCTCGACGAAGGCGGGAAGCGTGCCGGATCCGGACCGGCGCTTCGACGGTTCGCGCGGGCATCTGCTCTCCGCGCTCGACGCCTCGCTGGCACGGCTCGGCACGGACTATGTGGATCTTTGGCAGGTCCACGCCTTCGATCCGGAGACACCGCTGGAGGAGACCCTCCAGGCCCTCGACATCGCGGTCAGCAGCGGTCGCGCCCGGTATGCCGGGGTGTCCAACTTCTGTGGCTGGCAGCTCGCCAAGGCGGCGACCTGGCAGCTCGCGGCGCCCGGCATACGGACCCGGCTGTCCAGTACGCAGATGGAGTACTCACTGCTGCAACGCGGCGTCGAACGCGAGGTGCTGCCCGCGGCCATGGACCTGGGCATCGGGCTGCTCCCGTCCTCGCCGCTCGGCCGGGGCGTACTGACGGGCAAGTACCGAAACGGTACGCCCGCGGACTCCCGGGGTGCGTCGGAGCATCTGGCACCCTTCGTCGCGCCGTATCTGGACGAGGCGGCGAGCAGCATCGTGGACGCGGTCACGACCGCCGCGGACGGGCTGGCGGTCACACCGCTCCAGGTGGCCCTCGCGTGGGTCCGCGACCGGCCCGGCGTCGCCGCCCCCATCATCGGCGCGCGTAACGCACTGCAGCTCACGGCCGCGTTGTCAGTGGAGGCCCTTAGTCTTCCTGACGAGATCTGCCGAGCGCTCGACGACGTGTCAGCGCCCGTGCACCGCTATCCCGATCACCACTGGAGCACGCTGTGACCACGGATCCCGCCGGCATGGAGCCCGCTGCCACGGAGGAAGCCGAGCCCGGGACGCCGACCGCCGGCCCGGGGGCCGACTCGGGCTCCGGGGCCGGGGACCCCGGAGCCGAGAAGGGTGCCTCCGGCGAGGGGGCGGCGGACGCCGCCGACCCGGCCGGCGCCGCGGCCGACCGAGAGGACGTCGAGGGCCGCGCTGCCGCCGACAGCGCGGCCGGTGAAGGCGGCACCGTGACCGACCGTGAGGATACCGAGGAGAGCCCCTCTGGCGCTGCGGGGGAATCCGGCGCGGGCGGTGAATTGTCCGAAGCCGAGGCCGAGTTGGCCGCGCAGCGGGAGCTGCGGGAGCGGATCGAGCGGCGGAAGGCCGAGAAGAAGGCCGTCGAGAGCGGGAAGAAGCTGAGCGGGACGGCAGCCGATCTGCTCGCGGCCGTGCGAGCGGTGGAGAGCGGGGAGAAGCCCGGCGGGAGCGTCTTCAGCGAGGCGGAGTCGGCGCCGCGCAGGGTCGCGCCCGAGCCGGTGCGACGGCCGCAGCCCATGACCTCGTCCGCCGCCGCGCCGGTGCCGACCGAGGCCGTCGATGCCGTACGGGCCGTACTCCTCGAGGGCGGCGCACCCGAAGCGCTCGCACCGCAGGTCACCGCGGCCCTCGGGGAGGGAGCTCACGGCCAACTGCGCGAGGATCCCTGGCAGTTGCTGCGCGTGGCGGGGGTGCGGCCGGAGCAGGCGGACGGATTCGCGCGGGCGCTGCTCGGCGCGGAGTGCGGGCCCGGCGACGAGCGACGGGGCCGGGCGGTCACCGTATGGCTCCTGGAGCAGGCCGCCCTGGTCGGGCACACCGCGCTGGAAGCTCCGACGCTCAGCACCGCGCTCGCGCAGCGCGCCGTGCCGGATCCGGACGCCGCCGTGCAGAGCGCCATCGCCGAGGGGGACGCGCTGGTCTTCCAGGACGCGCTGGACGAGCCGGGCACACCCGTGACGCCCCGAGAGTCCGGTGACGAGGCCGAGGAGGGAGAGCAGGAGCGTCCGGTACGCGTCCTCATCGGCCTGGAGCGGTACGCGCTCGCCGAGGAGAGCCTCGCCGACGGGCTCGCGCGCGTGGTCAACTCACTGCCCAAGGAGGGTGGTTCGGCCGACGACTGGGAGTCGGCCGCGACCGGCTCCGCCGCCGAGCTGATTCGCGCCGTCGCGGGCCACGGCCTCGTGCTCCACACCGGCGGCGAGGCGTCCCGCGCGGAACCAGCGGCCCTGGTCGCCGCTGCCCGGACGGTGGGGCTACGCGTGTGCGCGGCCACGCACAGCGTGGACGGACGGCAGCGGTTCGCAGCACTGCTCGCGCCGGCCGAGCAGCAGGAGCGGCACAAGCAGCGGGAGCCGGCAGCCGAGCCCCACGAAACCGTGGCCACCGTCGCGGGCCTGCTGTCCGGGGCCGAGGGCCCTGGCCGTGACGCGGAGGGCATGCTGCGGACCGATCTGCTGGTCGTGCTCGACGCCCCGCAGCTGGACGTGGAGAGCGCGGCGATGCTGGCCGAGTCGCTGCCCGACGGGGCACGCCTTGTGCTGAGCGGTGACCCCGGTGTGCTGTGGTCGGCGGGGCCCGGGCGGGTCTTCGCCGATCTGCTCGCGGCGCGGGTGTGCCCGCAGATCGCCTCGCGGACACCGGACCCCGGCCCGATCGGTGAGCTGGTCTCGGGCATCGGCGTGGGCGAGTTGAACCAGGTGGAGGCCCCCGGCAAGGAGGTGGTGATCGTCCCGGTGCGCGACGCCGGCGAGGCGGTGCACCGCACCGTGCAGCTGGTCGCGGACTCGGTGCCGCGGGCGTTCGGGATCCCGGCGGAGCAGACCCAGGTGATCACGCCGGGCCATGGCGGCGCGGCGGGCACCCGGGCGCTGAACGCCGCGCTGAAGGAACGGCTCAACCCGGGCCCGGGCCGCTTCGGCGGCTTCGACCCCGGCGACCGGATCGCCTACGCGCCCGCTCCGGGCCGTACGGCGCCCGGCCACGTGGTGAAGGCCGACGCCGAAGGGCTGCACCTGGAGTGCGCGGGCGCCTCCGTGGTCGTACCGAAGGAGCGGGTCGAGCAGTCCGTACGCCACGGCTGGGCGCTCACCGCGCACCAGGCAGTCGGCCGACGCTGGCCCGCCGCGATCGTGGTCCTGCCAGGCGACGCCGCCCAGACCCTGACCAGACCGTGGATCTACACAGCCTTCGGCCGCGCCGAAAGCCACCTCTCCGTGGTCCACGGCGTCGAACAGGCCCTGCCCCACACGGTGGCGGAGATCCCCGCCAAGCCCCGCACCACGCGCCTGCCCACTCTGCTCAAGATCCAGGTCCCGACGGCCGGTTGATCCCCGCACTGGCGCTGACCGCGGCGCCCACAGGGCCGCCGGCACCGCACGAACCACCGGCGGAGGCCCCGAAAACGCCGGTGGCGGTCACCGGGCCGACCAGCCCGTGACCGCCACCCGCACAGCCTGCTTTCAGCGATCCGCGTCCAAGCGATCCGCGTCCAGTGGCTCCAAGTCCTCGTCGTCGTCCAGGCCCCGGCCGAGGGACCGAGCGAGGCCGTTCTCGCTGCTCTCGTCGAGGTCGTCGTCGGTCTCCTCGTCGAAGACCGCGCTGACGTCGAAGCGGCAGATGATCCGCTGGGGGTCGGCCTGCTCGAAGGGGGCGTCCAGCCATTCGCCGGGTTCGGCCGCTTCGTCCGCGGCGGTGACCCACAGTGTGGAGTCGCCCTCCTCCAGGCCGAACTCCTTGTGCCGGGAAGCGATCTCGTCCGGCTCGAACTCGCCGAACAGGACGCCCAGCGCACCGTGCACGGTGCCGGCCGCCGCGTCGAAGCCCGCGGCCGCCGCCCCCGACTCCTCCACGGCCTCCACCCGCTGGGCCTGCGCCAGCAGCCGCTGCGGCTCCACGACGGCGTAGTCGCGGCGGATCAGCACGCTCAGCGCGTTCGGCTCCTCGGGACCGGTGTACGGCGGCAGTGTGTCTTCCGTACCGGGGATCTCGAAGGGCGTGACCTCGTCATAGCGGTCGTAGAGGAGCTCGTCGTACTCCTCGGCGGCCGAAGCCAGCTCGTTGAACGCCTCGTAGACGGCCGGGTCGTCCTCACCCGACCTGCGCTCGACCGCCGCAAGGTGGCGGTCGAGCGCAGCCTTGATCGCCTCGGCGGCGGCGCGTACCTCGGCAGCGGTGGGCTGCGCAGCATCAGACATAGTGCAGACGCTATCCGTACCGGGCCTCTGCCCGCACAATAGATGCGATGCCGGAATACGAATTTGTCGACGTGTACGTGCCGCGCGGGGTCTCCCGCAAGGAAACGACGCGCTTGCTGACGGACCATGCGGAGTACGGACACTGGGAGTTGGACCGCCTCAGCCTGCACCCCGACGGCAGCCGCAGGGTGCGGTTGCGCCGGCGGATCATCCGCCAGGTGCGTGCCACGTGGTGACACGCAGTGGCTGAAACTTGAGCGGGCCCCGCGACCGCGGGGCCCGCTCAAGTTTCAGCAGGTGGTCGGTGCCTTCCGGGCCTGGTTACGCCGCGGCCCGTGCCTTGCGGTAGAGCACGGCGCCCATCAGCAGCGCGCCCGCGCCCACCGGCAGCGCGAGGCCGATCGGCAGCTCGCTGCCGGTCGCCGCGAGCTGCGCGGAGCCCTGGGGCTGTGCGCCGGCCCGGTTGTTCGGCGTCGAAGCGCCTACCTGCTCCTTGTCCGCGGACGGCGGCTGCGGCGTGCCCGGCTGCTCCGGGTCACCCGGAGGCGTCTCGTTGCCGGGAGGCGTCGTCTCGTGACCGCCCCCGGTGTTGCCGCAGTCGTTGTCCGCGGCCTCGTTGCCGATACCGCCGACGTTGACGCCGTTGCCGCAGACGTTGACCGGTACGTCCACCGGGACCTGCACGTGGTTGCCGGAGCCGATGCCGGGTGAGTCACTGGTGTGTCCGTCGGCCTGTGAGCCGCCGCCGGACGAGTTGTCACCGGACGAGTTGCCGGAACCGCCGCCCTCGTTGGCGCAGCTGTTGCCCACCGCCGGGTTGAGCAGCCCGACCACGTTCACGGTGTTGCCGCAGACGTTCACCGGCACGTTGACCGGCGCCTCCACGGAGTTCCCGGAGAGCACGCCCGGGGAGTTGGAGGCGGAGCTGTCCGCCCCGGAGTCGGCGTGCGCGTAGCCGCCGGTGACAGCCAGGACGCCGGTGGCTGCCGCCACGGTCATCAGGCCCTTGCGGGTGACCTGTCGCATAGCTTTTCCCTGCCTTGTTGCTTCAGGAATGCGCACGCACCCAGTGCACGTACGCGGAATGCGGAAAGTCGGCGGCCCCGGAACGCGTGGCGCGCACTCCGGGGCCGCGAACTCAGACCCTCATGGGGTGAGGCACAACGTCACGCGTTGATGCAGGTGTTGCCGAAGGTGGGGTTCAGCAGCCCGATCACGGAGACCGTGTTGCCGCACACGTTCGACTGCACGTGGAGCGGCGCCTGAACGACGTTGCCCGAAAGCACGCCGGGCGAGTGCACTGCAGCACCCTGGGCACCCGCGTCGGCAGCCGCAACTCCCGCACCAGCGAGAACGAGGCCACCAGTGGCAGCCGCAGCAGCGACGATCTTCTTGATCATTATTCCTCCTTGTTGGCAATGCGACCCTGGTCACGGGTCGCACCACCTGTAACGAGGAGGGAGTAATAGAGCTACGAGCCTATGAGCCCATTCACCCTTCTCAGTCAACTCCGCACGCGCAGGCGATTATTGGAGTTTCGTTTCAGCGTGTTAATTCGGGACACATCATTGTTCAGGACGCCTCGATGAAGCGGTCGAGTACGCGCACGCCGAACTTCAGGGCATCGACCGGCACCCGCTCGTCGACACCGTGGAACATGCCCGCGAAATCCAGCTCCGGCGGCAGCTTCAGCGGGGCGAAGCCGAAGCAGCGGATGCCGAGGTCGTCGAAGGACTTGGCGTCGGTGCCGGCCGACAGCATGTAGGGCACGGCTCGCGCGATCGGATCCTCGGCGGACAGGGCGGTCTGCATGGCGTCGACGATGGCCCCGTCGAAGGTGGTCTCCAGCGCCTTGTCGGCGTGTACGTCCTCACGCTTCACGTTCGGGCCGAGGATCCGGTCCAGGTCGGCGAGGAACTCCTCCTCGTAGCCCGGCAGATAGCGGCCGTCGACGTGCGCGGTGGCCTGGCCCGGAATCACGTTCACCTTGTAACCGGCGCCCAGTTGGGTCGGGTTGGCGGTGTTCTGCAGCGAGGCGCCGATGAGCTTGGCGATGCCGCCGAGCTTGGCGAGCGTCTCGTCCATGTTCTCCGGATCGAGCTCGGTGCCGAGGGCGTCGCCCAGCTCGTCGAGGAAGTGCCGCAGTGTCTTCGTCACGCGCACCGGGAACCTGTGCCGGCCGAGCCGGCCGACGGCTTCGGAGAGTTCGGTGATGGCGTTGTCCCGGTGGATCATCGAACCGTGTCCGGCAGTGCCGTCCACGGTCAGCTTCATCCAGTGCATGCCCTTCTGGGCGGTCTCGACGAGATACAGCCGCAGCTTCTCGTTGACCGTGAAGGAGAACCCGCCGACCTCGCCGATCCCCTCGGTCACGCCCTCGAAGAGGTCCGGATGCTTGTCGACGAGGTGCTTCGCCCCGAACTTGCCGCCGGCCTCCTCATCGGCCAGGAAGGCCAGCACGAGGTCACGGGGCGGCTTACGTCCGCTGCGCAGCCGGTCGCGTACGACCGCGAGGGTCATCGCGTCCATGTCCTTCATGTCGACGGCGCCCCGGCCCCACACACAGCCGTCCGCGATCTCGCCGGAGAACGGGTGGTGGGTCCAGTCCGAGGCGTTGGCGGGTACGACGTCGGTGTGGCCGTGGATGAGCAGCCCGGGCCGGGATCGGTCCTCGCCCTCGATCCGGACGACCGTGGAGGCGCGGCCCTTGTGCGACTCGAAGATCTGCGGTTCGAGCCCCACCTCGGCGAGCTTCTCGGCGACGTACTCGGCGGCCCTGCGCTCGCCCGGGCCCGAGTGGTCGCCGTAATTGCTGGTGTCGATCTGGATCAGCTCGCGGCAGAGGTCGACGACCTCGTCCTCACCGGTGATGTTCCTGGCCGTGTCCGACTCACTCACGCTGCTGCCTCCCGGGTTCACTGCTGCTTCTCCCACTCATCCTCCCTCTCCGACCGCCCCTCCCCCAAGGCCGGGACCGGCCCGTCACACGGGGTTCACACGCCGCCGGCCCGTGATCGGGAGCCTCCGGAAGCCTGGTAATGTTTCCTCTGTCGCCGCGGGGTGGTTCCCGCACGACCAACACCTTGTCCGGGTGGCGGAATGGCAGACGCGCTAGCTTGAGGTGCTAGTGCCCTTTATCGGGCGTGGGGGTTCAAGTCCCCCCTCGGACACTGAAGGTAAACCCCAACTTGTGCGGGCCGAGCTGATTCTCGGCCCGCACAAGCTGTTTTACGGGGTTGCAGGTGAGCCGGAATGACCCCGCTCCCGGACCTCTCGTCCGGGAGCGTGGCGCGTGCGGGAGTCAGTCGGTGGCGTGTCGTCCGGCTTGCCGCTGGCGGGGCAGGACCGGCTTGGCGGGGGTGGTGAGCGTGAGCTGGCGGACGAGCTGCTGGAAGGAGAGCAAGGCGGTGACCGGCGGCAGGGCCGCCACCGCCATCGCGAGCGGCGTCTTGGGCGCATGGGCGACACACAGGCACATCGCGACGGCGGAGAACAGCAGCACCACGGCCCAGGAGTGCGCGGCGCGGCGGCAGTGCAGCGCGGCCCGCAGGATGGACAACGAGGCCACCAGCCACGGCCCGTAGACCAGCAGCGGCCACCATGCGGCCAGCCCATGGGCCCCCGGGGACGCCACGCGGCGCAGCGGATCGTAGGCGACCAACGCGCCGAGCACGCTCACCATGCCCACGGTCACCGCGGTCAGTGCCGCGATGGACAGGCTCAGCACCTTCAGCCACGGCCTCCGGAACCAACGGACGCTCCGCACCAGCCGGTTCGGCCGGCGACGGGCGCCCCGCTTGCGCGGGATGGCGGGCGTCTCGGAGACGGGTGCGGCGGAGGCACCGGTCTGCAGCAGCCGGGTCAGGTCATGGTCGAAGTCCCACTCGGTGTGCAGGCCTTCGGGGACGGTGGGGTCGAGCACGTCCGCTCCGAAGGAGCCCGACTGATATCGAGTGCTGCCCAACCCGTCCTCGGGCTGAGGCCAGTAACCGCTCATGCCACCATGCCCTGCGTGCTCATCGTCGCCATGCACTCCCCAACGAGGGGAAAATTAGCTGGATACGCCCAATTTAAAAGCAATGTGCCCATATTGGTGTGCTTAATGATTCGTCAGATGTCCGCCTTCGGCCGATGTGTGGGCGATCTCTCGTCCGAGGGGCAGATCGTGAGGTCACGGCGGGTGGGCGCCTTCGATGGGCAGCCCCGAACGGACCTCCCGCGTGGCTGCTCGCAAGGGGCGAGTCCAGAGTCGTACTAGGATTTCCGGCTTGTTACGGAGCTGGAAACGGACAACCCCAGGCAGACCTGCGGGCCCGCCAGCGCCCCGGAGGTTTCCGGGAACGAGAGGCGAGGTCGCGATGACAGCCATACACGAGAGCAGCGCTCTCGGTGTGCTCGACGCAGAGATCCGCGAACAGTTCGGTAATACGGCACGTTTCTCCGCGGGCCCCGCGGCCTCTCCCCGCACCCTTGTCGATGTCTTCGAGGCCTCCGTCCGCTCGTACCCGGACGAGCTCGCCCTGGACGACGGAAGTCGCCCCCTGACGTACCGGGCGCTGGCCGTCGAGGTCGAGAACCTGCGGCGACGCCTGAGCACTGCCGGGGTCGGCCTCGGCGACCGGGTCGGCGTACGCGTCCCCTCCGGGACCAATGACCTGTACGTCGCCATCCTCGCCGTACTGGCCGCAGGCGCCGCCTATGTGCCGGTGGACGCCGAAGACCCCGACGAGCGGGCCGAGTTGGTGTTCGGCGAGGCCGGAGTGCGGGCGGTCGTCGGGGCCGGGCACGAGCTGACCGTCGGTGAGAAGAGCGAGATTCCCGCCGCGCGGCCCGGTACCGAGCACGACGCCTGGATCATCTTCACCTCCGGCTCGACCGGGAAGCCCAAGGGCGTCGCCGTCAGTCACCGCAGCGCCGCCGCCTTCGTGGACGCCGAGGCCGAGCTGTTCCTCACCGAGGAGCCGATCGGGCCCGGCGACCGGGTCATGGCCGGGCTGTCCGTCGCCTTCGACGCCTCCTGCGAGGAGATGTGGCTGGCCTGGCGGTACGGGGCCTGTCTGGTGCCCGTGCCGCGTTCCCAGGTGCGCAGCGGCGCCGATCTCGGGCCCTGGCTGGTGGAGCAGGAGATCACCGTGGTGTCCACGGTGCCGACGCTGGCCGCCCTGTGGGAGCCGGAAGCCCTCAACGACGTACGGCTGCTGATCTTCGGCGGCGAGGCCTGCCCGCCCGAGCTGGTCCAGCGGCTGGTGACCGAGGGGCGCGAGGTGTGGAACACGTACGGGCCCACCGAGGCCACCGTGGTCGCGTGCGCCTCGCTGATGACCGGTGAGGAGCCGATCCGGATCGGGCTGCCGCTGAACGGCTGGGAGCTGGCCGTCGTCGACGAGGCCGGGGAGCCGGTGCCGATGGGCGCCAGCGGGCAGCTGGTGATCGGCGGAGTGGGTCTGGCCCGCTATCTCGACCCCGAGAAGGACGCGGAGAAGTACGCCCCGCTGGAGTCGTTGGGCTGGAAGCGTGCGTACCGCAGTGGTGACCTGGTCAAGGCCGAGCCGGAGGGGCTGGTCTTCCTCGGGCGGGCCGATGAGCAGATCAAGCTCGGCGGGCGGCGGATCGAGCTGGGCGAGGTCGACGCCGCGCTCCAGGCTCTGCCCGGTGTCCAGGGCGCGGCTGCCGCCGTGCGCAGCGCGCGCAGCGGCAATCAGCTGCTCGTCGGCTATGTGGTGACGCAGGACGGCTGGGACCACGCGAGTGCCGTCGAGAAGCTGCGCGCCGAACTGCCCGCCGCTCTGGTGCCGCTGCTCGCACCCGTCGACGAGCTGCCGACCCGCACCTCCGGCAAGGTCGACCGCAACGCGCTGCCCTGGCCGCTGCCCGAACTGGAGACGAGCGGTCCCGCCGAGCAGCTGTACGGCACCGAGGCCTGGCTCGCCGAGCAGTGGAGCGAGGTCCTCGGCATCCCCGTGGGCAGCGCGCGGGACGACTTCTTCGCGATCGGCGGCAGCAGCCTGGCCGCCGCCCAGCTCACCACCAAGCTGCGCACCCGCTATCCCAGCGCCGCCGTGGTCGACATCTATCAGCACCCCGTGCTGCGCAAGCTGGCCCGGCATCTGGAGAAGTCCGCGCAGGGCGACGGCGCCGCCCGCGAGATCGCGCCGGTGCCGCTGCGGGCCAAGGTCGTTCAACTGCTTCTGCTGGTCCCGCTGTTCACGATCCTCGGGCTGCGCTGGACGGTGGCGCTGGCCGCGCTCGGGAACGCCCTGCACTGGTTCGGCGCGTACCCCTGGGCTCCTCAGACTTCCTGGTGGGCCGTCGCTGCCGGGGCGGCGCTGTTCTTCAGTCCGCCTGGGCGTCTCGCGATCGCGGCGGGTGGTGCCCGGCTGCTGCTGCGGGGCGTGAAGCCCGGCCGCTACCCCCGCGGCGGGAGCGTGCATCTGCGGCTGTGGACGGCGGAGCGGCTCGCCGAGTTCAGCGGTGCGACCTCGCTGACCGGGTCCTGGCTGGAGCGGTACGCGCGGGCGCTCGGTGCGAAGATCGGCCCCGACGTCGATCTGCACTCGCTGCCGCCGGTGACCGGCATGCTCAAGCTCGGCCGCGGTGCGGCCGTCGAGTCCGAGGTGGACCTGTCCGGGCACTGGCTGGACGGCGACCGGTTGGAGATCGGCCCGGTCAAGGTGGGCGCGGGCGCGGTGGTCGGCACCCGCGGCATGCTCTTCCCGGGCGCCCGCGTCGGCAAGCGGGCCGAGGTGGCCCCCGGTTCCGCCGTGTCCGGGCACATCCCCACCGGTCAGCGCTGGGCGGGCGCTCCCGCGGTCAAGCTCGGCAAGGCGAAACGGGACTGGCCCAAGGAGCGCCCGCGGAAGGGGACGTACTGGGGAATCATGTACGGCGCCACCGGGTTCGCCCTGACGGCGCTGCCGCTGCTCGCCGCGCTGGCCGCCCTCCTCGTGACGAGCGTCTTCGTCACTCCGGACGCCGGGCTCGGCGAGGCCCTGCGGGGTGCCGCGCTCGCGCTGGTGCCGGCGACGCTGACCTTCGGTTTCGTGTACGCGCTGCTCCTGCTGATCTCCGTACGACTGCTCAGCCTGGGCCTGCGTCCCGGCACGCATCCCACGCACAGCCGGATCGGCTGGCAGGCCTGGACGGTCACGCAGCTGATGGACCGCTCCCGCGAGACGCTGTTCCCGCTGTACGCCGGGCTGGTCACGCCGGTGTGGCTGCGGCTGCTCGGGATGAAGATCGGGCGGGGCGCCGAGGTGTCCACCGTCCTCGCGCTGCCCAGCCTCACCACGGTCGGCGAGGGCGCGTTCCTCGCGGACGACACACTGACCGCTCCGTACGAGCTCGGGGGCGGCTGGATGCGGATCGGGCGGGCGGAGATCGGCCGCCGGGCCTTCCTCGGCAACTCCGGGATGACCGCGCCGGGCCGCTCCGTGCCGGACGGCGGCCTGGTCGGGGTGCTGTCCGCGACGCCGAAGAAGGCCAAGAAGGGCAGCTCGTATCTGGGGCTGCCGCCGGTGAAGCTGCCGCGTGCGACCAACGACGCCGACCAGAGCCGTACGTACGATCCGCCCAAGCGGCTGCTGTGGGCGCGCGGTCTGGTGGAGCTGTGCCGGATCGTCCCGGTGTTCTGCTCGGCCGCGCTGGCCGTGCTGACGGTGGCCGTGCTCAGCACGCTGGGCGCGTGGGCGTGGCTGCTCGGCGGCGTGGTGCTGCTCGGCGCGGGCGCGGTCGCCGGCCTGGTGTCCATCGTGGCGAAGTGGCTGCTCGTGGGCCGGCACCGGACCGGTGAGCACCCGCTGTGGAGCGGCTTCGTGTGGCGCAACGAGCTGGCCGACACCTTCGTCGAGGTGGTGGCCGTGCCGTGGCTGGCCGGTTCCGTGGCCGGTACGCCCGTGATGTCGCTGTGGCTGCGCGGGCTCGGCGCCCGGATCGGCAAGGGCGTATGGGTCGAGAGCTACTGGCTGCCGGAGACGGACCTGGTGACCCTCGAGGACGCCGCCACCGTGAACCGCGGCTGCGTCCTGCAGACCCACCTCTTCCACGACCGGATCTTGCGGACGGATACTGTGGTCCTCCGTGAGGGCGCCACCCTGGGCCCGGGCGGAATCGTTCTGCCTGGCAGCACCGTCGGAGCCCGCAGCACACTGGGACCCGCATCCCTCGTCATGGCGGCGGAATCCGTTCCCGACGACACCCGCTGGCTGGGCAACCCGATCGAAGCATGGCGTCCCTAGGGTCTGTCCGGCGGATCAAGTCGGAGGAGAGCAAGGGACGCCTTGTAGGCAGAGGTGAGCGGGGTCTGGTGCGTGCAGCTGCAAGGCGGAGGATTGAGTCGACGCGGAGCGTCGGCGATTGACGACAACGCGGCAGATGTGCGTGCCAGACCCCGCGTCTCCGGCATGATCCGCCGGGCAGGCCCTAGGCGCGGCCCGTACGGCGCCCGGGGAGGTGGCACCGGCACGTCGTACGAGCACAGGGCAGGGAGCGGACACAGCAGTGGCGCAGCGGACAGTGGCAGCGGACCCGTACTTCCCGGCGAACGGGGATGCCCGCTACCGGGTGCACCGGTACGAACTCGCCCTGGACTACCGTCCCGGCCCCAACCGGCTGTCCGGCACCGCCCGGCTCAACGCCATAGCGGGCCGGGCGCCGCTCGCCGAGTTCCTGCTGAACCTCGCCGACTTCAAGGTGGGCCGGGTACGGGTCGACGGCCGGGCACCGCACTACACGCACCGGGGCGGCCGGCTCCGCATCCGCCCGGCGAAGCCGATCCGGGCCGGGGCCGCCTTCACGGTGGAGGTGCACTGGTCGGGCAATCCCAAGCCGGTACGCAGCCCCTGGGGCGGGCTCGGCTGGGAGGAGTTGGAGGACGGGGCGCTGGTGGCCAGCCAGCCGGTCGGGGCACCGTCCTGGTACCCGTGCAACGACCGGCCCGCCGACAAGGCCTCGTACCAGCTGTCGATCACCACGCCGTCCGCGTACTCGGTCGTGGCGGGCGGTCGGCTGCTGACCCGGACGACGAAGGCCTCGACGACCACCTGGGTCTACGAGCAGTCGGCACCCACCTCCAGCTACCTGGTCGGGCTGTCCATCGGCAAGTACCAGACGGTGCTGCTCGGCGACCCCGGCCTCGGCGGTGTGCCGCAGGCCGGACACATCCCGGCGCATCTGCTCACCCCGTTCTCCCGGGACTTCGCGCGGCAGCCCGCGATGATGGAGCTGTTCGAGGAAGTCTTCGGCCCGTATCCGTTCGGTGAGTACGCGGTCGTCGTCACCGAGGAGGAGCTGGACGTCCCGGTGGAGGCGCAAGGGCTTTCCCTGTTCGGCGCCAACCACGTGGACGGTGCGCGGGGTTCGGAGCGCCTTGTCGCGCACGAATTGGCGCACCAGTGGTTCGGCAACAGTGTGAGCATCGCCGACTGGCGGCACATCTGGCTGAACGAAGGGTTCGCGAAGTACGCGGAGTGGCTGTGGTCGGAGCGGTCGGGCGGACGCAGTGCGCAGGCGCTCGCCGCTTTGGCGCACCGGAAGCTGAGCGGGTTGCCACAGGACCTCCAACTGGCGGATCCGGGCCGTAAGTTGATGTTCGACGACCGGCTCTACGAGCGTGGCGGGCTGGTGCTGCATGCGGTGCGCTGCGCGCTGGGCGACGAGGCGTTCTTCCGGATGCTGCGCGCGTGGGGGGCGCTGCACCGGGGCGGCGCGGTGACGACGGAGGCGTTCACGCGACACGTCGCACGGTACGCGGCCGATTCGCTGGACGACCTGTTCTCCGCCTGGCTGCACGAGACGGCGCTGCCGCCGCTGCCGTCCGCCTCCGGCGTGGGGATTCCGGCTCGGCCGCCTTACCCTCCGGGTGGCGCGGGGTAGCTGCGGGTTCGTTGTGGCTGGTCGCGCCGTTCCCCGCGGGGTGCCTCCGGCGGTTGGGCGGCTGCGGGTTGAGTGTGGTTGCTCGCGCCGTTCCCCGCGCCCCTGGGT